>JBILYE010000060.1:0-16603 GCA_044377925.1 Caulobacter sp. | reverse complement strand
GGTGAAGCGCTCGATATGGTCGGTGACGACGCTGGCCGCACCGGTCTTGATGGCGTTGAACAGGTCGTCGTCGGGCACCAGGCACAGCCGCTGGTCCCAGGGATTGTAGGTCGGGGTGAAGTGGGTATCGACGTCATAGTCGGGACCCAGCTTCTCGCGCACCATGCCCAGGATGTTGGCCTTGACCTTGTCCGGGCTGTTGCGGGCCATGCGGAAGAACAGCATCCCCAGCAGCACGTTCTTCCACCGCGTGATGCGGTAAGCGGTCATCGGCTTGAACCTGGCCTTCAGCCACTCGGCGGCCGGGTCCTCGGCGGGACGGCTGACGACATAGGTCGGCGAGCGCTGCAGCATGGTGACATGTTCGGCGGTCCTGGCCATCTCCGGCACAAGGGTGACGGCGGTCGCGCCGCTGCCGATGACCACCACCTTCTTGCCCGAATGGTCAAGGTCGGCGGGCCATTCCTGCGGGTGGACGATCCGGCCCTTGAAGTCGGCGGCGCCGGCGAACTCCGGCTTGTAGCCCGACTTGTAGGAGTAGTAGCCCGAGCACATGAAAAGGAAGTTGCAGGTGAACTTCACCGGCGCGCCGTTCACCTCGGCGGTCACCGTCCAGGCGGCCGTGGCGGTGTCCCAGTCGGCCCGCTTGACCATGTGGTTGTAACGGATGTGCCGGTCGATGTCGTTCTCGGCGGCGGTCTCGTTGACGTAGGCCAGGATGGAGGGGCCGTCGGCGATGGCCTTGGCGGCCTTCCACGGCTTGAAGACGTAGCCGAGCGTGTACATGTCGCTGTCGGAGCGGATGCCTGGATAACGGAACAGGTCCCAGGTGCCGCCCTTGGCGGCGCGGCCCTCAAGCACGACATAGGTGCGGTCCGGCGAGCGGTCCTGCAGATGCTTGGCGGCCCCGACCCCGGACAGGCCGGCCCCGACGATAACCACGTCGAAGTGCTCGATTTCCTGCGCCACGACCGTCTCTCCCGATGTTCTTATGTTATCGGCGATAATACGGATGAAACGCTCGTTTGAACAGCGGTCGCTGACCTCCCGTCAAAATGCCGGGGGACGCGGCACGGACGCCGCCAGCAACGCCGCCCGCTCCTCCGCCGTCATCGGCCGCCACATGCCCTCGGGCAGGTCGGCCAGTTCGATGGGGCCGACCCGGGTGCGGACCAGGTCCACAACCTCCAGCTCGACCAGTTCGCACATCCGCCGGATCTGTCGATTGCGGCCCTCGACCAGCACGAAGCGCAGCCGCCCGGGCATGACCTCCTCGACAATGGCCGGCCGAAGGGTGCGACCGTCGAGCTCCAGCCCGTGGCGCAGCAGGTTGATCTTCTCGTCGGTGATGTCGCCCTCGACCTGGACGAAGTACTCCTTGTCGAGCTCGGAGTCGGGCCCGATCACCGCCTTGGCCAGCACCCCGTCCTCCGACAGGATCAGCAGCCCCCGGCTGTCCATGTCGAGCCGGCCGAGCGGGGCCAGCTTATGATCGGAGTTCGGATAGACCTCCGCCTCGACAAACAGGTTCGAGCGCCGCAGCAGCCGCACGGCCGGCACCTGGTCGCCCTCGGGCTGGGCCGAGACGATGCCGACCGGCTTGTGGATCAGCACCGTCAGCTTGGTGTCCAAGGCTTCCTTGCCGGCCTCGTCCAGGGCCAGGGTCTGGCCCGGCAGGATCTTGCGGCCGACGTCCTCGACCAGGGCGCCATCGATGCTTACCCGTCCCTCGGCGATCAACCCCTCGGCCTCGCGGCGCGAACAGACCCCCGACTGCGCCAGCCACTTGTTGACCCGCACGGGCTCGTCGCCCTCGTATTTCCGGCTCCAGCTCATCGCCCCTCTCTAGGGGCTGGCAGGCGCGCCGGAAAGGCTCGCCTTCTTCGCCGCCCGGGCCGCGAAGAAGTAGCAGGGGATGGCCAGGCCCGAGAAGGCCGTGAAGGCGAACAGGGTCCAGCTGTAGGGCTGGGCGATACCGGCCTTGATCAGCACGTCGACCAGGATGCCCGCGCCGGTGATGCCGATGCCCAGTCCCACGACATTGAGGCTGAGCAGGTAGAAGGCCACCACGGTCGAGCGAACCTGTGGCGGGCACAGGGCCTGCACCGCCGAGAAGGTCGGGCCGTAGAAGACGCCGAGCTGGAAGTAGGCGACGGCGATGCAGATCCAGAACACCGGGCTGTCCGGCGCCACCAGCCGGTAGGTCAGGTTCACCGGCAGCAGCACGGTCAGGACGATGACCATGAACATCGCCGGGCTCTGGCCGGTCTTGCGGGCGAACAGGTCACTGATCAGACCGCCGAACAGATTGCCCGCCACCCCGGCGACCACGGCGATCAGGCCGCTGAGCCGGGCGATCTCGCCCTTCTCGAAGCCGCGCTCCTGGACCAGCCAGAGCTGGTCGAAGCCCGCGGCGCCGAGCACGAAATGCACGCAGACGCCGCCCAGAATGACCAGCTGCAGGGACCGTGATGACTTCACGGTGCGGGCGAAGATGCGCACCAGCTCACCCACCGACGGGGCCGCGACCGCGTCCGGCAGGGCGGCCGCCGCCTTGCGCGAGGGCCGGGTCTCGCGGACCAGAAGAATGACCCCGGAGAACAACACCCCGATCGCGCCCAGCAGGAAGAAGCAGTTCCGCCAGCCGATGGCCGGGCCCAGATAGCCGGCGACCAGCAGGCTGACCCCCACCCCGATCGGCACGCCCATGTAGTAGAAGCCCGAGGCGAAGCCCCGCTTTTCAGGCGGGAAACGGTCCGCCAGCAGCGACATGGCGGTGGGCGTCAGCGCCGACTCGCCGATACCGATGAACATTCGCGGGAGGGCGAGGCTGACAAAGCCCTTGGCCAGGCCCGAGGCGGCGGTCAGGGCGCTCCAGCCGAACATGGCGATGGCGATCAGCCGGGGCCTGTTCACCAGATCCGCCAGCGCCCCCATGAACAGGCCAGCGACGGCATAGAAGACAAGGAACACCAGGCCGGTCAGCAGGCCGAACTGCGTGTTCGACAGGCCCAGGTCCGGAACGATGAAGTTGGCGAAACTGGAGAGTAGTTGGCGATCGACGAAGTTCAGCACGTTCATCAGCATCAGCATGATGAGCAGGCCATAATCGCCGGCCGACGCGCGGGCGCCCCCGCCCACGGTGTTCGTGCCGTCCATCGCGTCTCTCCCTGCCGGTTCGCTTGGCCATCGTGGGCTTTCGTCTGACCGGCGGGAGGACTGTCGCCCGCGCCGGGCGCCTCAGCAAGCCCACCCCGTCATCCCGGCCGGAGCGCTCAGCGCGGAGAGCCGGGACCCAACCGCAAGTCGGCCCTCACCGCCTTCCGCCAGATCGAGGATGCGATCGGCGGCGGCTGCATGGCCGACTAGATCCTCCCCCATAGCGCTCTGAGTTCTCTAGCCAATTTCAATATGTCTAGACATATTCATCGACAAATCGGCGCCTGACCGCCTGGCCCCCGAACCCCCGTCACCGGCGCGGGCACAATCGGGGCTACAATCAGCAACAACCGACCTACACGCTGGCCTACATCCGGTGACAGGCGACCTACGAAAGAGGCAACACGCTCAAAGGCTTAAGCTGAAGCCAGGGGGTGACGCCCCGAACATCGGGTATAATCGTAGGTCGCTTCGATAGCCGGCTTCCCTGACCCACCGTCAGTCCCCGATACTCCCCGCAAAAGACGCGAGGAACACCCATGACCTATCCCCTGCCCAACGCTTCCATCGACCTGACCGGCCATGTCGCCTTGGTCACCGGCGCCAGCTCCGGCCTTGGCAAGCGCTTTGCCCAGGTGCTGGCCGCGCAGGGCTGCGCCGTCGCCCTGACCGCCCGCCGGGTTGACCGGCTGGAAGCCCTTGCAAAGGAGATCAACGACGCCGGCGGCCGGGCCGTCGCCCTGGCGCTCGACGTCACCGACGCCGACCAGCTGCTGGCCGTGGTCGGCAAGGCGGAAGAGGCGCTCGGCCCCGTCGATATCCTGATCAACAACGCCGGCATCCCCGACGCCCAGCGCGCCCACAAGATGAGCGTCGAGCTGATCGATGCGGTGCTCGACACCAATGTCCGTGGCCCCTGGATCCTCGCCTGCGAGTTCGCCCGCCGGCGGATCGCGGCGGAAAAGCCCGGCCGGATCGTCAACATCGCCTCCTCGGCCGCCTACAGCTACACGGGTGGCGGCGCGGCCCTCTATTCGGTCAGCAAGGCGGCCATGGTGCGGATCACCGAGACCCTGGCCGTCGAGTGGTCGAAGTTCCACATCAACGTCAACGCCATCGCCCCCGGCGCCTTCGAGAGCGAGATGATGGACGGCATGCTGTCGCGCATGGGCGACATCAGCCAGCACTTCCCCCGCAAGCGCATCGGCAACCCCGCCCAGCTCGATTCCACCCTGCTCTACCTGGTCAGCCCGGCCTCCGACGCGGTGACCGGCACCTGCCTGCGGGTCGACGACGGTCAGGGAGGGCGCTAACCGTCAGGGCATGACCCACTTCTACGAACCGGCCCACGGCCATGGCCTGGCGCATGATCCCTTCAAGGCGATCATCGCGCCCCGGCCGATCGGCTGGATCTCGACGATCAGCGCGGGCGGGGTGGTCAACCTCGCCCCCTACAGCTTCTTCAACGCCTTCTCCTCGCGGCCGCCCATCATCGGCTTCTCCTCCGAGAAGCTGGGCGACAGCCTGGCCAACGCCCGCGATACCGGCGAGTTCGTCTTCAACCTGGTCACCGAGGATCTGGCCCAGGCGATGAACGCCACCTCAGCCTCCGTCGGCCCGGAGATCAACGAGTTCGAACTGGCCGGCCTCGAGCAGGCCCCCTGCCGCCTGGTCCGCGCCCCCCGCGTCGCGGCCAGCCCGGCCAGCCTGGAATGCCAGGTGCTGCAGGTCATCGACCTGACCGATCTCGACGGCGCCCCGACCCAATCCCACCTGGTGCTGGGCCAGGTGGTCGGCGTCCATATCGATCCGGCCTTCATCGTCGACGGCCGTTTCGACACCGCCGGCGCCCGGACGCTGGCCCGCTGCGGCTATCTCGCCGACTACGTCGTGGTCAGCGAGCTGTTCAAGTTGAGGCGGCCAGCCTAGCCATTCGTGGCGGTGACGATCCAGGTCGCCGAATCGAACCAGACGCCGTCCGGACCGTCGTTGGCTTCGAGCGCCTGGCGCAGGGACGCCAGGATGGCGTCGCGCTTGTCCGGATGGTCGGCGATCAGCCGGGCGGCCGGGCCGACCTTGCGGGCGACGATGAGGGCGTCCTCGAGCGGGTTGCCGCCAATGGCCGCGTCGTGCGGTGTGACGGTGATGTCGCGGAACCCGGCTCCACCCAGGATGGACCTGACCCGGTCGGGATCGGAAAAGGCGAACGGTCCCGGCGCATGCGGATCGCTCGGCTCCGGCGGCGACACATGCTGGAGCGCGGCGGCCAGCGGCGCGGTCATCCAGGGGTTTTCCTTCAGGGGGCGCCAGCAGACGAAGGCCAGCCGGCCGCCGGGTTTCAGGGCCCGGGCCAGGTTGGCGAAGGCGGCCGGCGGGTCGGCGAAGAACATCACCCCGAAGCGCGAGTAGAGGGCGTCCCACTGGCCCGCGCCGAAGTCCTGGCCTTGCGCGTCGGC
Source organism: Caulobacter sp. (assembly GCA_044377925.1). Classification (GTDB taxonomy): domain Bacteria; phylum Pseudomonadota; class Alphaproteobacteria; order Caulobacterales; family Caulobacteraceae; genus Caulobacter. The sequence goes on along the minus strand of JBILYE010000060.1, from coordinate 10,988 downwards.
CTCGATGACCGAGGCCTGGGCCAGGCCGGCCGCCGCGATCCTCTGGCGCGCCACCTCGAGCATCGGCCGTGAGATGTCGGCGCCGAGCACCTGGCCTTCGGGTCCAACGGCCAGGGCCAGGGCGAGCGTGGTGTCGCCACAGCCGCAGCCGATGTCGAGGATGCGCTCCCCGGCCCGGGGGGCCAGGGCGAACATGGCCGCCTCGCCCAGCGGGGCGATCTGGCGGTCGAGCAGGGTCTGCAGGCTGGCCCAGGTCAGGCCAGGGGTGTCGTTCCAGTAGTCGATCTGGGCGGTGTTGGGCGTCTGGGTCATGAGGCCGTTGATACCAGTCCCCGCCTCGTCCCCAAAGCAAAACGCCCCCCGGCCGGAGCCGGAGGGCGCTGTCTGTCAGGTGATGGCGGCCAGACTACTGCTTGGCGGCTTCCTTGATGGCGTCGGCCTTTTCATCGGCGGCCTTCTCGGTGGCGTCAGCCTTGTTGTCCATGGCGTCTTCGGTGGCTTCGCCCTGGGCCACGGCCGCGTCCTTGGCGACGTCGCCCTGTTCCTCCATGGCGTCGGCGGTCTGTTCGCCCTGAGTCTCCACGGCGTCGGCCTGCTTCTCAGCGGCCTTCTCGGCGGGGCTGCCGCAAGCGGCCAGGGACAGGGCGCCGATAGCAGCGGCGGCGACGATGATGATACGCATTGGATGTTCCCTCCGTGTCTGTTGCACGAGGGACTAGCGCGCCAGATCCCGGTTGGTTTCCCGGGAGCGCATAAAATTTCCCGCAACCGGAAACGCGCCGGCTGGCCCACTGCTCCATCACGACCGTTCACGGAGCCGCGAACCTGCTACAAGCCCGCCATGTCCCCAACCGTGACCATCATCGGCGCCGGTCCCGCCGGCCTGATCGCCGCCGAAGCGCTTGCCCGCGCCGGCGCCCGCGTGCGGCTGCACGACGCCATGCCCTCGGCCGGCCGCAAGCTGCTGATGGCCGGGCGCGGCGGGCTGAACCTGACGCACTCGGAGCCGCTGGACGCCTTCCTTGGCCGCTACGGCGAGGCGGCGGGCTGGGCCGGGCCGATGCTGGACGCCTTTGCCCCGGGCGATCTGATCGCCTGGGCCGAAGGTCTGGGTCAGGAAACCTTCGTCGGCTCCAGCGGCCGGGTGTTTCCCAAGGCCATGAAGGCCTCGCCCCTGCTGCGCGCCTGGCTGGGCCGGCTGGGCGAGTTGGGCGTCACCCTGGCCCTGCGCAGCCGCTGGACCGGGTGGGACGACGCCGGCGCCCTGACCTTCGACACGCCGGACGGACCGACGATCGAGACCGCCGACGCCGTGATCCTGGCGCTCGGCGGAGCAAGCTGGCCGAGGCTCGGCTCGGACGGCGCCTGGACCGGCCTGCTGGCGGCGCGCGGGGTCGAGATCGCCCCGTTCCAGCCGGCGAACGTGGGCTTCAATGTCGAGTGGAGCCCCATTTTCAAGGAGCGGTTCGCCGGCCAGCCGCTGAAAGCCATCGCCCTGACCCATGAGGGCCAGACCGTGCGCGGCGAGGCGATGATCGCCGACTATGGCCTGGAGGGCGGAGCCATCTACGCCCTGTCGGCCGGCCTGCGCGAAGCCATCGCCCGTGACGGCAAGGCCGAGCTTTCCATCGACCTTCACCCGGACCAGAGCCTCGGCCAGCTGACAGCCAGGCTGGTCACACCGCAGGGCCGCCAGAGCCAGTCCAACCACCTGCGCAAGGCCGCCCACCTGTCGCCGGCCGCCATCGGCCTGATGCGCGAAGCCACCGGCGGTCCGATCCCCGTATCGCCGCGCAGCCAGGCGGCGCTGATCAAGGGCGCGCGGATCACCCTGACGGGTATGCAGGGCCTGGAGCGGGCCATCTCCAGCGCCGGCGGCATTCGTCTGGACGAACTGGACGAGACCCTGATGCTCCGCCGCCTGCCCGGCGTCTTCGCGGCCGGCGAGATGCTCGACTGGGAGGCGCCGACGGGCGGCTACCTGCTGCAGGCCAGCCTGGCCAGCGGCGTGGTGGCGGCCCGGGGGGCGGCAGCCTATCTGAACCTTCCGGCGATTGACGCGCTGACGCAGCCGTGACCGGATGACCGGTCTGGAGGCGACATGCAGGCCATCCTGCGTTTTCTTGACCGGGTGATCCAGGGCCTGTTGCGCCTGCTCGGCTGGATCGCGGCTGCGGCCTTGCTGGCCGTGATCGTCGTGGCGGGCGTCTGGTTCCTGACCCGACAGGAGACTCAGGCCCCGACTCTGGAAGAGGCCTACACCGGCCAGACCTACGTCTCCCGGCCACCCGCGCCGGCCCCGCCGCCGCTGAGCGGCGACTGCCAGGATGCCCGCTTCGCCACCGCCGCCCGGGCCAACGGCGAGTCGGCGAGAAGCCTGATCTGGTCGCCCTTTGGCGCCGAGGAGATCGGCTGGGAGATCTATGCGCCCCTGATCGCCAATGAGATCAGGACTGCCTGCGGCCCGGACCAGCCGGGCTTCGCCGCCGCCCTGGCCGACTGGCAGCGGCGAAACGGGCCGGTGGCCGACGGGGTGATGACGCCGGCGGTGTTCGAGGCCATGCGGCAGCGCTGGCACCGGGCCCGGCCGTTTTCGAAGATCAGGCCAGAGGACTGCCCACCACCGACGACAGACCTGGCCTATGCCAATGCCGGTGAGTCCTATGGCCGGCCCATGCAGCTGCGCCCCGGTGTCCTGGCCGCCTATCGACAGATGATCGCCACCGCCCGCACCGAGGCGCCGTCGATATTCAACCAGCCCGACGCCCTGAAGATCTTCTCCGCCTATCGCGATCCCGAGGCAGACGCCGTCCGATGCCTGATCGACCAGAACTGCGACGGCGTGCGACGCACGCAGTGCTCAGCCCACCGCACAGGGCTGGCGCTGGATATCCATGTCGGCATGGCCCCGGGTGGCGACCCGGCCTCGACGGCCGGCTTCAACCGCCTGGCCCAGTCGCGCACCCCGGCCTATCGCTGGATGATCCGCAACGCCGGCCGCTTCGGCTTCATCAACTACGCCTACGAGCCCTGGCACTGGGAATGGACGGGCGAACCGGTCGTGCCGCCGGCCCCCTGAACGAAAAATCCCCCGGCGAGAGGCTCGCCGGGGGATCGATCAGGTTGAAGCTTTCTGCGATCAGAGCAGGAAGTCGAGGTTGTTGAGGGTCTGGGTCCCAGTGATCTGGATCTCGAAATCGACCGTTCCGTTACCGTCCAGGTCGCCCTGCACGATGGTGTTTCCACCGTCCAGCATCCAGCGCACCTCGCCCACGCCACCGGCGCTGAAGGCGTTGTTGCCGAGGTAGAGGAAGGCGTCGTCCGCCCCGCCGGCGATGGCGTCGAGCGCCCGCAGGTCGACAACGTCGGGCGCGTCCCAATCGATGATCAGGTCGCGGTTGCCCGCACCCACACCGCTGTCGGCCGCCACCTGGATCACGAAGACATCGCGGCCCGCCCCGCCGGACAGGGTGTCGACCCCCGCGCCGCCGTAGAGGGTGTCGTTGCCGTCGCCGCCATTCAGGATGTCGGCGCCGTCCTCGCCATAGAGCTTGTCATTGTCGAGGCCGCCGCTGAGGGTGTCGCCACCCAGGCCGCCGCGCAGGGTGTCGGCCCCGCCCGCGCCGTCGATGGTATCGGCGCTGGTCCCGCCGATAATGGTGTTGACCGCGGCGTTGCCCGTGCCGTTGAACGACCCGGCCCCGACGAACTGCATGATCTCGACCTCGGCGCCCATGACGTAGCTGGAGGCGGTGACGCGGATGGTGTCCGTGCCGCCGGCCGCCAGTTCGATCACCACATCGCCGGCGTCGTCGACGACATAGGTGTCGTTGCCGAGGCCGCCGGTCATGCTGTCGGCGCCGGTCCCGCCGTCGAGGGTGTCGGTCCCGTCGCCGCCGTCGAGGGCGTCGATACCGGCGCCACCATTCAGCGTATCATTGCCGAGGCCGCCAATGAGACTGTCGCCCTGGGCCCCGCCGGTGATGACGTTGGCCAGGTCGTTGCCCGTGCCGGTGAAGGACGCGAGGCCGGTGTAGTCCAGGTTCTCGACATTGGCCGTGAGCATGTAGCTGGCCAGGGCCGTGCGCACCTTGTCCGTGCCCTGGCCGACATTCTCGGTGATCACATCGCCGGCGTTGTCGACGACGAAGGTGTCGTTGCCGAGACCGCCCAGCAGGGCGTCAGCGCCCAGGCCGCCGTCGAGGACGTCGTCCCCGTCGCCGCCCTGCAGACTGTCGGCCCCGTCGCCGCCGATCAGGCTGTCGTTCCCGGCCAGACCCCTGAGCACGTCATCGCCGGCGCCGCCGGTGATCACGTTGGCTCCGGTGTTGCCGGTAAGCGTAGCCGCGCCCGAACCGATGTAGGTGAGGTTCTCCAGGTTCGCCGCCAGCGTGAAGCTGCCGGTGGTCATCACGGTGTCGATGCCGGTGCTGTCGGTGATCGTGTCGCCGGCGTCGTCGACATAGTAGGTGTCGTTGCCGTTACCGCCGTTCATGGCGTCAGCGCCGAGGCCGCCGTTGAGGATGTCATCACCGGCCAGACCGCTGAGGCTGTCATTGAGCGTCCCGCCGTTGATGATGTTGGCGACCGCATTGCCCGTGCCGGCGAAGGTCCCCGCCCCGTTGTAGGAGAGGTTTTCCAGCGCCGCGCCGAGGGTGTAGCTGCCCAGGCTGGTGACGACGTTGTCGGTCCCCACGCCGCTCTCGGTAATGACGTCTCCGGCATTGTCGACATAGTAGGTGTCGTTGCCGGTCCCGCCCTGCATGATGTCTGCCCCGACCCTGCCGTCGAGGATGTTGTCCTGGGCGTTGCCGATCAGGACGTTGGCGAGATCATTGCCGGTGGCCGAGATGGCCACCCCGGTCAGGGTCAGGCGCTCGACCTCGGCCCCGAGGGTGAAGTCGATGCTGGACTGCACCGTATCGATGCCGCCCCCGACCAGTTCGGTCACCGTGTCGCCGGCGTTGTCGACGATGTAGGTGTCGGCGCCCAGGCCACCAGCCATGGCGTCGGCCCCGGCGCCGCCGTTCAGGACGTTGGCCGCGCCGTTGCCGGTCAGGCTGTTGTCCAGCTCATTGCCGGTCAGGCTGACCGCCGCGGCGCCCGTGGCGATCAGGGTCTCGACGGAGACCCCGGCCGCCAGCACATAGGAGGCGCTGGCTTCCAGGGTGTCGTTCCCCTCGCCGGACAGTTCGACGATGACGTCCGTCGACTGGGCGACCACGTGGGTGTCGTCGCCCAAGCCGCCGATGGTGGTGTCGGTCCCCGCCAGGCCGTCTAGACGGTCATTGCCCGCACCGCCGGTGATGACGTTGCCGAGGGTGGTGCCCGTGCCGATGAAGTTCCCGGCTCCCGTGAAGGTCAGGTTCTCCAGGGTGGTCGAGCCGAGGGTATAGGTATTCAGCGTCGTCTGGACGGTGTCCACGCCGCCGCCGACGTCGGAGATGGTGTCCCCGGCATTGTCGACGACATAGGTGTCATTGCCCGCCCCGCCCTGCAGGATGTCGGCCCCGAGGCCGCCGTCCAGCACGTTGTTCGAGGCGTTGCCGACCAGGGTATTGTCGGCCGCGTTACCCGTGCCGTTGACCGCCCCGGCGCTGGTCAGCAGCACCAGCCGCTCGAGCTCGTCGCCCAGCGTGTAGCTGCCGCTGGCGACCTCGACGGTGTCGATCCCCTCGCCCGCCAGCTCGGTGATCAGATCGCCGGCGGTGACGCGGAAGATGTCGTTGCCGCCACCACCGATCAGTTCGTCGACGCCGGCGCCGCCATCCAGGATGTCGTTGCCGAGGCCGCCGACCAGGCGGTCGGCGCCGGCCGTGCCGGTCAGGGTATCGTTGCCGTTCTGGCCCTGCAGGTCGGCGGCCACCGCCGCCCCGCCGCTGACAGTGTCGACGACGTTGGTGGTGACCACGGTCGAGACGTTGACCGCCCCGGCCTTGGGACCATCCGGACCATCGGCGATGTACTCGAAGCTGGCGTTCGGCCCGGTCGCGACGATCTGCAGCCGTCCGCCGACCAGGTCGACGGTGGCGTTCACCACATTGCGGATGCCGACCACCGTGTAGCCGCCGGCGAGGCCGTCGTTGGCCAGCAGGACTTCGGCCTTGAGGTCCGAGGCCAGGGTGCGGGTGATGGTCAGGGCGTCGGCCGCCAGGGTGATCGGCACCAGGTCAGCCAGGCTGACCGTCTCGTCGTCGAACTGGAAGAACTCGACGTTGGTGACGCTGTCGGTCCCGTCGGCGCCGGTCACGGTGACCACGCCGCCAGCGCCGAAGGCGATGGTGTAGTCGGCCCGGTTGCCGGCGAAGACCGCGGTGTCGGTGTCGTCACCGCCGTCGATGGTGTCGTTGCCGCCACCGCCGCGGACGATATCGTCGCCTGCGCCGCCGTTGAGGGTATCGGCGCCGGCATAGCCCGCGTCGTCAAGGCGCGTGATGGCCCCGCCGCCGCCGATGTTGAACTCCAGGCCGATCTCGCCGTCGCCAAGCAGTTCGTCGGCGCCGTCGCCGCCGGAGAGCACGTCGGCTTCGGCGCCGCCGGCCAGGACGTTGGCGCCGTCGTCGCCGGACAGGGTGTCCGCGAAGCCGCTGCCCGACAGGTTCTCGACGCCGGTGAGGGTGATGCTGCCGCCTGTGAAGGCCTGGGCCCCGCTGACCGCCAGGGAGACGGTCGCGCCGGACTGCAGGCCGAGTGCGACGGTATCAACGCCGTCGCCGCCGTTGGCGGTCTGGGCGCCTTCGGCCACCTGAAGCAGGTCATCGCCGCCGCCGCCATTCATGACGTCAGCGCCCAGGTTGCCCCAGATCCAGTTGGCGTCGCTGTTGCCGGTGAGAACGTCGTCGAAAGCCGTGCCCGAGACATGTTCGATGTCGATCAGGGTGTCCATGCCCTGGCCGGTGTTCTGGGCCACGCCCTGGATCGACAGGTCGACCGTCACCCCGACAGTGGCGTCGAAGAAGGCCGCCCGGTCGAGACCGGCGCCGCCGTCGATGGTGTCATCGCCGTCGCCGCCCTGCACATAGTCGCTGCCCTCGCCGCCGCGGACCGTATCATTGCCGGCATTGCCGCGAACGTTGTCGAGGCCCGCGCCGCCCTGGACCACATCGTCGCCGCCCTGGCCCCGCAAGAAGTCATCACCATCGCCGCCCTCAAGGGTGTTGGCGTTGGCGTTGCCCAGCAGGGTGTCCGCATAGGCCGAGCCGATGGCGCCTTCGATACCGGTGAAACTGTCGGTTCCCGTGCCGTCGTTGACGCTGGACTGGCCCAGGTTGACGGCCACGCCGGTGGCGTTGTCGGCGTAGCTGATGATGTCGAAACCGGCCCCGCCCTGCAGATTGTCCGCGCCGATGCCGCCGATCAGGATGTCATCGCCGCCACCGCCGATCAGGATGTCGTCGCCCGCGCCGCCGTCCAGGGTGTCCGCCCCGCTGAGGGCCGGATTGGCGTAGGTTTCAGCCGCATCATTGACGGTGATGATCGGGCCCGAGTACCCGAACGGGCTATCGAGCGTGATCTCGCCGTCGCCGAGCAGCACGTCCGCGCCGCCGGCCCCGCTGAGGCTGTCGTCGCCCGCCGAGCCCGCCAGGACGTTGTCGGCGCCATCGCCGGTGATGCTGTCGGCAAAGGCCGAGCCGGTGACGTTCTCGAAGCCGTCCAGAACCGTCAGGCCCTGTTCGGTGTCCTGCGAGCCGCCCTGGAGACCGAGGTCGATGGTGATGCCGGCCGACGTGATGTCCGTGCCGTTGCCGTCGAAGCTGACGGTATCGATGCCGGATCCGCCCTGCAGGTCGTGGTTGCCCGCGCCCACCTGGATCAGGTCGTTGCCGCCCTGGCCGTCGATGATGTCGTTGCCGGTCGCGCCCGAGCCGTTCGAGCCGCCCCACAGCCAGTTGCTGTTGTCGTCACCGGTGATGACGTCATCGAACTGGGTGCCCGAGACGTTCTCGATGCCGATCAGGGTGTCCATCCCGTGGCCGGTGTCCTGGGCAGTCCCCTGCAGGCGCAGGTCTACAGTGGCGCCGACCTGGACATCGAAGGATTGCGGGGCGAAGGCCGCGCGATCGTTGCCATCGCCGCCGTCGAGGATGTCGTCGCCGTCGTTGCCGCGCAGGTAGTCATCGCCGGCGCCGGCCTCGAGATGGTCGTCGCCCAGGTTGCCGCCCATGAAGTCAGCGCCGGCGCCGCCCTTCAGATGGTCGTTGCCGTCCCAGCCGAACAGGTTGTCGTTGCCCTCGCCGCCCTCGATGTCGTCGTTGCCCGCCAGGCCGTCGATGGTGTCATTGCCGCCAAGGCCCTGGATGACATCGTCATTGGCAGTGCCGGGAATGTATTCACCGTTCTCGGTGCCAACGATGGGCGGCACGGCCGTCAGACTGACCGTCTGGTCGGAGAAGCGGGCGAACTCCATGTTGGTCAGGGTGTCGGTCCCCTCCGGACCGCTGACGGTCCAGGTGGTCTCGTCGACGCGGGTCAGGGTGTAGGCCGAGCGCAGGCCGGCGTAGACCGCCGTATCCTCGTCCGCCCCGCCTTCCAGCGTATCGTTGCCGGCCCCGCCGGTCAGTTCGTCGTCACCGCCGGCCCCGACCAGGCGGTCGTCGCCCTCGCCGCCGTCCAGAAGGTCGGCGCCGCTGTAGGCCGGGTTGTTGAACTGCGTCGCGACGTCCTCGTACTGGACGATGGCGCCAGAGGCGCCGAAGGTCCCGAAGTCGGTGAACTTGACGCCGTCGCCGAGCAGCAGGTCCGCGCCGGCGCCGCCGCTGAGCGTATCGTCGCCGATGCTGCCGCTGAGCGTGTTGGCCCCGCCGTCGCCGGTCAGGGTATCGTTGAAGTCCGTGCCGCTGAGGTCTTCGACGTTGTTCAGGGTCATGGACCCGACGCCGGTCGCCTGGGCGGAGCCCTGGGCCGCCAGCGAAACCGTGACGGCTGCGGTGGACAGGGTGAAGCTGACGGTATCGGAATCGGCGCCGCCGTCGAGCTGGTGGTCGCCGCCGCCGACGGTCAGCAGGTCGTTGCCGCCCATGCCGTTGAGCGTATCGGCCCCGGTGACGCCAAGGGTGATCGCGCCGGCGATGTAGTTGTCCGCCGCATTGCCCGTGAAGGTGTCGCTGTAGGCGGTGCCGCTGAGGTGCTCGATGCCGGTGATGGTGTCGATGCCGTGGCCGGTGTTCTGAGCCGTCGTGATGTTCAGATCGATGGTCGCGCCAGTCTGCGGATCGGCCGCGGCGAGGGAGATGCCCAGCCGGTCGATACCGTCGCCGCCGTCAATGACATCGCTGCCCTCGCCGCCGGTCAGGAAGTCGTTGCCCGCGCCGCCCGACATGATGTCGTCGCCGTTCTGGCCGCGCACCGCGTCATCGCCGTCGCCGCCACTGAGGGTGTCGTTGCCGTTCTGGCCGTTCAGGCTGTTGTTGAACTGATCGCCGGTCAGGATGTCGTTGAAGCCGGAGCCCGACAGATACTCGATACCGATCAGGGTATCGTTGCCCCAGCCGGTGTTCTGGGCCGCACCCTGAAGCAGCAGGCTGACGGTGACCCCATTGGTCGCATCGCCCCAGGTCGCGACGTCGCCGCCCGCGCCGCCGTCGATCGTGTCGTCGCCGAGACCGCCGGTCAGCTGGTCGTCGCCGCCATAGCCGTACATGACGTCGTTGCCGGAATTGGCAAAGTTGAAGTTGCTGGTGTCGTCCCCGTGCAGGGTGTCATTGCCCGTGCCGCCGTTGACGTTCTCCATGCCGATCAGGGTGTCGGAGCCATGGCCGGTGTTCTGGGCCACGCCCTGGATGCGCAGGTCGACCGTCACGCCGGTGGTGTTGTCGCTGTAGTTGGCGGTGTCGAAGCCGGCGCCGCCCGTCATCACGTCATTGCCGAGGCCGCCGGTGAGGCTGTCGTTGCCGTCGTCGCCGTTCAGCGTATCGTTGTCGAGCCCCCCTTGCAGGTTGTCGTTGCCGCCCTCGCCCTTGAGGACGTCGTCGCCGGCCGCGCCGTTGAGGAAGTTGGAGCCGGCATCGCCCGTCAGGGTGTCGGCATGGGCCGAACCGCCGAGCTGCTCGAAGCCGACCAGGGTGTCGATGCCGGCCGCGCCGGTGTTCTGGGCCTGGCCCTGCAGCAGCAGGCTGACGGTCACGCCGGAGGTGGCTTCATAGTACTGGGCCATGTCGCCCGTGCCCGCGCCGCCGTCGAGATTGTCGTCGCCCAGACCGCCGTGCAGGAAGTCGTTGGCGTCGCCGCCGGAAACGGTGTCGTTGCCCGCTCCTGCGTTGACGCTGTCGCTGCCGCCCAGCCCGGAGATGGTGTCGTTGCCGGCCTGCCCGTCGAGGAAGTTGTTGCCGCTGTTGCCGGTCAGAACGTCGCCGAACTGCGATCCTGTGACCTGTTCGACGTTGGTGATGGTGTCCATTCCCTCGCCGGTGTTCTGGGCGACGGTGATCTGCAGGTCGACGGTCACGGCGTTCGCGGCGCTGAAGTAGTCCACCCGGTCGGTCCCGGCCCCGCCGTTCAGCGTATCGTCGCCCGCGCCGCCCAGCAGGATGTCATCGCCGTCGCCGCCGTTCAGGGTATCGGCCCCAGCGTCGCCGCGCATGTAGTCAGCGCCGCCCTGGCCGTTGATCGTATCATCGCCCGTGTCGCCGGAGATGTTGTTGTTCGCCCCGTCACCCGACAGGCTGTCCGCAAACTGGGACCCTGAGATGTTTTCGATACTGATGAAGGTGTCGAGACCATCGCCGGTATTCTGCTGGCCGACAACGGCCAGATCCACGGTGACCCCATTCGCCGCATCGATGAAATCGGCCCGGTCGGTTCCGGCGCCGCCGTTCAGCGTATCGTCGCCCGCGCCGCCCAGCATGGTGTCGTCGCCGTCGCCGCCGTTCAGGGTGTCCGCGCCGGCCTCGCCGCGCATGTAGTCACCGCCGCCCTGGCCGTTGATCGTATCGTCGCCCGCGTTGCCGGAGATGTTGTTGTTTGCGCCGTCACCCGACAGGGTGTCCGCG
>JBILYE010000270.1:0-4385 GCA_044377925.1 Caulobacter sp. | reverse complement strand
GCCTTCGACATGAATGTGGCCTGCTCGAGCGCCACCTTCGGCATCAAGACCGCCGCCGACTTCGTCGCCTCGGGCTCGGCCCGGGCCGTGCTGATGGTCAATCCGGAGATCTGTTCGGGCCACCTGAACTTCCGCGACCGCGACAGCCACTTCATTTTCGGCGACGTCGCCACCGCCGTGATCGTCGAGCGGGCCGAGGACGCCGCCCCGGGCCAGGGCTGGGAGATTCTCGGCACGCGGCTGAAGACGGTCTTCTCCAACAACATCCGCAACAACTTCGGCTTCCTCAACCGCGCCGCGCCGGAAGGCATCGGAGCGAAGGACAAGCTGTTCGTGCAGGAGGGCCGCAAGGTGTTCCGCGAGGTGGTGCCGATGGTCAGCGAGATGATCGTCGACCATGCCGGCGACATCGGCGTCGATCCGCATGGCCTGAAGCGGATGTGGCTGCACCAGGCCAACATCAACATGAACGAGATGATCGGCAAACGCGTGATGGGCCGCGACCCGCAGCCCGGCGAGAACGTCATCATCCTCGACGACTATGCCAACACCAGCTCGGCCGGCTCGATCATCGCCTTCCACCTGCACCACGAAGGTTTCAACGCGGGGGATACGGGCCTGATCTGCAGCTTCGGGGCGGGCTATTCGGCCGGCACGGTGTTCGTCCGCAAACGGTAGACATAACTGTCACGACTCGGGCGTAACGGCGGGGTTCAAGCCGGGAGCCCGAACATGACCGACCTGCATCGCTTCGCAATGTCTCGCCGTCGCCTCGTGCAGTTCGGCGGCGGGGCAGCCGCCGCAGCCGGCTTTGCCCTGGTGCTCGACGAGCGCCCGGCGCTGGCCCAGCCGGTCTTCGCCGACTACCCCTTCCAGCTGGGCGTGGCGGCCGGTGATCCGGCCGCCGACGGCTTCGTGATCTGGACCCGGCTGGCGACCGATCCGCTGGCCTTCGGCTATGGGATGCCCCGCCAGGCCATCGAGGTCGCCTGGGAGGTGGCCAGCGACGGCGGTTTCAAGAGCATCGTGAAATCGGGCACGGCGCTGGCGCGACCGGAGCTGGGTCACTCGGTGCATGTCGAGGTGGCGGGACTGGAGCCTGCCCGACCCTATTTTTACCGCTTCGTGGCGGGCAAGGAGCGTAGCGGCGTCGGACGGGCCAAGACCCTGCCGGCGGCGGGCGCCAGCGTGGCCAGCGCCCGCTTCGCCGTGGCCGGCTGCCAGAACTACGAGAACGGCTACTTCACCGCCTATCGCAAGCTGGCCGGCGAGGATCTGGATTTCGTCTACCACTACGGGGACTACATCTATGAGGGCCGGGGCATGCGCATGCGCAACACCCCCGACGGCCCGGTGCTCAACCCGCGCCAGCACCTGGGCGACGAGATCTACAGCCTCGACGACTATCGCCGCCGCTACGCCCAGTACCGGATGGATACGGACCTGCAGGCGGCCCACGCCGCCGCCGCCTGGTTCTGCACCTGGGACGACCACGAGACCGACAACAACTGGGCCAGGGACCTGGACCAGGACGGCACGCCGGCCGAGATCTTCAGCCTGCGCCGGCAGGCCGCGGCCCAGGCCTATTACGAGCACATGCCGCTGCGCAGTTCGGCCCTGCCGGTCGGTCCCTCGATCCAGCTGTACCGACGGGCGGTGTTCGGCGACCTGCTGAGCCTGCAGGTGCTCGACACCCGCCAGTATCGCAGCGACCAGCCCTGCGACGGCAAGTGGGGCGCGTGCGACGAGCTCGACCGCGAGGCCGAGATGCTGGGTCTGAAGCAGGAGAAATGGCTCTACGAGGGGCTGTCGGCATCGAAGGCCAGGTGGAACGTGTTGGCCCAGCAGGTGATGGTCATGGACTTTGACCGCGACCCGGGCGCCGACTATGTGGCCAATAACGACAGCTGGGGCGGCTATCGCACGCCGCGGGCGCGGTTGTTGAACGCCCTCAAGAGCCGCCGTGTGGCCAACCCGATCATCCTGACCGGCGACGAGCATCAGAACTATGCCGGCGAGGTCTATATGGACAGCCGCAAGCCGGACGGCGCGCCCGTGGCGGCGGAGTTCGTCGCCACCTCGATCAGCTCGAGCGGCGATGGCATGGATCAGCGGGCCGACTATGTGAAGATCCAGGCGATCAATCCGACCCTGAAGTTCAACAACGCCCAGCGGGGCTATATGGTCTGCGAGGTGACGCCGCAGGCCTGGACCAGCGTGTTCAAGGTTCTGGACCGGGTCAGCACACCGGGTGGGACGCTGAGCACGCGCGCCAGGGCGATCGTCGAGCCGGGGTCGTCGAAGGTGACCATCGAATAGTCAGTCGGGGCCGGCTGGCCCCTCACCTCTTGCCAACCCGCCTAAGCCGGTCCCTCATGCCCGCCCACCATTTCGAGGGCAGGCATCCACATGGACATCGGCGTTTTCATCCCGATCGCAAACAACGGCTGGATCATGTCTGCGACCTCGCCGCAGTACATGCCGACGTTCGAGCTGAACAAGCAGGTGACGCTCAAGGCCGAGAAGTACGGGCTGGATTTCGCCCTCTCGATGATCAAGCTGCACGGGTTCGGCGGCGAGACCGAGTTCTGGGACTATGCGCTGGAGAGCTTCACCCTGATGGCGGGGCTGGCGGCGGTGACCAGCAAGATCAAGCTCTATGCCTCGGTGCCGGTGCTGGCCATTCCGGCGCCCATCGCGGCGCGGATGGCGGTGACCATCGACTCGATCTCGAACGGCCGGTTCGGGATCAACATCGTCTCCGGCTGGCAGAAGGCCGAATACGACCAGATGGATATCTGGCCGGGCGAGAAGCATTTCCTCAATCGCTACGACTTCTGCGCCGAGTACGTGACGGTGATGAAGGAGCTGTGGCGCGACGGGGAGTCGAACTTCAAGGGTGAGTACCTCACCATGAAGGACTGCAAACTCCTCCCCAAGCCGCAGGTCGACATCAAGATCGTCTGCGCCGGCCAGAGCCAGACAGGCGTCGATTTCGCGGCCAAGCACGCCGACTACAACTTCTGTTTCGGCATGGGCCTGAACGAGCCGAAGAAGTGCGCCGAGGCGGTGGCGCGGAACGTGGCGGCCGCCAAGAAGGCCGGGTCGAACACCGGGGCGCTGCTGCTGTTCATGATCATCGCCGACGAGACCGACGAGGCGGCGATGGAGAAGTGGGAGACCTACAAGAAGGGCGCCGATCTGGACGCCATCGCCTGGATGAACCACCAGGGTGAAGCCGATCCGCGCGCCAGCCTGGACGTCTCGGCCATCTACATGAGCCGGCCGCCATCGGCGATGAACCTCAACATCGGCACGCTGGTCGGGTCGTACGAGACTGTCGCCAGGCTGATGGACGAGATCGCCGAGGTCGAGGGTGCGGCCGGGGTGCTGCTGACCTTCGACGACTTTCTGGTGGGCCTCGACCAGTTCGGCCAGCGCATCCAGCCGCTGATGAAGACGCGGGCCAATGTCCAGACTGCGTGATCGTCCGCAATCGATGGCGGAGGCCCGGCCGGGGGCGGTGATGCTGCCGGCCCGGCCGGAAGCGGTGCCGATGAGCCCGAACGACACGGCGCTGATCGTTGTCGACATGCAGAACGCCTACGCCTCGCCCGACGGGTATCTCGACAAGGCCGGCTTCGACATCGAGGGCGCGGCGGCGGTGATCGGCCAGATCAGCCAGGCCTGCGAGGCGGCGCGGGCGGCCGGGGTGCAGGTCGTCTACTTCCAGAACGGCTGGGATCCGGACTATGTCGAGGCCGGCGGCGAGGGATCGCCCAACTGGTGGAAATCGAACGCCCTGAAGACCATGCGCGAGAAGCCGGAGCTGGAGGGGACGCTGCTGGCCAAGGGCGGCTGGGACTATCAGCTGGTGGAGGCGTTGAAACCCCAGGCCGGCGACATCGTCATCCAGAAGCCGCGCTACAGCGCCTTCTTCAACACCCCGCTCGACTCGGTGCTGCGGGCGCGGGGCATCCGCAATCTGGTGTTTGTCGGGATCGCCACCAATGTCTGCGTGGAATCGACCCTGCGCGATGCGTTCCATCTGGAATACTTCAGCGTCATGCTGGAAGACGCCGTGCATCAGGCGGGACCGGCGTTCCTGCAGGAGGCGACGGTCTACAACGTCGAGAAATTCTTCGGCTGGGTGAGCAACACGGCCGACTTCTGCGGGTCGATCCGTCAGGCGCCGCCGGGAAGCTGAGCCATCCTTGCGTCCTTCGACACGCGCCCTCACGGGCGCTACTCAGGATGACGATCATTATTGCAGCACACCAAAGCGCGTCATCCTGAGTAGCCGCGAAGCGGCGTGTCGAAGGACGCACGATCTCAACGCAACGGAGCCAATCATGCCCAAGACCGTCATCACCCCGCCCGGGACC
>JBILYE010000122.1:0-11222 GCA_044377925.1 Caulobacter sp. | reverse complement strand
AGGAATAGGCAGCGGCTCCGCCAAATCGACCAGCCGCGCCGATCGCTCTCCCCCGCTTGCGGGGGGAGTGGCCATGGCGAGCGCTGCAAGCGAGCCATGCCGAGGGGGGCAAGTGGTAGCCGCGCAAACGTCAGCCCCAACCGCCGGTGGCCCGCCCCCTGGTTTCTCGCTTGAAGGCTCGAAACCTGTCCTCCTCCCGCAGGCGGGCGGAGGAAGCCCGATCAGGATATGCCCTCTCCCCGCCCCTACATCTCACCACGTTTGTGCTACATACGTTCCCCTGATGTCCGACTCTCTCGTTCCCAAAATCTCCGACCTCGCCCGCGCCGACCGCGCGCCCGGCCAGCCCGACTACCTGCACGGCCTCAACCCCGAGCAGCGCCAGGCCGTGGAAGCCACAGAGGGCCCGGTCCTCGTCCTGGCCGGCGCCGGCACCGGCAAGACGCGCGTGCTCACCACCCGCCTGGCCCACATCCTGGCCACCGGCCGCGCCCGCCCGTGGGAACTGCTGGCCGTCACCTTCACCAACAAGGCGGCCCGCGAGATGCGCGAGCGCATCGCCGCCATCATCGGCCCCAGCGCCGAGGGCCTGCGCTGGCTGGGCACCTTCCACAGCGTCGCCGCCCAGATCCTGCGCCGCCACGCTGATCTCGTCGGCCTGAAATCCAGCTACACCATCCTCGACACCGACGATCAGGAACGGCTGATCAAGCAGGTGATCGAGGCGGCCAACATCGACGCCAAGCGCTGGACGCCCAAGACCCTCGCCGGCCTCGTCGACCACTGGAAGAACCGCGGCTGGACGCCCGAGAACCTGCCCTCGCCCGAGAACAGCGCCTTCGCCAACAACCGCGGCCAGGAGCTCTACGCCGCCTACCAGGCCCGCCTGCGCACGCTCAACGCCTGCGACTTCGGCGACCTGCTGCTGCACAACATCACCATCTTCCAGAAGCACCAGGACATCCTGGCCGAGTACCACGACCGCTTCCGCTACATCCTCGTCGACGAGTACCAGGACACCAACGTCGCCCAGTACCTGTGGCTGCGCCTGCTCGGCCAGGCCCGCCAGAACGTCTGCTGCGTCGGCGATGACGACCAGTCGATCTACGGCTGGCGCGGGGCCGAGGTCGACAACATCCTCCGCTTCGAGCGCGACTTCCCGGGCGCCGCCGTCATCCGGCTGGAGCGCAACTACCGCTCGACCAGCAACATCCTGGCCGCCGCCAGCGGCCTGATCGCCGAGAACAAGGGCCGCCTCGGCAAGACCCTGTGGACCGAGGACCAGCCCGGCGAAAAGGTCATGGTCCGCGGCGTCTGGGACGGCGAGGCCGAGAGCCGCCTGATCGCCGAGGAGATCGAGCGCTGGAAGAAGTCCGGCCGGCGCTATCGTGACGTCGCCATCCTCGTCCGCGCCTCTTTCCAGATGCGCGCCTTCGAAGAGCGCTTCGTCATGCTGGCCATCCCCTACAAGGTGATCGGCGGCCCCCGCTTCTTCGAGCGCGCCGAAATCCGCGACGCCCACGCCTACCTGCGCCTGATCCAGTCGCCCGACGACGACCTGGCCTTCGAGCGCATCGTCAATGTGCCCAAGCGCGGCATCGGCGACACCAGCGTCCAGAAGATCCTCACCCTGGCCCGCCACCACGGCATCAGCGCCATCGACGCCTCCCGGGGCCTGGTGGGCACCGACGAGATCGCCGGCAAGACCCGCACCAGCCTGGCCAACTTCGTCCGCGACATCGACCGCTGGACCGCCCAGCTGCAGAGCGGCCAGACCGACCATGTCCGCCTGACCGAGACCATCCTCGAGGAGAGCGGCTACACCGACGCCCTGCGCCTCGACAAAGGCCCGACCAGCCAGACCCGGCTGGAAAACCTCAAGGAGCTGGTCCAGTCGATGGGCCAGTTCGAGGCCCTCGGCGACTATCTCGAGCACGTGTCCCTGGTCATGGACCTCGACCGCGGCGGCGGCGACAACGACAGCGTCCAGATCATGACCCTGCACAGCGCCAAGGGCCTGGAATTCCCCCTGGTCTTCCTGCCCGGCTGGGAGGAAGGCGTCTTCCCCAGCCAGCGCAGCATGGACGAGAAGGGCGAGAAGGGCCTGGAGGAGGAGCGCCGCCTCGCCTACGTCGGCATCACCCGCGCCCGCGAACAGGCCCGCATCAGCTTCGCCGCCAACCGCCAGGTCTACGGCCGCTGGACCACCCAGCTCCCCAGCCGCTTCGTCGACGAACTGCCGCCCCACACCGTCGATGCGGCGTCTGAAACGGGGTATTACGGCGGCGGCCCCGGCATGAGCCAACCCACCACCAGCCGCTGGGACGCCGACCACACCTTCGGCCAGGGCTACACCAGCCCGGGCTGGAAACGCGCCCAGTCCCGCAGCTACCAGGGCAGCCACCCCGGCCGCCAACAGGTCATCGAAGGCGAAGGCCGCCTGGTGGCGGTGTCAGCCCCGGAGAAGGAAAGCGCCTACGCCCGGGGGGACAGGGTGTTCCACATCAAGTTCGGCTACGGCGCGGTCGTGGCCGTGGAGGGGAACAAGCTGACGGTGGCGTTCGAGCAGGCGGGCGAGAAGAAGGTGATCGACTCGTTTGTGGAGCGGGGGTGAGGCTTCGTCCCGCTACCGCCTGCCCGTCCAGCCGGACGGCCTCGCGGTCGAGTTTGCCGCGCCAGTCGGCGGCCTCTTCCTCCGGCAGCAGAGCCAGCAGGTAGGGCCAGACGGTCTCGCGGAACAGCTTCGTGCGTTAGGCCGACCAGGGCCAGGCCTCGACGCCCCGCATGGCGCCCAGCATGTCGATCAGCCGGTTGCGCACGTGCTCGGGCTTGACCTGATACGGCGCCGGCCCGGTCGGCGCCTCGTCGCTGAACAGGTCGCCCTTTGGCCCCGGAAAGCGTTCACGCCGGGCATGGCCCATGGGCGGCATCATCCTCGATCAAAGGGTCGCGGCTCGGGCCAACAGGATATGGGACTCGCGCGCGGACGGCGCACGCCCCCCTACTTCACCGCCACCACCGTCCGCGCAACAAACACAAACGACCGCACGCAGCCGTTCAGCACGACCTGCTCGCCATAGAACTTCCGCCCCAGCAGCCGGTCGCCAGGCTCCGTGCCGTCGGCCAGGGCGTCCCAGGCCACGGCCTCGCCGGTGACGATCACCCGCCGGCCGTTCAGCTTCGCCAGGGCCGCGCGGCCCTGGCCCGTGGCGTCGATCACGCTGACGCACCTGGCGCGCTCGTCCCCGGCATAGGGGTCGTAGGCGGCCTTGAGCGGGCGGGGAAACACCGTCAGTTCGCCGTCGCTGGCCAGCCAACCCTCGACTCGCGTCGTCGACGGCTCGAGCGTCATCACCAGCCCCGGGCCGGCGCCCGTCGCGCAGCCGGCGGCGGCCAAGGCCGCAACGGCCGCCCCCGGAACAATCATCGCCTTCCGCATCGCAGGCCCCTTCGCCGACATCCTGTCGAAGGCCGCCGCCGCCGTGAAGGGTTTACCCGCTAGAACTTCAGCTTGGCCGCTTCCTTGCTGTCCACGAACACCGTGCATTCCCGGTGCAGCATCGGCCCGGTCGCAACGCTCTGGCACTCGGCCTCGATCTTCCTGCCCTTGTAGTCGCCGACCAGGTTGACCAGCGGGCGGAACTGCGATGTGGCGCCCTCGGCCACCACCTCCCCATTCACGAACAGCTTGATCTTGGTCGAGAACGGTCCGGTCTTGCCGGTGGCGTGGATCTGCAGGGTCTCCGCCCCGACCTTCCACTCGACGGTTCTCGACTGTTCCGCAAAGGCGCTGGAAGAGACGGAAACCGCGACGATGCAGGCCAACGGCGCGACGTATTTTGCGATGTTCATGCTTCCCCCGGATGGTCCAGAAAGTCGGCGTGGCAGTTTTCTATCCTGGGTCGTGCGCCCATGGAACACACCATTCGTAAGCCGCCCCAGCCGGATGTGTCAAACCATTGGTATGCGAAATGGCACAGGCTGGGCCGGCGGCTCCCCGACCGCTTTTTGACCCTGCTCAACGACAGCGGGTCGCAACCCGGCTTTCCTGCCGCCTATCCCGCCGCGCAAGGACCAACGCCATGAACCGTCTCAACAGCAAGGTCGCCGTCATCACCGGCGCGGCCCTGGGCCTCGGCCGGGCGACCGCCATCCGCATGGCCGAGGAGGGCGCCGCCGTCGCCGTGCTCGACATGCTCAACCCCGAGGGCGAGGCCCTGGCCGCCGAGCTGGCCGGGCGCGGCTTTGCCGCCCGCTTCTGGCATTGCGACGTCTCCCGCGAGGCGGAGGTCGCCCGGGTGGTCGGCGAGGCGGCGGCCCACTTCGGGCGGATCGACATCCTGGTCAACAACGCCGGGGTCTCGGGCGCCAACAAGCCCACCCATGAGATCACCGAGGCGGAGTGGGACTTTGTGCAGGGCATCAACGTCAAGGGCGTGTTCTTCTGCACCAAGCACGCCATCCCCCACCTGAAGGCGGCCGGCGGCGGCAGCATCATCAACCTGTCGTCGATCTACGGCCTGGTCGGCGGCCCCGACGTGCCGCCCTACCACGCCTCCAAGGGGGCGGTGCGGCTGATGAGCAAGACCGACGCCCTGATCTACGCGCCGGACCACATCCGGGTGAACTCCATCCACCCGGGCTTCATCTGGACCCCGATGGTCGAGCATCATCTCAGCGCCCTGGGCGACATCGAGGAAGGCCGCGCCGCGACCGCCGCCCTTCACCCGCTCGGCCACATCGGCGAGGCCGATGACATCGCCTGGGGCGCCGTCTACCTGGCCTCCGACGAGGCCAGGTTCGTCACCGGCGCCGAGCTGGTCATCGACGGCGGCTACACCGCGCGCTGATCGCTCAGCCGAAGCCGCCCGGCAGTTTGGCGCCGGATGGTCGCCCCGCCCGATTTGGCAACGGTCAGCCGCCCAGAAGCCGGTCGATCAGTTTCGTCCTGTCGGGGGCCGACTGCCGCTCCCCGACCGGCGCTCCGGCCTCGCAAAGGCTGCGCATGACGTTATGCCCCAGACTGCCCGGCGCCACCGGCTCCAGCGGACCGGACGGCTCGTCGGACTTCAGAACCAGGACATGGGCGCGACTGTAGGCCTTGACGCTGAAATTGCTCGAGACCGACGTCGCGCAGTTGAATTCCTCGTCGGTGACCAGGTAGCGGAAGGCCACCTCGCCGCCGCCGTCCTCATCCTTCGGCCAGATGCGGGTCACCGTCCCCCGCGCCGTCTCGCCCTTTCGGGTGATGCCGGCCAGGTCGACGATGCCGACATAGCCCTCGAACTGCAGGACGACGAAGTCCGCCGCCTGCGCCGCCCCGGCGATCGACATCCCGGCGACAAGCGCCGCGCCCCACACTGCTGGTCTCATCATGGGTCTCCGCGTCTGCCCGCCCTCATGGTCGGCGGGGGCCGGACACGACCAGCCCCCGCCGCCTTTTTGCGCCCTAGTAGATCTCGAACAGGCCGGCGCCGCCCTGGCCGCCGCCGATGCACATGGTCACCACGCCCCACTTGGCGCCGCGACGCTTGCCTTCCTGCAGCAGGTGGCCGGTGCAGCGGGCGCCGGTCATCCCGAACGGGTGGCCGATGGCGATGGAGCCGCCGTTGACGTTGTACTTCTCCGGATCGATGCCCAGCTTGTCACGGCTGTACAGGCACTGGCTGGCGAAGGCTTCGTTCAGTTCCCAGATGTCGATGTCGTCGACCTTCAGCCCCTGGCGGGCCAGCAGGCGGGGCACGGCGAACACCGGCCCGATGCCCATCTCGTCCGGCTCGCAACCGGCGGCGGCCCAGCTGACGAAGCGGCCCATGGGCTCCAGGCCGCGGCGCGCCGCTTCCTTGGCTTCCATGATCACCACGGCGGCGGCGCCGTCGGAGAGCTGGCTGGCGTTGCCGGCGGTGATGAACTTGCCGGGGCCCTTCACCGGCTGCAGGGAGCTGAGGCCCTCCAGCGTGGTGTCGGGGCGGTTGCACTCGTCGCGGTCGACCACGTAGTCGACGATCGACTCTTCCTTGGTGGCCTTGTCGACGACCTTCATCTTGGTCGCCATCGGCACGATCTCGTCGGCGAACTTGCCGGCCGCCTGGGCCGCCGCCATCCGGCGCTGGCTCTCCAGGCTGTACTCGTCCTGGTACTCGCGGCTGAGGCCGTAGCGCTCGGCGACGATGTCGGCGGTGTCGATCATGGCCATGTAGATGGCCGGGGCGATGTCCAGGAGGTGGGGATCATTGGCCGCCGGGCCGCCCGCGCCGCCGCCCGGAATGGAGATGCTCTCCACCCCGCCGGCGACAACGATCTCGCCGCCGTCGCCGCGGATATGGTTGGCGGCCATGGCGATGGCCTGCAGGCCGGATGAGCAGAAGCGGTTGATGGTCACGCCCGCCGTCGTCACCGGCATCCCGGCCAGCAGCGCCGCCAGACGGCCGATGTTGGCCGCGCCATGGGCGTTGTTGCCGAGGTAGCAGTCCTCGATGTCCTTGGGGTCCACGCCCGACTTGGCCACCGCGTGCTTGATGGCGTGCGCCGCCAGGCTCATCGGCGGGGTGATGTTGAAACCGCCCCGACCGGCCTTGGCCAGACCGGTACGGGCATAGGAGACGATGACGGCTTCACGCATGGCTGTAGGTTCCCTTCCCTAGGAATTTTCCGTTGCCCCATACTGGCAGCAACGATGGCGATTTGAACAGATGTTTAAAGCCATTTGCCGTTGACGGCATTGGGCCCGTCATTCCAGTTTCGGCCGTTCAGGATCGGGGGATCAGATGAGTGACGACGCGGCCGACCGGCCCTTCTACGCCACCCGCGCGGCCCGGGCGCCCGACGAGACCCGCCATCTCTACTGGGCCCTGCTCGCCGCCATGGCGCTGGCCGGCGGCGGCCTGACCTGGCTCGTCGGCTTTCCCAAAGGCGGGACCATCGGGGCCGACATGGTCTCGCAGCTGGTCTACCTCGTCGGCTTCGCCAGCCTGCCGCTGGTCGGCATCAGCCTGGCGCTGGCCGGGCTGACGACCTTCGGCCTGGCCTGGACACCGCGTCGCAAGGACCACCGCCGGGGCTGGTTCGAGGACTTCGCGCCCCTGCTGCTCTGCGCCGTGATCGGCGGCGCTATCGCCCTGGCGGCCGCGATCGGCCCCTCCCTGCGGGCCGCCGAGGCGCAGGTGGCGGTCACCACCGCCCTCGACGCCCATACCCGGCTGGTCAATGACGACACCCGCAAGTTCAACGTCGAGCTGATGGAGATGATCGCCACCAACGGCCCGGTGCTCGATCCCCGCCGCCTGGCCCGCGACACCGGCTATCGCCAGTCCCCCCGCCTCATCGCCCAGACCCGCGCCCTGTACGCGCGCCAGCGCAAGCTGTCAGAGGACCGCTTCGCCCAGAGCCGTCTCGCCCTCGCCAACTTTGCCAAGGGCAAGGCCTGGCGCGACGAGGCCCTGGCCATCTGGGACCGCCGCATCGCCCAGGACCTCGAGCTGACCGACAACTTCTACAATGGCCAGGAGGAGATCATGGATTCCGCCGAGCGCCTGATCCGCGTCCTGAAAGGCTCGCCCGGATTCTGGGAGGCGCGGGGCTACGTCTTCAACCGCAAGGCCGACTTCGACGCCTTCGAAGCCGGCCTGAAGACCCACCGCGCGCTGGTCACAGACGTCAATGCCCAGGCCATCAGCCTGGGCATGTCCAACTTCGAAAGCGCCAACCGGGCGACCGCCGTGGTCGGGCAGTAGCCCTACTCGGCGGCCATCCGGGCATCAAGGCCCTGCGGCCCGCGGATCAGCTTGCCCGGCATCGCCCCGGTCGCCTCGCCCTCTTCGTAGGTGACCACGCCGCTGACGATGGTCGCCACATAGCCTTCCGCCTTCTGGATCATCCGGCGGCCGTCGGCGGGCAGGTCGAAGACCATCTCCGGGGCCTGGATGGCCAGGCGCTCAAAGTCGATGACGTTGACGTCGGCCTTCATGCCGACGGCCAGCACCCCCCGATCGTTCAGGCCATAAAGCCGCGCCGTATCGCGGGTCTGCATGGAAACGACCTTCTCCAGCGGCAGGGTCGGGCCCCGTTTGCGGTCCCGCACCCAGTGGGTCAGCATGTAGGTCGGGAAGCTGGCGTCGCAGATCACCCCGCAGTGGGCCCCGCCGTCCGACAGGCTGAGCACGGTGTGGGGGTCGTGCATCATGGCGTGGATGTGGTCGAAGTCGAACTGGGCGTAGTTGAGCAGCGGCAGGTAGATGTACCCCTTGCCGTCCATCTCCATCAGCATGTCATAGACGATGGCGTCCGGCGCCTGGCCGGTCCGCTTCGCGATCGCCGCGATGCTGTCCTCGGCGGCCGGCTCGTAGTCGAGGCTGCCGTCCGGCTGCACCAGCCGGAACATGCGGTCGAAGCCCTGGGTCATGATGGCGCCGAGCGGCCCCATCTTCTTCGACGGGTCGGCCAGGATCTGCGCCCGTACGGCCGGGTCCTTCAGCTTCTCCAGCCGCTCTTCGAACGGCAGGGCGGCGATGTCGCGATAGGTCTGGCGACCCACGAAGGGATGGACGGTGCTGCGCCAGCCCAGAACCAGGCCGGTCGGCCGGCAGGCGATCTGGGCGGTGATGGCCGCGCCCTGGGCCCGCGCCCTGGCGGTGCGATCCAGCAGGTCGACCCAGTTGTCGGGTCGCATCGGCGACTGCAGCAGGCTGTAGGTCACGGTCACACCGGTTTCGGTGGCCATGGCCTTCATCCACTCGAACTCATGCTCGGCCGGGGCCATGTCCGAGCTCATCTCGAAGACGCCCGGCCCGACCGCCGCCATGGCCTTGCCGATGGCCAGCAGCTCGTCGTCGCCGGCATAGGTTCCCGGCATGACCTCGCCGTTCTTGGCGGTGTGGACGATGGTCCGCGACGTCGAGAAGCCCAGGGCTCCGGACCGCACGCCTTCGGCGACGATCTCGGCCATCTGGGCAATGTCGTCCGCCGTGGCCGGCTCGTTGTGCGCCCCGCGCTCGCCCATGACGTAGGCCCGCACCGCGCTGTGCGGCACATGGGTGGCGATATCCAGCACCCTTTGCTGGCCGTCCAGGCTGTCCATGTACTGGGGGAAGGTCTCCCAGGTCCACTTGATGCCCTCGGCCAGGGCGGCGCCGGGAATGTCCTCGACGCCTTCCATCAGCTCGATCAGCCAGTCGTGCTGGTCGGGCTTCACCGGCGCGAAGCCGACCCCGCAGTTGCCCATGACCACCGTGGTCACGCCATGCCAGCTGGACGGCGACATATAGGGGTCCCAGGTCGCCTGGCCGTCGTAGTGGGTGTGGATGTCGACCCAGCCCGGAGTGACGATCTTGCCGGCCGCATCGATCTCGCGCTTGCCGGCGCCGTTGACCTTGCCGACCGCGACGATGACACCGTCCTGGA
This sequence comes from Caulobacter sp., assembly GCA_044377925.1. Classification (GTDB taxonomy): domain Bacteria; phylum Pseudomonadota; class Alphaproteobacteria; order Caulobacterales; family Caulobacteraceae; genus Caulobacter. The sequence goes on along the minus strand of JBILYE010000122.1, from coordinate 1,823 downwards.
TCGCCACGTCGCCCTCGAAGGCCGCCGCGCCCGTTCCGTCGACCACACGGCCGCCGCGGATCACCAGATCATACATCGCGTCTCTCCCCTGTTTGGAGCGATCATGCGCTCTGTTGACGCGCGCGGAAAGTATGACCCGACGTCAATCCGGCCCGCCGAAACAGGCCCCGGATCAACGCCCGGGCGCTGGACGACCGCCGGCTAGTTCCGCCCTTCCCGCGCCTTGCGTGCGGCTTCGGCCTCGGCGGCTTCGGCGTCATATTCCTCGGCCAGGGCTTTCAGCCGTTCGATGACATCCGGAGACGTAACGTCCCTCGCCAGCCGCCGACACTGCTGCGCCTTTTCCCGATAGTGAGCCGAATCCATACTGTACGCCTTGCCGCGCCGGACGAATTGCCCTCGGCGGTCAAGGCGACAACGCCTACCGGGAAGCGTTGTTCAACCCTATGTCGCAATCAGACATTCGATATCGGCGTTAGCCGGCCATGGCGGCCCAGGCCGTCATCGCCAGACTGAAGCCCCGGACGTCGCCCGTGGTCGTCCCGGCCATCTTGTTCATGGCGTAGGCGACGGTGGTGCCCTTATCGAGATCGTTGATCACCATGCTGCCGCCATAGCCGCCCCAGAACAGGCAGTTGGGGCCGGGCAAGGGCACGATGCCGCCGCTCAGGCCGTAGCCGAGGCCAAACCGGGCCTGGGTTCCAAAGATCAGATCGATGCCCTCGATCTGCGGCTCCAGCGCCTTGCGGCAGCCGGCCTCGGACATGATCTGCTTGCCGCCGGCCGCCCCGCCGTTCGACAGGATCGACTGGCACAGGGCCACGGACCGGGCGTTGCCCGTGCCGCCGGCGGCCGGGATCTCGGCCCCGCGCCAGGCCCGGGTCTTGGTCTCGGAGACGTCGATGCCGGGATTGCTCGCCATGTTCTTCAGGAGCTCGCCGCCCTCGCCCTCGCCGATCGCCTGACCGGGCGGCGGCGGGATCAGTTCGGCGACCCGACCGTCCTCGCTGGCCGGCAGGCCGATGTGGAAGTCGGCCCCGATCGGCCCGGCGATCTCCTCGCGGAACACCGTACCGACCGTCTTGCCCGTGATGCGGCGGATGACCTCGCCGACCAGATAGCCCTGGGTCAGGGCGTGGTAGCCGCTGGCCGTACCCGGCTCCCAGAACGGCGCCTGGGCGGCCAGCAGGCTGGTGACCTTTTCCCAGTCGTAGATGTCGTCCTTGACCAGCGGCTCCTTCCAGCCGGACAGGCCGGCCGAATGGCTCATCAGATGGCTGACCTTGACGTCCGCCTTGCCGTTGGCGGCGAACTCCGGCCAGTACTTTGCCACCGGCGCGTCGAAATCGAGCTCGCCCCGGTCGGCGATCAACAGCGCGGTCAGGGCCGTCATCGTTTTTGTCGTCGAATAGACGTTGACGAGGGTGTCTTTTGTCCAGGGCCGGGCCTTCTCCGGGTCGGCCCAGCCCCCCCAAAGGTCGACCAGAACCTCGCCGTGCGCCATGGCGCAGAAGCTGGCCCCCAGATCCTGACCGCTGGTCAGGTTGCCCTCGAAGACACCCCGCACGCCATCGAACCTGTCGTGCGCCAGACCTTGAACCGACCCATCAGCCATCTCGCTCTCCCCATGTTTTGCGGGGAGACTAAACAGCATTCAGTTGGCGGTGAAGCCGCCATCGACGACGACTTCCGAGCCGGTCATGAAGGCCGAGCGGCTGGAGGCCAGGAAGACCACCGCATCGGCGATGTTGCGAGGCTGGCCCATGCGGCCCAGCGGGTGGCGCGCCGCCAGCAAGGTACGCGCCTCGTTGTCGCCGATCCCG
>JBILYE010000238.1:0-5375 GCA_044377925.1 Caulobacter sp. | reverse complement strand
CATCTCCCATCGCCGTGTCGATCACGCCCGGATGCACGGAATTGACCCGCACCCCGGCCCCGGCCAGCTCCATCGCCAGACCCTTGGTCAGCAGCCGCACCGCGCCCTTGGAGGCGTTGTAGCAGACCGCCCCGGCCGACCCGACCAGGCCGGCGATCGACGACAGGTTGATGATCGAGGTCCCGCCGTCCCACTTCCCTGCCCGTTCGGCCAGCAGGGGGATGGCCGCCCGGCAGCCGAGGAACACCCCCTCAACATTGACCGAATGCACCCGCCGCCAGTCCTCCAGCGTCGTCTCGGTCAGCGGCTTCATCAGGAACAGGCCGGCGTTGTTGACCAGGATATCGAGCCCGCCCGCCTCGTGCCGGGCAAAGGCTATCGCCTTGTCCCAATCGCCCTCGGAGGTGACGTCCTGCGCGAGGGCGAGGCCGCCCAGCTCGGCGGCCAGATCGTCCGGCGCGGTCAGGTCTGAGCAGATCACCTTCGCCCCGGCCGCCGCCAGGGCCCGAGCGCAGGCCGCGCCAATGCCTCGCCCGGCCCCGGTCACCAACGCCACGCGTCCGCTAAGATCGCCCATTCCGCATCTCCCTTGTCGTTGATCCCTGTTCTACAACAGCTCGGCAGATTGAAGAGCCCTTAAGTGTCCGATCCTATCGCCGCCGCCCTGCAGAGTTACGTCGACGCCGGCGCCATGGCCGGGGCAGCCACCCTGGTCTGGCGACAGGGCCGCGAGCTGCAGTCCTGCGCCGTAGGCTGGGCGGACCGGGAAGCCGGCCTTCCCCTCACCCGCGACAGCCTGTTCCGTATCGCTTCCATGACCAAGCCCGTGACCTCGGTCGCGGCCATGACGATGTTGCAGGACGGCCTCTTCTATCTCGATGACCCGATCAGCACGGTGGCGCCCGAGTTCGCCGACATGCGGGTGCTGCGAGACCCCGCCGCCCCGCTGGACGAAACCCTCCCCGCCGAGCGGCCGATCACCTTCGGCGACCTGCTGACCCATCGCTCCGGCCTGACCTACGGCGGCCTGCATCTCGGCCCGTTGTCCGACGCCTATGGCGCGGCGCTGGGCGGCGATATCGACAGCCATGTCGCGCCAGACGACTGGATCGCCGCCCTCGCCGCCCTGCCCCTGATCGCCCAGCCGGGCGCCGCCTTCAACTATGGTTGCTCTACCGATCTGCTCGGCTTCCTGCTGGCCCGACTGGAGGGCGCCAGCCTCGGCGAGACCCTCGCGCGGCGGGTGTTCCGGCCGCTTGGCATGAGCGACACCGGCTTTCTCGTCCCCGCCGACCAGCGCCACCGCCGCGCCAGACTCTACGGCTGGAGCGCCGACGGTGTCATCGAGCCGCGCCAGACCGCCTCGGCCGGCTCCAGCCTGCCTGAACGCCCCGATGACATGGCCTATGAGTCCGGCGGCCAGGGCCTGTGGTCGACGCTGGACGACTACCTGACCTTCGGCCGTCTGTTCGTCGAGGGCGGCGGCCCGCTGCTGACGCCCGCCAGCTACGACCTCATGGTCCGCAACCGTCTCACCGAGCCCCAGCGCCAGGCCGCGACCTTGATGGGCGTTCCCACCTTCCTGCCCGGCCATGGCTTCGGCCTCGGTCTCGCCACCGTCCTGGACCCCGCCACCGCCGCCTTCACCCGCGGCAAGGGCGGCGTCGGCACGGTCAGCTGGCCGGGCGCTTTCGGCGGCTGGTGGCAGGCCGACCCGACCGACGGCTCGGTGATGCTGTTCCTGACCCACAATGTCCTCGACCTGGCCGCGCAGGGCATCGGCCTGGGCGTCTACGGCGCCATCGGCGAGTTCCATGCGCTGGGCTCCCGCCTGAAGGCCTGAGGCGATTGCGTCGACTCCCTGACGGTCCGATAAGGTCCGCCCGATGGTTGCCGGCCCTCACCCTCTGAACCGCCCGATCTGGAACGCCTTGCAGGGCCCCCAGGCGCAGCACGCGATCAAGCGTGGCCCGGCCATGCGATTCGATCCGCAGATCGGCCTTTTCGCCGCCATTCCCGACACCTCGCCGGAAAGCCTGGCGGGCCTTGGCGAACTGGTCCGCGCGTTCGGCGAGACCTACCTGTTCGAACCGGCCGTCCTGCCGCCCGTCCCCGGAGCAGTCCTGGCGGGCCAGAGCCCGGCCGTTCAGATGATCGCCGAGCGCCAGATCGCGCCCTCGAAGTCGCCGTTCGACATCATCGCCCTGACCGAAGCCGACGCGCCCGAGATGCTGGCGCTGGCGACCCTGACCAGGCCTGGCCCCTTTTTCGCCCGCACCCATGAGCTGGGCGACTTCGTCGGCGTGCGGGAGAACGGCGTGCTGATCGCCATGGCCGGGACCCGCACGAGGACCGGCCCCTTCACCGAGGTCAGCGGCGTCTGCACCCTGCCCGAGCACCGCGGCAAGGGCCTGGCCGGCCACCTGATGCGTCATGTCGCCGGCGCCGTCCAGGCGCGCGGCGAGACCCCTTTCCTGCATGCCTACGCCGGCAACACCGGGGCCATCGGCCTCTATGAATCGCTCGGCTTCCTGTTGCGCACGCCCCTCACCGTTTCAGTCCTCAACCCGGCCTAGCGTCGGCCACGCAACCAAAGGCCTCGATCCGCGCTGTTTCCTCAGGAGGAGCAGTTGCGATGAAGTCCTTGTTCTACGGTATCGGTGTCGCCACCATTTCGGGCCTTCTGATCGGCGGCGCCCTGCGCCCGACCCTGGCCGAGGGCCTGATCGGCGGCCCCCAGATCGCGCTCGGCGACAGCGGTCGGATGGCCTATCGCGACGCCGAGGCGGGAACCAGCAGCTATCCTTACGGCGTGCCCGACTATGTGATCGGCACGGACCATCTTTACCAGGCGGCCAGCTATGCCGCGACTGACGAGGGCTATGTGGACGCCGGCTGGCCGGACGCCGCGCCCGACCTGCCGATGATCGAACCGGCCAGCTACACGCCCGCAGCCTACCAGACCGCCAACCACGACGCCGTCGTCCGCTACCCCAGCGAAGGTGGCGGCATCCTGGCCGGCCTCTCCGGCGACGAGGCGCCCGCCGATCTCGGCCCGGAGGTCTTCGAGCCGGCCGACGCGCCGCCCGCGGCCATGGCCGCCTTCGAACGCGAGGAAGCGGCGGCCAGCGGCGACACATCGCGGGCCGCCCCTCAATCCTGATCGTTGCCGGTTCTGTTAGGTCATTGAGTGGCGGCGGTTTTCCGCTAAACCCCGCGCCATGACCGAAATCGTCGACGACGCCGTCCAGATCATCGCCCGCGGCCCCCGCATCGCCGCCGAGACCGCCGCTGAAGCGATGGACGTCAACCCGATGCTCGAGGGCGCCACCTACTCCATTCTGGAAGAGGACGAGGATCGCGGCATCTGGCGCATCGACGCCTTCCCGGTGACCCTCAACGAGGCCGACGAGATCCGCCGGGTTCTGGCCGACTGGCCCGAACTCAAGGTCACCACCGAAGAGCTCGCCGACGCCGACTGGCTGGCCATGTCGCTATCCGGCCTGCCGCCCGTTCGCGAGGGCCGCTTCTTCGTCTTCGGAATGCACGACAAGGGCCTCGCCCCGGCCAATGCCGTTCAGCTGCGCATCGAGGCCGGCGCGGCATTCGGCACCGGCCACCATGGCACGACGGCCGGCTGCCTGCGGGTGTTCAACGACCTGCTCAAGGGCCGCCGCTTCGGCAAGGTTCTGGACGTCGGCGCCGGCACGGGCGTGCTGGCCATCGCCGCCGCCCGCACGGGCAGCAAGCTGGCCGTCGGCACCGATATCGACAAACCGTCCGTCCGGATCGCCGGCGAGAACGCCAAGGTCAACAAGTCGAACGCCCGGTTCGTGTATGCTTCCGGCCTGAACCACCGCCGGGTCGCCGCCACCGCCCCCTACGACCTGGTGTTCGCCAACATCCTGGCCCCGCCGCTGGTTTCCCTGGCCCAGGACATCAAGGACGCCCTGAAACCGGGCGGCATCGCCATCCTGTCGGGCCTGCTGCGCACCCAGGAACGGCGGGTGAAGGCGGCCTATCTGTCGCGGGGCTTCCGCCTGAAGCGCCGCCTGCACAGGGACGCCTGGGCCACACTCGTCCTCGAGAAGGGCTGAATCCCTCAGGCGAAGCATGAGCGATCGCCGCACGGACGGGCGACTTCCTGATGAAAAGGTATCTGGAAACAGACCGCGCCTGGAACCCGACTCATCGCCTCCCGTTGTAACCCCATCGAGGACGACAGGAGTGAGCAGGCCATGAGCTACGAACCGGGCGAGACCCGCACCGTCTACGACGAAACCACCGGCGCTGTACGGGCTGTCGCAGTTCGCCGCAGCAACAACACGGCCGCCTGGTTGATCGCCGCCCTGGTGGCTGTGGTCGCCATCATCGCGGTCGCCTTCATGGTCGCATCGGCCAACCGCGACGCCGCCGTCACACCGGCGGATCTGAGCACGGTCGCAGAACAGGCCCGCGCGCAGGGCGCGCTGGAAGGCGCCCAGGCCGGATACAACGCCGCCAACTCACAGGCCCAGTCGAGCTACAACGCCGCGGCCGCCAACGCTCAACTGGCCGCTGACCGCTCTGCCGCTGAAGCTCGCGCGGCCGCCGCGGAAACCCGCGCCGCCGCCGAGCGGGCCCGCGCCGAAGCCGCCGAAGCGGTGGCCGCCCGGCCTGCCCCGGTCGAGAACCCGCTGCCGCTGAACTAGACGATCTGCATCACCTTGCCGTCCAGCGACATCAGGCCGATCTCGACCTCCATGTGCGGATGCTTGGCAAGGATGGCCGAGCGGACGGCGTAGAGCTGGGTGACATGGCTTTTCAGCTCGGTTTCCGGGTCCTTCACGGCCGCCTCACCAAGCACCAGCTTGTAGGCGCCGCAGTCGCGGTGATCGAGAATGATGACCCGGTGGACCTCGTGCAGCTGCACCGCCAGGTCGATGTGGGTCATGAACACATCCTTCCAGGCCGGGAACTTGTCATTCAGCGCGCCCAGCGAAGCGCCGGCCAGGATGACGTGATCGTATTTGTCCCGCAGACCTCGGGCGTCCATGTAGGCGGTCACCTCGTTGGCGAGGCGGAAGTCCATGCAGGTCAGCAGCAGGGCCTCGCAGTGCCCCCCGGCGAACGCGGCCGCCGGCGCCATGGCGGCCAGGCCCATGCCGACCGTTCCGGCCAGCGCCGCGCGGCGGGTCATCACGGGCCAGCGGCCCAGGCTGTTGCAGTCGCAGGTCATTGCCATCCCCGTTATCTGAGGCGGCCAACGTCGCCCAACTTGGTTAGCGCGCCGTTAGTCGAGCATGCGACAAATGGAATCGGGTTTGCACGGTCTTCTCGGCAGGCCTAAATCCACTCATGCGCCAGACTTTTGATGAATCCACCGACCCGTCCTT
>JBILYE010000059.1:0-16681 GCA_044377925.1 Caulobacter sp. | reverse complement strand
TCCGTTCCGTGCAGGACGACGCCGGTTTCCGACCCGTGCTCTTCGCCGACGCCGCCGCCTTCGAAAACCTCAACACTCCGGGCGCCCTGGAAGGCTACATCCGTGCCTGGGGCCTGACCGCCGATGGTCCCCCGTTCCGCACCCCGTCCAGCTGGCTGCAACCCGTGCGGGACGGCGCCGTCCCGGCCATGCTCAAACTGCCTTTCGTGGACGAAGAGCGGCGCGGCGGCCAGGTCCTGGCCTGGTTTGACGGGCGGGGCGCCGCCCGCGTGCTGCGGGTCGACGGCGAGGCTGTGCTGGTCGAGCGGCTGGCGAACGATATCGATCTGGTCGCCATGGCGGAGGGATCGGCGGCCGGCGACGCGGCGGCCTGCGCCATCCTCTGTGAGGTGGTCGCGGCGATGCATGCCGACCAGTCACCGCCTCCGCCGCAGGTTCACCCCCTGCGGCCGTGGTTCGCGGCCCTGGAGCGGCTTGCGGCGACGAATGCCTTCCTCGCCCGCGCCTGGCCCGTGGCCGACCGGCTGTTGGCGGACAACCGGGAGCCGCGCGTGCTGCATGGCGACGTCCACCATGCCAATGTCCTGCATGATCCGGCGCGGGGCTGGCGGGCCATCGACCCGAAGGGCCTGATCGGGCCGCGCGGCTACGACTACGCCAACATTCTGCGTAACCCCGAAACCGGCGCCTCGCGCGACAGCGGACGGCTGCAGAGGCATGTCGCCCTTGCCGCCGGGATGGCGGGACTGCCGGATCGCGAGGTCCTGGAATGGACCCTGGTCCACGCGGCCCTGTCGGCGGCCTGGTCGATCGAGGCCGGCGAGATTCCGGGCCACAGCCTGGCTATAGTGGCCATAGCCGCCGCCGCGCTGCACCTCTAGAAGCCACCGACCGCCCTCAGTCGGGCGATTTCCAGTTCCAGTTCCCGCTCGCGCAGGGCGGCCAGCCGTTCCATGCGATGGTCGCTCCGCCAGCCGAACACAAGGCCGGCGAGGGCCCCCAGGCCGGTGAAGACGAAGGTCAGGGCCGAACCGATCATCGCCCAGTCGATAGGCGATGCCGCCGCCGCCGCCTGGCCGGCGCCTTCCACGGCGGCGACCGCGAGGTCGCCGGGTACCAGGGCTTCCGGGCTGCTGTCGAGGGCGGCCGAGACCGGCTCGAAAGCGGCGGCGACCGGGTCGGTCTGCAACGCCTGGCCGGGTTTGACGGCGGCCGAGCCGACGAAGACCAGGGCGGCCAGGGCCATCATCACCAGGGCCGAACGGCCTCCCGCACGGCCTGGAGCCTTGGCCTGCACTGCATAATCCATCGCGCTCATGATCCCGTCCTCCCTGACGGCTGGCGTTGTCGATGGACACAGTTGGGCAGAGCCAAGCTGACCGGCGCATGAATGAAAAAACGGGGTTATCGTCAGCAAACGCGCCGCCTGCACACGGTCTCAACGGGCAGGCCCCACAATGGCCCCGTTCATCGGGCCTGTTGAGGATGGAGCCGCCGGGGCCAGTGCGCTAGAACCGGCTCAATCTGCGTTGATCAACCAAGACGGACCATCATGGCGAACCCACAGGCGGGCGGAACCGGCGCTCGGCGCACTCCGCTGCAGGCCTTCCTCTACTGGGGCATGGTCATTGGCGTCTGGGGGCTGATCTTCCTGGTCGCCTTCCTGGCCGTGTTCGCCATCGACCTGCCGGATGTCTCCAAGCTCAACGACGTCACCCGCCAGCCCTCGATCTCCTACCTCGATCGTTCGGGCGCCCTGATCGCGGTGCGCGGCAGCCAGTACGCGCCGCCGGTCGACCTCGAGAAGCTGCCCGACTATGTGCCCAAGGCCTTCCTCTCCATCGAGGACCGGCGCTTCTACTACCATCCGGGCTTCGACCCCCTGGGCATGGGCCGGGCCACAGTCGCCAACGTCAAGGCCGGCAAGATCGTCGCCGGCGGCTCGACCATCACCCAGCAGTTGGCCCGCAACCTGTTCCTGACCCTCGACCAGAACTGGCGGCGCAAGGTGCAGGAGCTGATCCTCGCCGTCTGGCTGGAGGTGAAGTTCTCCAAGAAGGAGATCCTCGCCCTCTATCTGAACCGGGTCTACTTCGGGGCCGGCGCCTACGGCATCGAGGCCGCCTCGCAGCGCTATTTCAACAAGCCCGCCTCGAAGCTGACCATCGGCGAATCGGCCCTGCTGGCCGGCATGATGAAGGGCCCCTCGCGCTATTCGCCGGTCTCCGCCCGAGAGCGCGCCGCCAAGCGCGCCAACGTGGTGCTCGACGAGATGGTCCGCACCAAGGCCATCACCGCCGAGCAAAGGGCCGAAGCCGTCAAGACCCCGGTGCGCGTCTCCTCCGTGCTGGCCAACCAGCGGGCCCAGTACTTCACCGACTGGATGGACAGCCAGGTCCGCGCCCTGGTCGGCGAGCCGACCGAGGACCTCTATGTCGAGACCACCCTCGACCTGCCGATCCAGGCCGCTGCGGAACAGGCGGTGCGGTCCGGCGCGGCCAGGAACAAGGCCGCCGGCGTGCAGCAGGCCGCCCTGGTCGCTCTCGACGCCGAGGGGCGGGTTCGCGCCTATGTCGGCGGCGTCGACTATACCGACAGCCAGTTCGACCGCGCCTCTGTGGCCCGCCGCCAGGCCGGATCCGCCTTCAAGCCGTTCGTCTACCTGACTGCCATGGAGCAGGGGCGGAACCCCAATGTCATGGTCGTCGATGAACCGGTGAAGATCGGTAACTGGGAGCCGCGCAACTACGATGGCCGCTTCGCTGGATCGATGACGCTGGAAACGGCCCTGGCCAAGTCGACCAACACCGTCGCCGCCCGCCTGGCCAACGAGGTCGGCACCGGCAACGTCGCCTCCACGGCGCGCCGGCTCGGCATTACCTCCAAGATCCAGCTCGACCCCTCCATGGCGCTGGGCGCCGTCGAGGTCAGCCCGCTGGAGATGGCCGCGGCCTATGCCCCCTTCTCGAACGGCGGGTTCAAGGCCCGGGCCTGGGGCATCAGCCGCATCCGCACGGCCAGCGGCAAGGTGCTCTACGACCACAACCTCGAAAAGCGCGGCCGCCAGACGGTGATCGGCTCTCCGGCCCTGCCCTACATGAACCAGATGATGCGCACGGTGGTGACCAGCGGCACCGGCACGGCTGCGCGGGTCCCCGGCTTCGACATCGCCGGCAAAACCGGCACCACCAGCGACTACCGCGACGCCTGGTTCGTCGGCTACACGGGCGGCTTCGTGGTGGCGGTGTGGACCGGCAAGGACGACAACACCCCCATGCGCCGGGTCACCGGCGGCGGCGCACCGGCCCAGATCTGGAAGAGCTTCATGGGCCAGGCCCTGCCGCGCCTGAGGGCCCAGGCCATCCCTGGCGGCGTCATCGCTCCGCCAGAGCAGACCGTCGATCCGATCGGCGACATCATCTCCGGCATGGGTATCGGCGGTGAAGAACCGCCGGAGCCGCAACCGAGGGCCCCGACGCCGGCCCCGGAACCTGCCCGGCCGCCGGACGAGATTCCGTTCTAGGCCTTGAGTTTGAGGAGTCTGGAGGCAACCCTCTGGATTCCCTCAAGGAGTCCGTGATCGGACTAAGCGACTGGAAAAGCGGAGTCTTTTCCGCGTCTTGACTCTCGCGAAAAACGGAACAAAACATGAACTATGGTTCCACTGCCGACCCATTCCCAGCCCTGTGACAACCCCGCCCTCGCGCCTCGCGCGGCGCGTCTGGGGCTTGAGGAAGCCTGGGGCGAAGGCGCGCCCGGCCGGGTGGCGGCGACCCTGTTCGGCCTCACCCGGGCGGCCGAGGGGGACGAGCGGCCGGTGGTCGTGGCCGCCTCCTCCCTCTGGCTGCGCGAGCAGGGACGCTGGTTCCGCGACGGGCTCAAGATCGCTGGCCTGCCGGACAACCGGTTGCTGTTCATCGAGACCCCGAAGGACGCCCAGACCCTGTGGGCGCTGGAGGAGTGCCTGAAGTCGGACGCCGTGGCGGGCGCAGTGGCCGCCGCCGACGCCATCAGCCTGCTGGCCAGCCGCCGGCTGGACATGGTCGCCCGCCAGGCCGGCGCCGTCTGCCTGCTGCTGCGCACCCAGGCGCCGAAAGATATAAGCGCCGCCCGCCGCCGCTGGTCGATCGCGCCCGCGCCCTCCGCGCCGCACCCCTATGATGAGGAGGCCCCCGGCGCGCCACGCATCGCCGTCAGCCTGACCCGCAGCCGGGGCGAGCCGCCCGGCGACTGGATCCTGGAGTGGGACGATGAAACGCATCGTTTCCGTCTGGCTGCCGGACTGGCCGATCACGGTCTGGTCCCGGACGGCCGGTCGGTCGTCGCCGCCTGACGACACGCCGTTTGCGCTGGTCGAGAAAGGCCTGCACGGCCTTGTGCTGTCGGCGACCAACCGCGCCGCCCGCCGCCTCGGCCACGCCATGGGCCAGGCCCATGCCGACGCCAGGGCAGCCAGCCCGACCCTGATCACCCATCCGGCCGAACCTGATCGCGACGCCGAAGCCCTGCGCCTGCTCAGCCTGTGGGCCGAGCGCTACTCCCCCTGTGTGGCCATGGATGCGATCTCCCCGGGCCGCGAAGGCCTGCTGATCGACATGACCGGCGGGGCGCACCTGTTTGGCGGCGAGGTGGCCCTGCTGACCGACATGGCCGTGCGGCTGAAAGCCGCCGGCATCCCCGCCCGCCTGGCCATGGCCGACACGGCCGGCGCGGCCTGGGCCCTGGCCCGCTTCGGCCCACGCGATACCCGCCGCCTCGTGCCGGTGGGCGGTAATCGGGCCGCCCTGGCCACCCTGCCGGTCGTCGCCCTGCGGCTGGCCGAAGCCGACGTGAGGCTGCTGTCGCGGCTCGGCCTGCGGACCATCGGCGATCTCATGGGTCTGCCGCGCTCGGGGCTGGCCCGCCGCTTTCGTGGCGAGGCGGGTCTTGGCCTGGTGCGCCGCCTCGACCAGGCGCTGGGGGCCGAACCGGAAATCCTCGAGCCGATCCGCCGCCCACCGGTCTGGCGCGTCTGGCGCACCGTGCTGGAGCCGTTGATCGATGTCGCCGGCATCGAAACGGTGCTGGGCGACCTCGCCCCCAGCCTGGCCGAAAGCCTGGAGCGCGACGGCCAGGGCGCCCGCCGCCTGACCCTGACCGCCTTTCGCACCAATGGCCGCGCCACCCATCTGTCGGTGTCCCTGAGCGTGCCCTCCATCCGCCCGGGCCATCTGGCCAAGGTGCTCAAGGAGCGGGGGCTGGAGCATCTCGACCTCGGTTTCGGGGCCGATGCGGTTATGCTTAGCGCCGATGTCGTCGAACCGCTCAGCGCCATCCAGTCCGACCTCGACAAGGGCCGCGATGGGGACCAGCGCCTGGCCCTGGCCGCCCTGCTGGATCGGCTTGGCGCGCGGCTGGGGGAGACCGCGGCCTTTCATCTGGAAGGATGCGCCAGCTGGCTTCCCGAACACAGCCAGGCTCGCCGCCCGGCCGGAGAGGGGCCGCCCCCCTCTGTTGAAGCTCCGCCGCTGCCCGACCGCCCGCTGCTGCTGCTCGACCCGCCCGAGCCGGTCACCGTACCCCTGGCCAGCCTGCCGGACGGTCCGCCGGCCAGCTTCGTCTGGCGCCGGGTGACCCACCGGGTCAGCCGCGCCCAGGGGCCTGAGCGTCTGTCGGCCGAATGGTGGAAGCCTTCCAGGCGGCCGCTGCCCGACCGCACCCGCGACTACTACCGCGTCGAGGATCGCGAGGGCCGCCGCTACTGGCTGTTCCGCGAGGGCCTGTACGAGCGCGAAGACCAGGCCGAGGAGCCACCGGCGCCGGGCGAAACCGAAAGCCGCCTCGTCGACCGCCCGCCGGCCTGGTGGATGCATGGGGTGTTCGCATGACCTACGCCGAGCTCGACGCGGTCACCAACTTCTCCTTCCTGGAGGGTGGCTCGCATCCGGCCGAGATGGTCTCCCAGGCCCAGTATCTGGGCATGAGCGCCATCGGCATTGCCGATCGCAACACCCTGGCCGGCGTGGTGCGCTGTCATCGCGAGGCCAAACGGGTCGGCATGCGGCTGCTGATCGGGTCTCGCCTGGTGTTCAGCGATGGTGCGGTGCTGGTCGTCTATCCCCGCGACCGGGCCGCCTATGGTCGCCTCTGCCGACTGCTGTCGCTCGGCAAGAGCGAGATCCTCGGCGACACCCACGGCGACCGCACCATCAAGGGCCAGTGCCGGCTGACCTTCGAACAGGCGCTGGACTACGCGGAAGGGCTGGTCGCCATCGCCCCCGCGCCCAGGGTCGTCGACGCCGCATTTTCATCGCGGCTGCGCGACTGGGCCGGTCGCTGGCCGGACCGGCTCTATCTGGGCGCCAATCCGCTCTACGACGGCCGCGACAGGGCCCGGCTGATCCATCTGTCGCGGCTGGCCGACGGTGCAGGGGCGCCGATGCTGGCGACCAATGCGCCGCTCTATCACCACTACGACCGCCGTCCCCTGCAGGATGTCCTGACCTGTATCCGCGAGGGAACGACCGTGGACGAGGCCGGCTTCAAACTGCAGGCCAACGCCGAACGCTACCTGAAAACCCCCACCGAGATGGCCCGGTTGTTCCGTGGACACGAAAGCGCCCTCGCCCGGTCGCGAGAGATCCTGGCCGCCTGCACCTTCTCCCTGGACGAGCTCTCCTACCACTACCCGGACGAACCGGTGCCGCCCGGCAAGAGCCCCGACCAGCATCTGTCGGACATGACCTGGCAGGGGGCCCGCTGGCGCTTTCCGGGGGGTGTGCCGCCGAAGGTCAAGGCGACCATCGACAAGGAGCTGACGCTGATCGCGGGGCGGCAGTACGCCCACTACTTCCTGACCGTCCACGACATCGTCAAATGGGCCCGCCAGCCCACCGGCCAGGAGAACACCAAACCCATCCTCTGCCAGGGCCGCGGCTCGGCGGCCAATTCGGTGGTCTGCTATTGCCTGGGGATCACCTCGGTGAATCCGGCCGAGCAGGACCTGCTGTTCGAACGCTTCGTCTCGGCCGAGCGCGACGAGCCGCCGGATATCGATGTCGACTTCGAGCACGCCCGCCGCGAGGAGGTGATGCAATACATCTATCGCCGCTACGGCCGCGACCGGGCGGCGATCTGCGCCACCGTCATCCATTACCGCCCGCGCTCGGCCATTCGCGAGGTCGGCAAGGCGCTCGGCCTGACCGAAGACGTCACCGGGGCGCTGGCCGGGACGGTGTGGGGCAGTTGGGGCTCCGAGATCGAGGAGGGCCACGCCGAGCGGGCGGGGCTGTCGAAGGAGGAACAGCGGATGAAGCTGGCCCTCGACCTGACCCGCGAGCTGATCACCTTCCCCCGCCACCTGTCACAGCACGTGGGCGGCTATGTCCTCACCCAGGGGCCGCTGGTCGAGCTGGTTCCGGTCGGCAACGCGGCGATGGAGGACCGCACCTTCATCGAGTGGGACAAGGACGACATCGACGAACTGAAGATCATGAAGGTCGACATCCTGGCTCTGGGCATGCTGACGGCCATCCAGAAGGGCTTCGACATGATCGAGGCCTTCTACGGCCAGCGCTGGGACCTGGCCAAGGTGCTGGGCGAAACGGACACCACCCCGGTCTACGACATGCTCTGCAGGGCCGACTCCCTGGGGGTCTTCCAGGTCGAGAGCCGGGCCCAGATGGCCATGTTGCCGAGGCTGCGGCCCCGCGTCTTCTATGACCTGGTGGTCGAGGTGGCGATCGTGCGACCGGGCCCCATCCAGGGCAACATGGTCCATCCCTATCTCGCCTCCCGCGCCGCCAGGCGCGAGGCCGAGGCCCGGGGCGAGGTTTATGAGATCCAGTATCCCAGGCCCTCGCCGCCGCACGACCCCGACGAGCTGAAGAAGATTCTGGGCAAGACCATGGGGGTGCCTTTGTTCCAGGAACAGGCCATGCGCATCGCCATGGAGGCGGCCGAGTTCACCGGCGACGAGGCCAATGGCCTGCGCCGGGCCATGGCCACCTTTCGCCACCACGGCACCATCCAGAACTATGAGGAGATGCTGGCCGGGCGGATGAAGGCGCGCGGCTATGATCCCAAGTTCGCCGACGACTGCTTCAACCAGATCAAGGGCTTCGGCGAATACGGCTTCCCTGAAAGCCACGCCGCCAGCTTCGCCCTGCTGGTCTATGTTTCGGCCTGGATGAAATGCGTTCATCCGGACGTCTTCTGCGCCGCCCTGCTCAACAGCCAGCCGATGGGCTTCTACGCCCCCGCCCAACTGGTCCGCGACGCGCGGGAGCATGAGGTCGAGGTGCGCCACCCGGACGTCAGCGCCAGCGACTGGGACTGCACCCTCGAGCCGCGTCCGGGCCAGGCGCAATGCGCCCTGCGGCTGGGATTCCGCCAGATCGACAGCTTCCGCCAGGACTGGGGTCTGGCCATCATGGCGGCGCGGGCGACGGGACCCTTCGTCTCCCTCGACGACCTGCGCCAGCGCGCCGCCCTGCCGGCCCGGGCCCTGGAACTGCTCGCCGCCGCCGACGCTCTCGGCTCCCTGGAGCTTTCCAGGCGGGGCGCCCTGTGGGCCGCGCGGGGATTGCCGCGCAGCCAGCCCCTGCCCCTGTTCGCCCAGGCCGGGGTGGCCGAGGAGGACGGCCCGCCGCCGGCCAGCCTGCCGACGAGCTCGCCCTCCGAGGAGGTGGTGCATGACTACGAGAGTATCCGCCTGTCGCTGAAGGACCATCCGCTCACCTTCCTGCGCCAGCGCCTCGCCCAGGCCGGGGCCATTCCGGCCAGCCGCGTTCCCACCGACCTGGCCGGCCGCAGGACCGCCGTCGGCGGGGTGGTGCTGGTTCGCCAGCGGCCTGGGACAGCCAAGGGGGTCTGCTTCATCACCCTGGAGGACGAGACCGGGGTGGCCAACATCGTCGTCTGGCCCACGGTGTTCGAGGCCTTCCGGCCGGTGATCATGGGGGCGCGAATGATCCTGGTGCGCGGCAAGCTGCAGCGGGCCGAGGGCGTCACCCACCTGGTCGCCGAAAGTCTCGAAGACTGGACCTGGTCCCTGGGCCTGCTGTCGGCACAGCCCCTGAAGACAACGCCGGCCCATGGCGACGAGGCCGCCAGCAGCGCGCCCGGACGCGGCGAGGACCACCGCATGCGCCATCCGCGCGATGTCCGCGTCCTGCCGCGCAGCCGCGATTTCCACTGACCCCTACCCGACGGGCGCGTCCGAACGCCGCCTTCGCGATCGCCGGCGAATCATGCTCCGCTCGTCCCGCAACTCTCACGGAGGCAGCGCGTTCAGACGCTGGAGGGACTGCAGATGAAAGATGTCATGTACTGGACGCTCGGGGTCCCGACCCTCTGCATCCTCGCCCTGGCGGCGATGAAGCTGATGGGCGTCTGAAGCGCGCCTTCCGCGACCCTGCAGATCATGTCCACGAAGCCGCGACTCTGACCGCCGTCCCCGTATTGCTGCACGGCCTGGCGGCTTGGCTGATCAGGCCCCCTGAGCGGCGGGCGAAGTTATGCCGGGCGATTTTCCTGGATAAACCAGAGCCAACCTGACCCTGGTGGAGCCGAGGGGAGTCGAACCCCTGACCTCCTCATTGCGAACGAGGCGCTCTACCAACTGAGCTACGGCCCCCTCCCAGGATGAGGGAAGGGCGGCACATACGGCCGGGGGGCGCGGGCTGTCAAGGCGGTGAACCCGACAACTTCGCTGCCAGCGCATTGCCGCCGGGGCCGACGCTCACTAGGTTCCATGGCTCTAAACATCGGAGACGCGCCCTCATGGGTATCGCCATCGTCTGGCTGGTCAATCAGGTCATCGGCCTGATCATTCTTCTGCTCATCGTCCAGGCGGTGATCAGCTGGCTGGTCGCCTTCAACGTCATCAACCTGAGCCACCCGTTCGCTCGCCAGGTGGTCGACTTTCTCAACGCGGTGACCGAGCCGATGCTGCGGCCGCTGCGCCGCATCGTGCCCCGTCTGGGCGGCGTCGACCTCAGCCCCATCGTGCTCATCCTGCTGCTGGGTTTCATCCGGGTGTTCTTCAACGCCACCATAGCCCAGGCCCTCGTCCGGATCTGACGGGTGGAAACCCGTCTCGCTGTCCGGCTGACGCCGCGCGGCGGCGCCGACCGCATCGATGGCTGGGGCGAGGACGCCGCCGGACGACCCCTGCTCAAGGTCCGGGTCAGCGCCCCGCCGGTGGAGGGCGAGGCCAACGCCGCCCTCGAAAAGCTGATGGCCAAGGCCCTCGGCCTGCCGAAGTCGGCGGTCAGCGTCGCCGCCGGCCAGACCGCCCGCATCAAGGCCCTGGCGATCCAGGGCATGACCCTGGACGAGATCCGCGCCCGTCTGGCCTGATCCCGCCAGGGATGGCGGCCAGGCCAGACGAACGCGTCAGGTCTCGCCTGCTCAGCCGATCATTTTCAGCTCGGCTTCCAGCTCCAGCGTGACCTCGTCACCCAGCGCCGGCGCATAGGCGCTGACGCCGAAATCGGTGCGCTTGATCTTCGCCTTGCCGGCAAAGCCCAGGGAATAGGTCCTGTCGACCGGGTTGACGCCGGCCAGGTTGAAGGTCGCCGCCACGGTGACCGGTTTGGTCACGCCGCGCAGGGTCAGGTCGCCGGTGATGTCGGCGGTGCGCTTGCCGGTCATCTTGATCGTCGTGGCCTTGAAGGTGGCGGTCGGGAACTTCGTGGTGTCGAGGAAGTCGGCCGACTTCAGGTGGGCGTCGAGCGCCGGGTTGAGGGTGCCGACCGAGTTGGCGTCGATCGTCACATCCAGCTTCGCCTCCGTGGCCGTCTTCGGATCGATGCTGAGCGTGCCCTCGACCTTGCTGAACTGGCCGACGTAGGTCGAGAAGCCGAAGTGGTCGACGGACCAGGTGATCTTGCTGTGGCCAGGATCAAGCCGGTAGTCGCCCGCCTGAACCTCGGTCGGGTCGTTGCTGAAAGCGCCCTGGGCGACAACCGCCAGCGGCGACAGCACGAGAACAGCGCCGAGGCCGGCGATAGCGAAGGGACGGGTCTTGGACATGGGGGAGGACTCCGGAAGGACTGGAGACCAGCAGATAGGAAGCTAAACTAGAACCGCAACGGTTGCAGATGATGTTTCGGCATGGCCGCTGTGGATTTCGAAGCCGCCGCAATGTCGGGAGGAATGGTGCCGCTTACAGGACTCGAACCTGTGACCCCCTCATTACGAAATCCTGTCACGAGTTTCCGAAAACCCGAATAGGAACATGCCTTTACGGTAAAGTTTGGCTTCGAAAACCGGCCAACCCCAAACCCTTCCCAGATTTGCCCAGGTGGCTGAATCGGCTGTTTCCTAAGTTACGTGCTTTGACGTGGGAAACCCGGAAAATGTGACCTGCGCCATACCTGCAGAACCTACGCCCAGCGGTGTGATTTTGCGGGAGCTCAGTTCCGAATCGACCAAGTGGATAAATCCTGACATCGGAGTCCCGTTGGGCACTGCTCGGCGAGGGTCCGCTTGCGGGCCTGGAGCCTATGACCGGGTTCGACCCTTCCCTGCCGTTCGGAATGTCCGGTTTTGGCAAGGATCGACTGGATGTGAGTTGCCAGCATCGACCCGACCGGTTTCGGGAGAACAATCGGGCGGAGAACCTCCGTCGACCGATCAGACGACAGAAGCGACAGCCGCAGCGGCTCAGATCCCAAGCCTCAGCCTATAGTTTCCTCACCACTCAGACCGCGATCTACAGCACCTTCAACATCCTGCGCCATCTGATCAGCAGACCCACTCTTCGGCGCTTCCGCGCCGAGTCAGACGCCGCTTGGGCGATGGCAGTTGCCCGAATGTTGGCCCAGGTAGCGGGGCATTCGACTTGGCGACGTTAACCTGACGGTGCCCCGTGTCGAGCCCGACTTGTTAACGCGACAGTCACCCGGCTCTCATATCAATCGCCCCGTTCAATCCGGAGGGGCGTATGAAGGGTGTCGTTTTCAATCTTCTCGAGGAGACTGTCACACGAAGTTTCGGAGCAAACGTCTGGGATGATCTGATCGAGGCGTCCGGAGTGTCCGGAGCCTACACTTCGCTTGGCAACTACCCCGATGAGGAGATCGAAGCCCTCGTAGCTGCTGCATCCGTGGCCCTGTCGCTGGACAGGAACGCCGTGCTGCGCTGGTTCGGACACAATGCAATCCCGGTTCTTGCCGAGCTATACCCGTCATTCTTCGAAGGGGTCGCCGACGCAAGGACCTTCGTCGAAGGCGTCAACAACATCATCCATGCGGAAGTCCGCAAACTCTATCCGGGCGCGGCATGCCCGCATTTCCGCCTTCATGCCGCCCCTTCGGGCGATCTCGTCATGGACTATCTTTCGGCCCGCGACATGTGCGCCCTGGCCCAGGGGTTCGTCGAGGGCGTCGCCGCTTGGTACATGCATCCGGTCGAGTTCCGGCACCTGCAGTGCAAGCAGCATGGGCATGACCACTGCACCTTCGCCATGACCTGGGCGGGCGCGGCACAAAGATCGGTGGCTGCGTGATCGGCGATCTGCCCGCGGACGCCTCGTCCGAGGAAATCCGTCGCCTGCAGCGCCGACTGGACCGTGAGCGCGCAGCCCGGATCGAGGCGGAAGCGATCGCGGAAGCCGGCACGCTAAGGCTATTCGAGCACCAGCAGCGTCTCCAGTTGACCCAGGCGATCGCCATGGCCGCCAACAGCATGGAACAACCGCTCGAAGCGTTTCGTTTCGCCGTCGAGCGCATCTGCGCGTACAGCGGCTTTACCATGGGACACGTCTGGACGGTGGACGAGGCCTCATCGCCCGCCTCGATGACGTCCTCCGGAATCTGGTCCGCGGCCTCGACGCCGGACACCGCTTTCGCTCTGCAAACCGCCACCCTGCGTATCGGGCGCGGGGAAGGCCTGCCCGGACGGGTGTTCGCCACCGGTCGCGCCATCTGGACAGAGGATTCGACGCAAGAGCCGGACTGCCCGCGCACAGAAACTGCCCGCCTTGCCGGAACGCGCGCCGGCTTCGCCTTCCCGGCCCTCGTTGGCGAGGAACCCGTGGCGGTTCTGGAGTTCTTCCAGAGCCGCACATCGGCGCCGGACGACGCCCTTCTCGAAATGCTCGACCAGATCGCGGCGGTACTGGGCAGGGTCGTCGAACGCCACCGTGCTACGCTGCGCCTCAAGCGGAACAATGAGCTGGCCGCCCAGCGTGACGCTGCCGAACAGGCCAGCCAGGCAAAATCGGCCTTCTTGGCCGCTACAAGCCACGAGGTTCGGACCCCGCTGAACGCGGTCCTCGGCCTCGCCCAGGCCCTCAGGCGGGAGCCCCTGACGACCCGTCAGCACGAATTGACTGACGGAATCCTGGATTCGGGCGAGATGCTGTTGCGTCTGCTCAACTCTGTGCTGGACATGTCCAAAATCGAGGCCGGAGAGGCGACACCGGTGCTTGCCGATTTCGATCTCACGAAAATGCTGCGCTCCATCGTCTCGATCTGGACGCCCCGCGCCGGCGACCTTTGCATCGATCTGAAACTTGAAATGATCGGGCTCGCCCCCGGCCTGGTCCGGTCCGATCGGGGTCGTATTGAGCAAACCCTGGTGAATCTGGTCTCGAACGCCGTCAAATTCACTCCCCCCGGGGCCGAAATCACCGTCCGTGCGATGCCAACCGACGGCGGCGCGCGGCTGGAAGTGTTGGATGGCGGGCCGGGGGTGCCTGAAGCAGATCGGGAGCGGATATTCCGGCCCTTTGAACAGACCAAGGAGGGCCGGAGTGCCGGAGGGGCCGGGCTGGGCCTTTCGATCTGCACCAGCAACGCCCGTGTGCTCGGCGGCGAGATCGGCTGCGACAGGGATGAGCTCGGTCGAAGCCGCTTCTGGTTCACCTGCGCGCTTTCACCCAGCCAGAGCGATGCCGACGGTTCGACCGAAACAGTCGAAACTATCGAGCTCCGTCCTGGACTCCGAATCCTTGCGGCCGAGGACAATCCCGCCAACCGTCGGGTGCTGCAGGTGCTGATGGGGCCCTCCGAAGTTGACCTCACATTCGCAGAGGACGGGGCCCAGGCCATCGAGGCCCTTCGAGCCGGGCGGTTTGATTGCATTCTGATGGATGTCAACATGCCGGTGATGGACGGCTTGGAGGCGGTACGCCAGATTCGGGCTGAAGACCTGGCGGGCGGGGCGCCGATCTACATGCTGACCGCCAACGTCTTTGATGATGATGTGGCCAGATATATGTCCGCCGGCGCGGACGGCATCCTGCCCAAGCCGATTCAACTGATCGAACTCTTCCGGGTGCTCGCGTCCGTCCCGGTCCTGGCCAGAGCAGCCGCCTGAGCCCCATCCTGTAACATGGCGTGGTGCTCTCAGTCAGCGAACTCCCCGTTCCGTTCCGGCGAATGGCGCTGAGGCGCAAAGCGGGCATGAGAGGTATGTCCGCTCCTGGCGGATTCCGTTGAAAAAGGCCGCTCTTAGCTGAGGGCAGTAGAGAGGCAGCGCCGCGTCAGCGGCTCCTATGCGGGCGCTGGCATTGCCTGCGGTACCAGCTTGGCGAGCTTACGGAGGTTCTGGGCGGTGGCGGCGAGGAGAAACTCGTCTCTGGCGCCGTTGGGACCGCGGAGGCGCAGGCGGTCGAGCCTCAGGATCCGCTTGAGGTGGGCAAAGAGCATCTCGACTTTCTTCCGCTGTCGTCTTGAGGTGACGTAGGCGTCGGTCATGGCGATGTTACGGGCGTGGTCCCTGGCGTCTTCGTGGATCGAACGGGTCACCTTGCGGGCCGGTGTGTTGGGAGAGCAGCGGCTCTTCAGAACGCAGGCGTCGCAGTCGGCTTTTTGAAGCCCGGTAGCGCCAGGTGTCGTCGGGCGGGGCATTGGGTCTTGGCTTGCTGAAGTCGCGGCGGTTGCGCTTGAGGACCTTGCCTGCAGGGCAGCGGTAGGTGTCGGCGGCCTTGTCATAGGTGAAGTCGCTTCGGGCGAGGGTTCCGTCGTCCCGAGCGGACTTGTCGATTACCGGGATATGCGGCTCGATCCGCCGGTTGTTCACCAGCCAGTCCAGCATCTCGGCAGAGCCGTAGGCCGTGTCGGCGGCGATCCTGCCTGGCCTCAGACCATGACGCTCGCTCACCCGCTCGATCATTGTTTTGACCGCCCCCACCTGCGCCTGCCGGATGGCTGTGGTCGCCTCCACATCGACGATCACGGCATGATCCAGGTCGATCAGATAGTTGGTGGCATAGGCGAAGTAGGCTGGTCCCTTGTCGGCGGCTGTCCATCTGGCCGCCGGATCGGCTGGGGAGATGAACTTGGGAACAACCGGCGTCGCCCCGCCGAAGGCGGCATCATCCAGCACCGCCAGGTACTCGTCTATGGCCCGGCTCGCCGCCTCCGGCGGCAGGCCGGCATCGCCAGAGACGCCCCGCTGACGGTTGGCGTCGGCGGCAATCAGGCTGGCGTCCGCCGCGAACCCTTCGCCGCCGACCAAGCCCTCGGTCATGCAGCGATCCACGACGGTCTCGAACAGTTGACGCAGCAGATCGCACTCACGGAAGCGGCCATGACGGTTCTTCGAGAAGGTTGAGTGATCGGGCACGTCGCCGTCCAGGCCAAGCCGACAGAACCAGCGATAGGCCAGGTTGAGATGCACCTCTTCGCACAGCCGCCGCTCGGACCTGATCCCGAAACAATAGCCGACGATCAACATCCGGATCAGCAGTTCCGGATCGATCGAAGGCCTGCCGATCGGACTGTAGAACGGGGCTACATGCGCCCTCACGCCTTCGAGATCCACGAACCTGTCGATCGCTCTCCGCATGTGATCGGCCGGCACGTGGCGCTCGAGCGAGAACTCATAAAACAGCGCCGTCTGGTCGATCCGACGATCACCCATCATGGCCATCTCTCCCTTCCGTCAGGAGAGTGAATCAGGCCAACGGCGCCGCTTCAACCGGCCTTTTTCAACACAATCCACCCATTGCGGACCTTCGCCTAGTCCGCTGTCGGGCAGCGCAGCCGCTGTGTTTCTCGCGGTGAACGTCGCGACGATTCCGCTGCTGTCGGGCGCGAGGGTGGTAGTCGCTAACGGCAATCGCCGATGCGGACGGCCTCAATTCCGATACCGAAATTCTTCGCCGCCATCTTCAGCCGGGGCAGGAGGCGGGTCTCTTCTGGCGTGGGGTCGTCGGATTCCGGGAGGGGGTTTACGGTCATCTTGCTGGTGACCTCGACCGGCCAGGACCAGCTGTCGCGAAGCCAAACACATAGCGGCCGCAATGGGTGGTGGGCTCAACCGATCGCTGCAACACCCGCGGCGCAGTATGCGCAAAGTCCAATCGGGGTGATCACGGCGGGTAGTCGGTTCACCTGTTATTGGGCAGAGTGAAATTTCGTAATCCGCGGGCGGTATACGGTGGGGCGATGGCGCGCAAAACGGGCAAGAGCAAGATCAGCTTCCGAGGCGTTCTGGGGCTGGCCATAGGCTTGGTGTGGATTTGGTTTGCCCTGAACCCCGAGGCCTACGGCAACGACAATAATCCGTCCCTACCATGGCTTGTACGCGTCATCCTGTTCGTCGGGGGCGCGGCCCTTATGTACGGCGGCATCGGTTCGCTCAGGTTCGTCTGGCAACGCAGCGGCCTGATAGGTTCACAGCCGTCCGTGCCCGCAGAGATCTGCGTTCTTGAAGATGATGATGACGATCGGGGGACCGAGACGGT
>JBILYE010000058.1:0-16742 GCA_044377925.1 Caulobacter sp. | reverse complement strand
ACCCCCTGACCGAGCGCACCACGATCGCCCAGAACCAGACCAAGCAGGTCAGTTTCCTGGATGTCATCGGCGCCCCGGCCCGCAAAGCCTACCGCGTCGATCTCGGCGGCTTCGGCAGCAGCGAACAGCCGATCGCCGCCGCCGTGAAGCTGGAATTCGGCGGCCAGAGCGAGCCGCTTCCGGCCGGCACGGTGCGTTTCTATGTCCGTGACCGGCAGGGCGATCCCAAGTTCATCGGCGAGAACGAGATCGGCCACACCCCGGCCGGCAGCGACCTCTCCATCCAGACCGGCAACGCCTTCGACGTCACCCTGACCCCGACAGTGGTCACCACCGACAAACGCAGCACGACCAAGACCCGCTATGAGATGAGCTATGTCGTGCGCAATGCGCGGCCCGAGCCGGTGGTGGTCCAGGTGCGCCAGGGCGGCCTTGGCCGGGACGGCAAGCTGATCAAGGAAAGCCTGACCTCGAAGCGGCTCAACGCCCAGACCCTGCAATGGGACGTGCCGGTGGCCGCCAACGGCGAGACCACCCTGACCTTCACGGTCGACAGCGGCTACTGATCCCGTGCGCCGCGCCTGCCTGACAGCGCTGAGCGTCGCGCTGGCCCTGATGACGGGGCCCCTGATGGCGGCTGCCCCGGCGCAGGCCCAGGTTTCGGCCAGGCCGGACTCCGTGGCCCTGACCATCTACCAGGACCCCAATGGGTCCCGCGGCTATTTCGACGGCCGCTCGGGCCTGGCGCTGGTCACAGAATGGCGGACCATCGAGGTCCCGGCCGGCCAGAGCAAGGTCACTTTCCGCGGCGTGGCGGCCGGCATCGTGCCGGCCACGGCGGCGCTGGACGGCCTGCCGGCCCAGATGGTCGAGCGCAACCAGGACTACAACCTGATGAGCCCCGGCTCGATCGTCGCCGCCGCCATCGGCGAGCCGGTCAGGCTGGTGCGGACCAACGCGGTGACCGGCGCCGAGACGGTGCGCACCGCCATCCTGCGCTCCGGTCCAAGGGGCGTGGTTCTGGAGGTCGACGGCGGCATCGAGGCGCTGGGCTGCAGCGGCGAACCCGAGCGCATCGTGTTCGACAGGCTGCCGGACGGGCTGGCGTCGGAGCCCACCCTGTCGATGACCGTGCGGACGAAGACGGCGGGCGCCTACAAGGTGCGCCTGACCTATCTGGCCGTCGGGCTCAACTGGAAGGCCAACTACGTCGCCACCGTCCGCACGGACGGCAAGACCCTCGACCTGACCGGCTGGATCACCCTCACCAACGACAGCGCCAGCAGCTTCACTGATGCGCCCACCCAGGTGGTGGCCGGCGACGTGGCCCGGAGCTGGCGCACGCGGGCGACGGTTGTCTACGGTCGGAGCAAGGAATCGGCCTGCTGGCCGACCGGCCTGAACTTCGCCTACGACGCCTATTCCGACGTCGTTGTCTCCGGCAACCGGATGGAACGCGCGCCGATGGCCATGGCGCCGCCCCCGCCGCCGCCGCCTCCAGCGCCACCGCCGCCGCCGGCGGCCAAGGCGGAGCAGTCGGAGCTGGGCGACTACAAGCTCTACACCCTGCCCTACCCGACCACGGTTGCGGCGCGGCAGACCAAGCAACTTCTGATGCTCGACGCCGACGGTGTCGCCTTCGACCGGGTCTATCGGTTCACCAGCTGGCCGGGCGCCACCTGGAACCCGGACACGAAGGCCCTGCCCGTCCAGCTCATGCTGCGGATGAAGAACCGCAAGGAGACCGGGCTGGGCCTGCCGCTGCCGGGCGGCAATGCCATGATCGGCCAGGAGACCGGCGACGGCCGCCTGCTGGCGGGCGAGTTCCGGTTCGAGAACAGCGCCGTCGGCGCCCGCTTCGACCTGATCCTGCAGAACTCCGCCCAGGTGCGGGTGACCCCCCGGCTGGTCAGCAAGACCTCGAAGGGCAAGCGCAAGACCGAGTGGCTCTATGAGGTGGAAGCCGAGAACACCACCGCCGCCCCGGCGGCCTTCGAATGGCGACTGCAGGACATCGGCTACGTCTACAGGGTGACCGCCTCCAGCGTGAGGCCGGTGGCCCGTGACGGGGGCCGGGTGATGCCCGTGGTCCTGGCGCCGGGCGAGAAGCGGACCCTGCGTTACACCCTGCTCGTCACGCAGTAGGTGCGCTCATCGTCCTGGCGCGTTATGCCAGCACATGGCCAAGCCTCCCCCCAAGACGTCGAAGTCTCCCAAGCCCGTTCGCGCCCCCCAGGGTCTGCCCGACAAGGACACCCTGATCGCCTTCCTGCGCGACGCCGGTGAGGCCGCGAAGGCCGACATCGCCCGTCACTTCGGGCTGAAGGGCGCCGACCGCCGGGCCCTGCGCGAGATGCTGCGCGAGCTGGAAGCCAAGGGCGAGCTGGGCAAGCGCGGCCGGCGCGGCTTCGCCGAGGCCGGCGCCCTGCCGCCGGTCGGGGTGGCCGAAGTGGTCGAGCGCGACACCGACGGCGACCTTTATGTCCGCCTCTCCAAGGGCGGCGACGACGCGCCGCTCGCCCGCCTGGCCCCGGATGCGGCCGAGAAGACCGCCGGCGCCCCGGGGCTCGGCGACAAGCTGCTGGTCCGCTACGAGCGGCTCGAGAACGGCGAGATCGAGGCCCGGGTCATCAAGCGGCTGGGCCAGAGCGCCCACAAGATCCTCGGCGTGGTGCGCAAGGTTCGGCGCGAGATCCGGGTCGAGCCGGTGGATCGCAAGAGCCGCGATACCCTGCTGCTCAGCGAGCATGACGGCCGCGACCTGAAGGACGGCGACCTGGTCGTCGCCCAGATCCAGCTCAGCGGCCCGCGCGAACGCTATGGCCCCAAGAACGGCAAGCTGCTGGAGGTGGTCGGCCGCGAGGACGAGCCGCGCGCCGCCTCCCTGATCGCCATCCATGCCCACGGTATTCCGACGGGCTTCAGCCCGCAGGCGGAAGCCGAGGCGGAAGCCGCGCAGGAAGCCACGCTGAAGGGCCGCGAGGACCTGCGTAACCTGCCGCTGATCACCATCGACCCCTCCGACGCCCGCGACCACGACGACGCCGTCTTCGCCCATCCCGACGACGACGCCCGCAATGAAGGCGGCTGGGTGGTCTGGGTCGCCATCGCCGACGTCGCGGCCTATGTGCGCCACGGCACGGCGCTGGACGCCGAGGCCCGCGAGAAGGGCAACTCCACCTACTTCCCCGACCGGGTCGAGCCGATGCTGCCCGAGCGGCTGTCGGCCGGCCTCTGCAGCCTGCGTCAGGGCGAGAACCGGGCGACCATGGCCGTGCGCATGGTCTTCGGGGCCGACGGCAGGAAACGCAGCCACCGCTTCGTGCGCGGCCTGATGCGGTCGGCGGCCAAGCTCTCCTACGAGCAGGCGCAGGCGGCCATCGACGGTCAGCCCGACGACCAGACCGGCCCGCTGCTGGACAGCATCCTCAAGCCCCTGTGGGCCGCCTATCACGTCATGCTCAAGGGTCGCCGGGCCCGCTCGCCCCTGGGCATCGAAAGCGACGAGCGCCGCATCCGCTTCAACCCGGAAGGCGAGATCGTCTCCATCGAGCGTCGCCGCAGCCTGGAGGCCCACCAGCTCATCGAGGAGATGATGGTCCAGGCCAACGTCTGCGCCGCCGAGACCCTTGAGCAGAAGAAGACGCCGCTGATCTACCGCGTCCACGACACCCCCTCGATGGAGAAGATGCAGTCGCTGGGCGAGTTCCTGGAGACGCTGGGCATCCCGTGGAGCAAGGGCGAGGCGCCGCGCACCGACCGCTTCAACAAGCTGCTGACCGAGACCCGCGAGGGGCCGCATGCCCCGATCGTCAACGAGGTGGTCCTGCGCACCCAGATGCAGGCCCATTACAACAGCGACAACATCGGCCACTTTGGCCTGAACCTGGCCAAATACGCCCACTTCACCAGCCCGATCCGGCGCTATGCCGACCTGATCGTCCACCGGGCCCTGATCCGGGCGCTTGGCCTGGGCGACGACGGCCTGACCGACGGCGACATCAGCCAGATCAAGGATACGGCCGAGAAGATCACCTTCGCCGAACGCCGCAGCATGGCCGCCGAACGCGACGCCACCGACCGCTATGTCGCCAGCTTCCTGGCCGACCGGGTGGGCGCGACCTTCCCGGGCCGCATCACCGGCGTGACGCGGTTCGGCCTGTTCGTCCGCCTGGAGGAGACCGGCGCCGACGGCCTGGTTCCCGTCTCGACGCTGGGCGAAGAATACTTCGTCCACGACGAGCGCCTGCACGCCCTGGTCGGCGAACGCTCCGGGGCCCGCTGGCCTCTGGGTATGGCGGTCGAGGTCAAGCTGCGGGAGGCGACGCCGGTGACCGGCGGGCTGCTGTTCGAGATGCTCTCGGAACCGGTCAAGGCCGACCCCAACGCGCCCAGGCCTCGGCTCGGCGTCCGCCGCCAGTTCAAGGACGGCGGCAATACCCGCGGCGGTCCGCCCCGCAAGGGCGGCCCGGGCTTTTCGCGGGCGCCGGGGAAACCCGGCAAGGGCGGCAAGGGCGGGAAAAGGCGGTAGGCCCTCCCCTTCGCGGGTGGGGGTTGCGAACGGCGCTGCTTCGCTGTCCCATGAGGCCAAATCTCGGGGGCAAGATCATGAAGCGGTACGCATTCCTATCAGCCTGTCTCACGCTCGCCCTCGCGGTCCCGGCGCTGGCCAACGACTCCACCGCCGAACTTGCCGCCGGCGGGCTGATCCTGAAGACCACCGACAGCATCGAGATGCGGTCCGAGGACCTGTTCATCAGCCAGAAGGAGGTGGTCGTGAAGTACCGCTTCCAGAACACCTCCGCCGCCCCGGTCAGCACCCTTGTCGCCTTCCCCATGCCCGACATCGGCGGCGAAGGCTTCTTCGAGAGTGACAACGGCCTGCCGAGCGACGACGCCACCAACCTCCTGCAGTTCAACACCCTGGTCGACGGCAAGCCGGTGAAGGCCCAGGTCGAGCAGAAGGCCCTGGTCAAGGGCGTCGATCGCACCGCCTGGCTCAAGGCCCGTGGCATTCCGCTGGCCGCCCATCGGCCCGAAGCCGGCAAGGCGCTCGACGCCCTCGGCAAGGCCGACAAGGACGAGGCGGTGCGCCTAGGCATCGCCTGGATCAGCGAGTACGACGCCGGCAAGGGCTGGGAGTCGCATGCCGAGCCGGCCTGGGTGCTCAAGACCACCTTCTACTGGACCCAGGTCTTTCCGGCCGGCAAGGTCGTCGAGGTCGAGCACCGCTACATCCCCGCCGTCGGCGGCAGCGTCGACACCATCGTCGGCATGTCCGCGGCAGATAACCCCGAGTTCCAGGCCAGCATCGACGCCGAGCGCAAGCGCTACTGCGTCGATCAGAGCTTCCTGACCGCCATGAAAACCAGGGCCGCCAAGGCCGAGGGCTCGATGAGCGGCTATACCGAAAAGCGCATCGGCTATGTCCTGAAGACCGGCGCCAACTGGGCCAAGCCGATCGGTGACTTCCGCCTGGTGATCGACAAGGGCGCCGCCGACAACCTGGTCAGCTTCTGCGCCACCGGCGTGAAGAAGATCGCCCCGACCCGGTTCGAGGTGGTGAAGAAGAACTACACGCCCACCAGCGACCTGCAGATCCTCATCCTGGAGCCGATCCGGGTCCAGTAGGTTGCCTGTGCGCCGGTTGTCGGGTCGTGGTCGTTGATTTGTCGCCCTGATGGCGGCTTGATGTCGTCCCGCAGGCCCCTATCGGGCCACCGTTAGTCGTTGTTTTTATTGTGTATTTTTAGGATAGACCCTGCTAGAATGATAGCTTCGTCGTTGCCGGCGCCTTCCGCTACGACAGACTTCCCCCAGCGCCGCCGGGGCCTAAACTATCCCGATGACGAAGCCGATCCTCGACCCCAACTATGACCCACGCAGCGACGGCGCCATGCGCGACGGCGGCAAGGCCATTCGCCCCCGTCATGCGGCGACCCTGATCGTCGTGCGGCGCGATGCGAAGAAGCCGCGCCTGCTGATGGGGCGGCGGGCCAAGGGCCATGCCTTCATGCCGTCCAAATGGGTGTTCCCCGGCGGCCGGGTCGACCGGGGCGACTTCACAGCCCCTTCGGCGAGCGAGCTCGACCCCGAGGTCGAAAACAAGCTGGCCCTGACCCTGCGCCACAAGTCCCCTGCCCTGCCCCGCGCCCTGGCCATGGCGGCGGTACGGGAGACCTTCGAGGAGGTCGGCCTGCTGCTGGCCAAACCGGCGCCCACCCGGCCCGGCGTCGGCGCCTGGCGTGAGTTTCTGGCCCAGGGCGCGGCGCCCGATCTGGCGGCCCTGACGTTCGTCGCCCGGGCCATCACCCCGCCCTACCGACCGCGCCGCTTCGACGCCCGCTTCTTCATGGCCGACGCCGAGGCCCTGGTCAGCCTGGAGCGTCAGCCCGACTGCGGCGAGTTGGACGAGATCGCCTGGGTCGATCTCGACGAGGCCCTGGCCCTGGACCTGCCCAACATCACCCGCTTCGTCGTCGCCGAGGTGGCTGAACGCCTCAAGGGCGCCGAGCGGCCCGCCCCCTTTATGCGCTTCCTGCAAGGCGCCCGCCGGCTGGACTACCTGTGACCGAACCCAAGACCCTCCCCGTCCGGCCAAGGCATGCGGCCAGCCTGATCCTGCTGCGGGGCTCCGGGCCCAGGGCCGAGGTGCTGATGGGCAAGCGTCCCCGCAAGTCGCGGTTCGCCCCGGACGTCTTCGTGTTTCCGGGCGGCGCGGTCGATCCGGCCGACCGTCAGCGGCCCAGGCACCTGTCGCCGCTCTGCACCCGCCTGACCCATGCGCCGGGCCGCCTGGCCGGCGCCCTGGCGGCGGCGGCGGTGCGCGAGACCTTCGAGGAGACGGGCCTCACCCTCCCCGATGATGCGCCCCTGACCCTGGCCGCCCGGGCCATCACCCCGACCAACAGCCCGGTCCGCTTCCACGCCCGCTTCTTCCGCGCCGACGCCGCCGACATGACCGGAACCCTGGCCGACAGCGATGAGCTTTCCGAGTTGGCCTGGCGCCCGCTGCCGGTCGCCAGGGCCCTGCCCCTGTTCGACATCACCGAGGCCATCCTCGACGCCCTGATGGCCGACGACCCGCCGTTCCTGTTCACCTACCGGTACGGCAAGGCGCGGCTGAAGACCCTGATCTAGGGGAGCGGTTTCGTCAGGTCGAACTCGACCCGGAAATGGCGGTTCGGCCGGCGGAGCTCATAGACGTAGACCTTGTCGGTCACCTCGACGGCCCAGACGTTGGTCACCGAGGCCGGGTTGCCCTTTTCCTGGAACAGGGTCTTCGAGAAGGCGTCCGCCGGAAACTCCTGCCTCACCGCCGAGCCGGGGGTCGCGGTGTCGCCGCCGTACTGCGAGAGCAGGTCCTCTGTCCCGTCCTCGTGACGGTGATCGTGCTTGAGCCGCAATTGGGTCGGGCTGACCCGGGTTATCACCCAGGTGCGGGAGCGGTCCTCGCCCACGGAAAACGGGATTCGCACCTCGTCCGCGGTACAGGCCGCGACTCGCATGACCAGCCGCTTGTCGGCGAAGTCCTTGTCGGCGGGGTCGGTGGTGACGACCCGCCCCTCGAAGCTCTTGCCGCAAAGGGCCTTCAGGCTGTCGAAAAACTGGCCCTGGGCGGGATTTCCGGCCCAGGCGGGGCTGAATCCGGCAAGAACGAGGGCGGCGGTGATGAGGATGTGCTTCATCCTGCAACCCTATGCGCCAGAGGCGTTGACTTCCAGCGATCCATGCGTATGTTCCGCGCCTCGCGAGAATTCGGCCCTGCGGCCATGAGGATATTGCTATGGCCAAACCGGCATCCATCAAGATCCGCCTGAACTCCACGGCGGATACCGGCTTCTTCTACGTCACCAAGAAGAACGCCCGCACCAAGACCGAAAAAATGGTCCTGAAGAAGTACGACCCCGTCGTGCGCAAGCACGTCGAGTTCAAGGAAGGCAAGATCAAGTAGGCTGCGAAGCCACGCTTGATCCAAGCCTGTTTGCGAACGCCCGGCCTCACCGCCGGGCGTTTTGCTGTTAGGGGGTTAGAGCTTGCCCTTGGGCGGCCGGGTGCCGATGAACGGCTTCTGGGTGGTCGGCAGGCTCCAGAACAGCCCCAGCACCGCCAGGCCGAGCAGGCCCAGCATGGCGGCGGTGATCAGGGTCAGGTGCGGCGTGTAGCCTTCGCCGGGCAGGGTCTCGACATGGCGGAAGGTCGATCCCCAGAGGACCACCAGCATACCGCCCCAGCCGGCGCTGAGCATGCGGGCCCGGGTACTGCTGCTCTCGCGCAGCACCAGCAGGCCGGCGATGGTCAGCGCGACGCCGATAAGCAGGTCATCGATCCAGAAAGGCCACCAGAGGCTGCTGATCGCCTGCCGCACGACGCAGGCCACCACGGCGACCGGGCCGAGACATACCGCGATCCAGGCGGACCTTGTACGAGTTTCCATCCCGCGCCCTTCTCCAATACGCCGTTAAGTTGCGCAATCGATGTCCGCGACTCTCCGCCTCCGGTGTATGTCAGCCCGCTGAGAAATCCAGAAGATACTGCCCCCGCGCTGGGCATAGTCTGTCGAGACGACGACCAACCTGTGGATTGATACCTCGGTTCTCTCGGTTCCGGCTGTGCGCCGCAGCTCAGGCCGCGCGCGCGATCACCCGGTTGCGGCCGGCGTGCTTGGCCTCATAGACCGCCCCGTCAGCCCGCTTGAGCAGGGTCTCGGGGGTGTCGAGGTCGGTGACCGTGCTGGCCACACCAACCGAGATGGTCACGGTCAGAAGCTCCTTGCCGCCCGCCACCCGGAACGGCGAGCCGGCCACATGCAGACGGATGCGCTCGGCGATCCGCTCGGCGTCGGCCAGGCGGGTGCCGGGCATGATGACCGTGAACTCCTCGCCGCCGTAGCGGCAGGGCAGATCGACGGCCCGGACGTTGGTCGCCAGCCGCACCGCGAACTCGCGCAGCACCTCGTCGCCGGCGTCGTGGCCGAAGCTGTCGTTGATCTTCTTGAAGTGGTCGATGTCGATCATCAGGGCGGCCACCGGCTCGCCCCCCATGCTGGCCCGCTTCACCAGGGCGGCCAGCTGGGTTTCCATGTAGCGGCGATTGTGCAGGCCGGTCAGCTGGTCGGTCACGGCCAGTTCCAGCGAATGGTCGAGGTTCTGGCGCAGGAAGTCGGTGTAGCGCTTGCGCTTGATCTGCGTGCGGGCCCGGGCCGACAGCTCTTGCGGATCGATGGGCCGGGTCAGGATGTCGTTGACGCCGATCTCGAGCGCCTTGACCAGGCGCGGCCGGTCGTCGGGATCGACGATGACCAGCACCGGCATATTGCGGCTGGCCTCGTCAGAACGCAGGGCCGCGCAGAAGCGCAATCCGTCGAAAGCCCTGGCGGCGGCGTTGACGATGATGATGTCGACCGGCCCCCGGGCCGTCTGCAGGGCCTTGTCGTAGTCGCTCTCGACGACCGGCCGGTGCTCGACCGCCAGCTCGGCGGCGACCCGCTGGGACTGGCGCTCATTGTCGTCGACGATCAGGATACGCCCGCCCACGCCGCCCAGGCGCGCGGCGGCGCCGGCGATAACGCCCATGCGGCGGCCCGATTCCTCGCGCTGGCGCAGCTCGTCGATGACCAGTTTCAGCCGGGTGAGGCTGCGCACCCGCGCGAACAGCATCACGTCGTCGATCGGCTTGGTCAGGAACTCGTCGGCCCCGGCCTCGAGGCCCTCGATGCGATCCGCCCGGCCGTCCAGCGCCGTGACCAGCACGACGGGGATATGGCGGGTTTCGGGGTCGTCCTTCAGCCTGCGGCAGACCTGAAAGCCGTCCATGCCCGGCATCATGACGTCGAGCAGGACGATGTCCGGCTTCTCGGCGGCGGCGATGGCCAGGGCCGTGGGCCCATCACAGGCGGTCAGCACTTCGTAGTACTCGGCCGTCAGCTTGGCCTCGAGCAGGCGAACGTTCGCCTCGATATCGTCGACTACGAGAATGCGTGCACTCATCGCCCTACCCCAGGAAGCGGCGGATGGTGTCCAGGAAGTGGGACACCGAAATCGGTTTGGAGATGTAGGCCTCGCAGCCGCCCTCGCGGATACGCTCCTCATCGCCCTTCATCGCAAAGGCGGTGACGGCGATGACCGGAATATGGCTCAGCTCGTCATCTTCCTTCAGCCATTTGGTCACTTCCAGGCCGCTGATCTCGGGCAGCTGGATGTCCATCAGAATCAGGTCGGGCCGGTGTTCACGGGCCAGCGACAGCGCCGACAGTCCCTCGCGCGTCTGAAGGGTTTCGTACCCTTGCGCGTCAAGCAGGTCGTGGAAGAGCTTCATATTGAGCTCGTTATCCTCGACGATGAGGACCTTCTTCGCCATCTAGCGTTCGACCTTAAGACCGGTTGTGTGGGAAAAAGACTCACGTCGGTCTGTTTCCATGGGTGCAGATCGCACGAATATCCTTAAGCCTGCGCTAATCGTGACCGACCTCAAAACCCTCTCCGCCGCCGAGGCCGCCCAGGCCGTCCCCGTCGATCCGGCTCGGCCGCTGCTGATCGTCGACGTCGACGAGGTGCTCGCCCACTTCATGCAGGGCTTTGAAACCTTCGTCGGCCGGCATGGCTACGAGATGCGGATCGACCGCTTCGCCCTGTTCCAGAACGTCTACAAGGCCGGCTCTGACGAGAGTGTGGACATGGCGACGGGCAAGGTGCTGTTCGACGACTTCTTCCGCGACGGGGCAGACGACCTGGCGCCGGTGGACGGCGCGGCGGCGGCGCTGGATCGGCTGAGCGCCGAGATGACCGTGCTGATCCTGACCAACGCCCCCGATCACGGCCGGTCCGCCCGCATGGGCTGGCTGCGGACCCACGGCCTGCACTACCCCATGATCATCAACAGCGGCCTCAAGGGGCCGATCGTCCGCGACCTGGCGGCGCGAACGACCGGCAAGGTCGGTTTCATCGATGACCTGCTGCCCAATCTTGAGTCTGTTGCGTCGGATGCTCCGGATGTCGTGCGTTTCCAGATGATCGCCGACGAGCGGTTGCGCCCCTATGCCCCGACCGATCCGGCGCGCCATGTCTGGGCGGACGACTGGGTCGGCATGGAGCCGGCGATCCGGCAACGGATGCTGGGCTAGCTTCGTTTCAGAGTGACTATTTCGGGTTGTCCATCAGATAAATCCCGCGCTCGTTGACTCCCGTTCGCGGGCAACGTCATAGTGCGGACCGCGGGCCGGACAGGCCGCACGCAACAGTCTGCTTTGCTCCACACACCAGCCTAAAGGGCGCGACCCCCATGTCGCGTCGGGGGATCAGCCATGTCCACGCCGCAAACCGCCCAGGTCTTCATCACCAACACCACCGATGGAACGGCCCAGATCCAGCTCTGGCACAACAACAGCGACTACGGCACCGAGAGCGCGACCTGGACGGCCGCGCCGGGCCAGACGGTCGGGCCGCTGACCGTGCATTTCAACACCGGTTGGGGCTCCTTCACCGTACTCGACTACTGGGCCTGCGAGATCGTCGTCACCGGCGGATCGACGCCCGGCCGCTTCGAGAGCACGGGGATCCTGCAGTACTCCAGCTGGAAGGAATACCAGCTGCAGGGCAAGGACGCCGGCCAGAACCTGATGTTCACGGTCAGCAGCACCAGCTTCTTCATCAACCTGAAGTCCGGCGGCGGCTCCACGCCGATGAACCCGGTGTCGCGCGTGCAGGCGCAGGCCTGGCTGACCAACAACACGGGCGGCAACGCCACCCTGACCCTGTTCCACAACAACAGCACCGACGGCACGCAAAGCGCCACCTGGACGGCGGCGCCCGGCCAGGTGGTGGGGCCGCTGACCGTCTATTTCCGGGTCGGCCTGAACGTCGGGGCGGTGCTCGACTACTGGGCCGTCAAGGCGGCGGTGAAGGATGGACCCAACCCCGGCATCTACACCTCCAGCGGCTTCGCCAGCATGACCAACTGGAAGGAATGCCAGCTGCAGCAGGCCGACGTGAACCAGAACCTGCCGCTGACGGTGAACCTGAGCAGCTTGGCCATCAACCTGCCCTCCGGCGGCTGCTCGGCCGGGATGGTCAAGACCGGCCCCTACACCCTGATCGACAACGTCTTCGTGCTGATGTTGGAGAACCATTCGTTCGAGAACGTCTTCGGCCAGTCGGACATCGCCGGGATAACCCGCGCCCCGCCCGGAACGACCAACAGCTATGACAGCAGCAACTACCCCAACAGCCCGAACCCGGCGATCGTGCAGAACGACCCGGTCGGACCCAACGCCCCGTTCGCCATGCCGACCGACCCGGGCCACGAGTGGTTCGACACCCTGGAACAGCTGCTCGGGCCGGAATGGGGCGTGCAGTATAGCGGGCCGAACAAGCAGACCCGCACGCCCTGGACCCCCTACAACCAGCCGGTGGTGAACACCGGGTTCGTCAGCAACTACGCCACCACGGTCACCGAGATCACCTCGAATAATCCCAGCAAGCCGACCTCGACGGAGTACGGCGATCCGATGCTGGGCTTCACCACCCAGTCCGATCTGCCGGTGATCTACGCCCTGGCGACGCAGTTCGCGATCTGCGACTCCTGGCACGCCTCGGTGCCGGGGCCGACCTGGCCCAACCGCTTCTTCGTCCACGGCGCCTCATCGGGCGGCTGGGCCGACTCCCCAAGCAGCCTGCAGACCGTGGCCTGGGAAACGCCGGGCGGCGGCTTCGTCTATCCAAGCAAGGCGTCGATCTACGACCGGCTGTCGGCGGCCGGGCTGTCGTGGCGGGTCTATGTCGACGAGAACGGGCCGGTGTTCGGCGGCATCCCGCAGGTCGCGGCGCTGCGGGGCATCACCTACAAGGTCAACACCAACAGCTTCGGCAGCTTCGCCCAGGATGTGCAGGGCCCCTACCCCTACGCCTACACCTTCATCGAGCCCAACTACGGCGACACCACCGGCGGCTCCTACACAGGCGGCTCATCGCAGCACCCTATGGATTCGATGGCCGGCGGCGAGGGCCTGATCAAGGCCACCTACGAGGCGGTCCGCAATTCGCCGCTGTGGGAACGCAGCCTCCTGATCATCACCTATGACGAACACGGCGGCTTCTACGACAGCGTCCAGCCGACCAAGGCCCCGACGCCCAATGACGGCAGCCCGCAGGACCTGAAGATCAACAGCGGCGGCTTCCTGTTCGACTGGTACGGGGTGCGGGTGCCGGCGGTGCTGGTCTCGCCGCTGATCCCCAAAGGGGTGGTCGACAAGACCCTCTACGATCACGCCTCGGTGCCGGCGACCTTGGAGGCCCTGTTCGGCCTGCAGCCGCTGACCGCCCGCGACGCATCGGCCAACACCGTGCTGGCCCAGCTATCGCTGGCGACCCCGCGTACCGACTGCCCGACCGTCCTGCCCGCCGTCGCGCCCGAGCCGCCGCGCGCAGTCCCGGCCGCCGATCCGAACGCGCCGCTGCCGACGGACGGAAACACCATCGGCTTCATCAAGGTGCTGGCCAAGACCGACGTCGAGCTGGCGCGGGGCGATCCGGCGGAGGTGGCGGCGATCGAGGCGCAGGTCGCCGCGATCACGACCGTTGGCGAAGCCGAAGCCTATGGACGGCAGGTGATCGCCAAGGCGGCCGCAGCCCAGGCAGCGGCCAATCCGGCCGCGACCGCGCCGCCGCCGAGACCTCCGGCGGACTCATGAAGGCGCGCCAAGTGCCGGCGCCCGCCTTCAGGCCGGGTTGAGCACGCCGTCCGCCAGGACGTCGATATGGCGGGCGATCAAGGCCTCCAGCTCGACCCATGGAAAGCCCGGCCGGGCGATCAGCAGGGAGGCCAGGCCATGCAGGCCGGCCCATAGCGATTGAGTCAGCAGCGGCTCGTCTCCGGGCCGGGTCATGCCCGCGGCGATGAACCGGGCGACCTGGGCGCGGAAACTGCCGAACGCTTCCAGCCCCGCCGCCATCGCGCGCTCGTTGGCGTCGTCCAGGCCCGCGCGCGCCTTTTCGATCATGAAGGCCACCCGGTAGGCATCGGGTTGCTCGAGGCCGAAGTCGATATAGACCCGGCAAAACCGTTTGAAGCTGTCTCGACTGGGGACAAGGCCGTCAGTCGCCGTCTCCACCCGGGCGCGCAACTGGAAAAACGCCTCCTCGCACAACACGGCGGTGATCTCGTCGCGGCTGGGGAAATAGGCGTAGAGCGCCGGCTGAGAAATGCCGGCGGCCGCCGCGATATCCCGGGTCGAGACCGCATGGATGCCCCGGGCGGCGTAGAGGGCCAGCGCCGCATCCAGGATCTCCTGGCGGCGCTCAGCGCCCTGGCCCTTGGCCTTGCGGGGTGAACGGACGATGGCGGACTTCATGGCCTAACTCTTACGCCGCACTCTGCCTTGACAACAGTCGATAATCGATCACTGATAACTTATCATTGATCAATAACTGACGTGTGGCTCTTGAAACTGCCCTTGATCGCGGTCGGTATCCTGACGATTGGACTGACCGCTTGCGGGGGCAAGTCGGCGGAACCCGCCGCGCCGCCTCCCCCCGCGGTCGAAACGGCCACCGTTGAGGCGGCAAGCGGCGGAAACGGACTCACCCTGTCCGGCACGCTCGAGCGCCGGCGCGAGATGACCCTCTCTTTCCGCATCGCAGGCGTCATCACCAACCTGTCGGTGGACGCCGGTGACACCATTTCCTCCGGCCAGGTGCTGGCGCGAATCGATCCCGCCGCTGTCGACGCCCGTCAGCAACAGGCCGAGGCCGAGCTGGAGCGCAGCCGCCGCGACCTGCGCCGGGATCAGACCCTGTTCGACAAGGGCTACGTCAGCGGTCAGCGACTGGACGACCGGCGCAGCGCGGCGAAGGCCGCCCAGGCCGCCTATGACTCCGCCGCTTTCGATCGCCGCTGGGCCCGGCTGACCGCGCCCGCCGGCGGCGTGGTGCTGGAGCGCCTGGCCCAGAGCGGCGAGGTGGTTCAGCCGGGTCAGGCGGTGCTGCGCGTTGCAGACCTGTCCAGCCCCCTGGTCTTGAGGGTTCCCGTCGCCGATCGTGACCTGGGCTCTATCGCCGTCGGCCAGACCGTCCAGATTACGGTCGATGCCCTGCCGGGGCAGATGCTGACAGGCCGGGTGGTCAAGATCGGCCAGGCGGCGGACCCGGCCACCGGCGCCATTCAGGTCGAGGTCGAACTGCCGGGACGACCGGACCTGCGCAGCGGACAGACCGCCAAGGCCGGCTTCGGCGCACCAACGGCTACAGGGGACTTCGTCCGGGTGCCGGCGGAGGCCATTCTGGAAGCCGATGGCGAACGCGCCTTCGTCTTTCGCCTGGAAGCCGGCAAGGTGCGGCGCACCGAGGTCTTCTTCGCCGGCTTCGATGGCGATTTCGCCCGCGTCAAAGGCCTGTCGCCGGGAGCCCGCGTGGTCACCGCCGGCGCAGGCTTTGTTTCTGATGGCGAGACGGTGCGCGTCGCCGACGCCGCCGCCCTGGCCGGCGCCGTCAAATGAGGTTTGACCTCGCCGGCTTCGCGGTCCGCCGCTGGCAGTTCACCCTGGTCGCCTTCGCCCTGCTGACGGCGCTCGGGGTCAACGCCCTGTTGTCGACACCGAGATCCGAAGATCCGCATTTCCCGCTGCCCATCGTCGTCGTCCAGGCGGTGCTGCCCGGCGCCGAGCCATCGGAGATGGAGCAACTGGTCGCCGACCCCATCGAGGAGGCGATCGATGGCCTGGACGCTGTCACGCGTATCGAGTCGACCAGCCAGGACGGCGTCGCCGTCATCACCACGGAATTCAGCTGGGACATCGATCCGGAGCGCAAGTACGACGAGGTCGTCCGTGAGGTGAACGCCCTGCGCGGGACCCTGCCCGACGGTCTGGCGCGGCTGGAAGTGCGCCGCGCCCGGACCACCGAGGTGGCCATCGTCCAGGTCGCCCTGACCAGCGAAAGCCTGCCTATGCGCCGGCTTGAGAAGGCGGCGGACAAGCTGCGCGAACGGCTGGCGCGTGTGCCGGGCGTGCGACAGGCCCGCTACTGGGGCGTCCCGGCCTCAGAGGTGCGGGTGAGCCTCGACCTTGCCAGGCTGGCGGCTCTCAAGTTGCCGGCCACGGCCGTCACTGACGCCCTGCGCGCCCGAGGGGCCGAGGCCCCTGTCGGGGCGGTGCAGGCCGGGGACCGGCGGTTCAACGTCAAGACCGGCGGCGCCTTCGAAGACCTGGCGGCGGTCGGCGACACCCCGGTGCGCAGCGTCGCGGGCGAGGTCGTTCGGGTCCGGGACGTGGCGCAGGTCGCCTGGGCGCAGGACGAGCCGACCCACCTGACCCGCTTCAACGGCAAACGCGCGGTCTTCGTCACCGTGACCCAGAAGGATGGAGAGGATGTCGGCAAGATCACCGCCGCCGTCCGCGCCGCCCTGGACGAGCATGAGAAGGTGCTGCCCGCCGGGGTCCGGCTCGAGCGGGCCTTCTTCCAGTCCGAGAACGTAGACCACCGGCTGGGCAATCTGTTCCGCGATTTCAGCATCGCCCTGGCGCTGGTGCTGATCACCCTGTTGCCGCTCGGGTTCCGCGCCGGTGTTGTGGTGATGGTCTCTATCCCCCTGTCGCTGCTGATCGGCCTGGCCATCCTCCAGGCCCTCGGCTTCACGCTGAACCAGCTGTCGATCGCCGGCTTCGTGCTCTCGCTTGGACTGCTGGTCGACGACAGCATTGTGGTGGTCGAAAACATCGCCCGGCGCATGCGCGAGGGCGAGGACCGTGT
>JBILYE010000057.1:0-16834 GCA_044377925.1 Caulobacter sp. | reverse complement strand
TACGCTCACCGCCACCGCCTCAAGCCCGGCATGACCGGCTGGGCCGCCGTCAACGGCTCGCGCGGGCCGGTCGATACGCCGGAACTGGTGCAGCGCCGGGTGGCCCTCGACATCGACTACATCGAGCGCCAGTCCTTCTGGCTCGACATCTACATCATGGCCATGACCATCCCCTGCCTGCTGGGCGACCGACACGTGGTGCGTTGATCCGATGTTCTGGCGCGGCGTCCTCGGCTATCTGCCCGTCAATCTGGCCCAGGGGCTGGTCGGCCTGCTGACCATTGTCGTCTTCACACGCCTGCTCAGCCCGGCCGACTACGGCGTCTACGCCATCGCCTACTCCGCCATGGTCCTGTCCCACACCGCCCTCTTTACCTGGACCGAGGCCGCCATGGCCCGGTTTCAGGCCCAGGCGCGCGAACGGGCCGAGACCGCCGACCATATGATGACCCTCTACCGGGCCTGGTCGATGCTGGGCCTGGGCTTCCCCCTGCTGGCCGGCGCCGTCGTCTGGCTCGCGCCGGTCCACCAGCCCCTGAAGGTGGCGATCAGCGCCGGCCTGGCCGCCATCCTGTTCCGCAGCTGTATCAAGCTGGTCCAGGAGCGCCGGCGCGCCGATGGCGAGGTGGGCTCGGCCGCCACACTGGATATCGCCCAGACCATCGGCGGCTTCGCGATCGGTGCAGCCCTGGCGGCCGTCGGCATGGGCGGCGCCTCTCCCCTGCTGGGCTCGGCGGCCATCGCCATCATCTGCCTGGCCTTCGTCCTGCCCGGTGAGCTGAAACTGCTCCAGGGCGGCCACTGGCAACCGAAACGGGCCCGTGAGTATGCCGGCTACGGCGTCCCGATCTCGCTGTCGCTGATCCTGGCCCTGGTCATTTCCAGCACCGACCGCTTCGTGCTCGGCGCCTTCCTCGGCGAGGCCGCCGTCGGCGTCTACCACGCCGGCTACAGCCTCGCGAACCGCACCCAGGACGTGGTCTTCGTCTGGCTCGGTATGGCCGGCGGTCCGGCCATGGTCGCGGCGCTGGAGCGCGGCGGCAAGAGTGCGCTGGTGCAGACGGCCAGGGAACAGGCCAGCTTCATGATCCTGCTGACCCTGCCGGCGGCGGTCGGCCTCGCCCTGGTCGCCCTGCCCCTGTCGGAACTGCTGATCGGACCGCAGATGGCCCAGGGAGCCGCCCGTGTCGTGCCGTGGATCGCGGCCGGCGGCTTCTTCGCCGGGATCACCACCTACTACCTGCATCAGGCCTTCACCCTGGGCCGCCGCACCGGTCTGCTCATGGCCGCCATGACCTTCCCGGCCGGGCTCAACCTGGTGCTCAACCTGGCCCTGGTGCCGCGCTTCGGGCTCGATGGGGCCATGTGGGCCACCACGGCCAGCTACGGGGTCGGGGCCATCGCCTCCTGGGCCATCGGCCGCAAGGTGATGGCGCTGCCGCTGCCGATCGACACCATTGTCCGGGCGGGCCTCGCCTGTGTTCCGATGGTGCTGGTCGTCTCGATGCTGCCGGACATGGCGGAGATCCCGGAACTGGCCCTCAAGGGCGGTCTCGGCGCCGCCGTCTATGGCGTTTCCGCCTGGCTGCTCGACGCCGGCGGCCTGCGCAGCCACGGCCGCACATTGCTGCGCACCCTGCGACCGCGAGCCGCCTCATGACTGCTCCCGCCACCGACTGGATCATCGACAACGCGCTCTGGTCCAAGGCCAGGCCCCGCCTGTCGGTCCTGATCCCCTTCCTCGGCGACGATCCGGCCCAGCTGGCCCGCGAGCTGGCCGCCCCGTCGGCTGACATTGAAATCGTCCTGCTCGACGACGGCGGCAGGGACGGTGAACTCGCCGCCCGTATCGCCGAAACCGTCCAGGCCCTGCCCCGCCCTGCCCGCTTCGTCCGGCTGGCCGCCAACATCGGCCGCGCCAAAGGTCGCAACCG
Source organism: Caulobacter sp. (assembly GCA_044377925.1). Classification (GTDB taxonomy): domain Bacteria; phylum Pseudomonadota; class Alphaproteobacteria; order Caulobacterales; family Caulobacteraceae; genus Caulobacter. Next base: position 14,900 of record JBILYE010000057.1, on the reverse strand, counting down.
CCTGGCGTCGGAGGCGCGCGCCCGGCACCTGCTCTTCCTCGACGCCGACATGCTGCCTGACAGCGCGACCTTCGTCGCCGACTGGCTGGCCATCGCGGACCAGGACGCCGCCGTCGCCTTCGGCGGCTTCTCCTTCGAGCGCACGCCCCTCGACCCGCGCTTCGCCCTTCACCGGGCCATGGCCCTGCGCAGTGACTGCCTGCCGGCCGCGCAGCGCAGCCTGAACCCGGAGAAGCACGTCTTCACCTCCAATCTGCTGGTCCGCCGCGATGTCTTCGAGACCGTGGCCTTCGACGAGCGCTTCACCGGCTGGGGCTGGGAGGACGTCGAGTGGGCCATGCGGATCGCCAGGCGCTGGCCGATCCTCCACCCGCACATCCCGGCCAGCCACCTTGGCCTCGACACCGCACCGGCCCTCGTCGCAAAGTACCGACAGTCGGCCGCCAACTTCGCCCGGGTGATCGAGGCGCACCCGCAGGTCGTCAGCGGCTACGCCAGCTTCAAGGTGGCCAAACTGATCCGCCGCCTGCCCCTGCGCGGACTGCTGCGCGAAGGCGCCCGCCTGGCCGCCCTGACCGGCGCTCTTCCCGCCCGCGTCCGCGCCTTCGCCATGCGCCTCTATCGCGCCGCCCTCTACGCCGAGGTGGTCTGATGGAGGCCTATTCCGCCGACCGGTCGCTGCGCGGCAAGCTGCGCCGCCGCTACACCCGCATGGCCTTCCGCAAGCCCCTGCGCCTGTCGCTGGACCGGCCGATGATCACCTTCAGCTTCGACGACGTCCCCGCCACCGCCGCCCTCGCCGGGGCCCAGGTGCTGGAGGCCGCAGGCCTGCGCGGGACCTTCTACATCTGCGCCGGTCTCGAGGATGGCCAGGGTCCGATGGGCCAGTACGGTTCATCGGAAGACGCCCGCCGCCTCGTCGCCGCCGGCCACGAAGTCGCCTGCCACACCTTCAGCCACCTCGATTGCGGCCAGGCCGGCCAGGCGACCATCGCCGCAGACGTCGCCCGCAACGGCCAGGCTCTGGCGATGCGCGGCGCGCCCGATCCGGTCAGCTTCGCCTACCCCTACGGCGACGTCTCCTTCGCCGCCAAGAAGGCCCTCGGCGGCCGCTTCAAGACCCTGCGCACCGTCCAGGCCGGCCTGGTCAGGGACGGCGCCGACGCCAACCAGCTGCCCGCGGTCGGCATCGAGGGTGACGACGGCGAGGCCCGCGCCCGGCGCTGGATGGACGAGGCGGCCCGCCGCAAGGCCTGGCTGATCCTCTACACACACGACGTGGCGGAGACGCCCTCGGCCTGGGGCTGCACGCCGGGCGCGCTGGCGCGCCTCGCCCTGCGGGCCCAGGCCGGCTTCGACGTCGTCACCATGGCCCAGGGCGCCGCCCGCGCCGGCCTCTGACGATATGTCTAGACATATTCATCAAGCATCTCCGCGCTGACGCTGGCGTCGAGGATGTCCCTGACTGCACCAGGGTCAAAGCCTGTCGGCTTCCGGATGGTCAAGTGTTGGCAAAATGTCGGTCGATTGTCGGTTCGCTGTCGTGACCAAGGCGGTCAATGGTCGGCCTCTTGTCACTGATTCAATTGACTTTTATATCCCCGCCCCATCTTCCAAGGCGCCGAAAATGATATAATGGCCCGCCGCTTCGACAAGGCCCGCCGCCTCAGTCCTGATCCCTGTCCGGCAGCGCCAGCTTCACCGCCAGGGCGACGAAGATCATCCAGCGCATGTCGTTGTAGGACACCGCGAAACTCTCGGTCAGGGTGGTCAGGCTGTAGATGATCAGGAACGGCAGGGCGAGGTAGGCGCCCTTCTCGCGGAACACCGCGACGATCGCCGCGCCCATGGTTTGCAGGTAGAACAGGGCCCAGGCGATCAGTCCGGGGTAGCCCATCCCCAGCCACTGTTCGAACCAGGCATTGTGCGCATGGCTGGCCTTGAAGCCAGCCTCCCGGGTGATCCAGGCGAGCGGTCCCCAACCTGACTTGTCGTCCCAGACGGCGCTGTAGCCATAGCCGGTCCAGGGGCGCTCCTCGATCTGTCGCCAGACGGCGGCCCAGATCTTGGTCCGGCCGGTGAGGGTGGCGTCCTTGCCCAGAAGGCCGAGAAAGACGTCGGAAGCGACGATCAGGAAGCCGGCGAACAGCAGCCCGCCGAACACCGCCGCCCAGGTCGCGGCCACAGCCGAGGCGGCGCCGCGGCGGACGATCCAGACAAAGGCCAGCCCCCCTGCCCCCAGCACCAGAGAGACCAGCGAGGTCTTGGAGGTCGACATGATGACCAGGAACAGGGCGAGGACCGCCGCGCCGTACCAAAGCCAGGCCCGGCGCGGGTTGAGCAGGCCCGCCGCGGCGCAGACGCCGAAACCCATGGCCATCATGCCGCCCAGGCCGTTCTTCTCGACCCAGACTCCGCGCCAGGCTCCGGGAAACAGGGTCTGCATCTTGCCGATCGAGGGCGCGCCGACGGCCAGCAGGAAGGAGACCACCGCCAGGATCAGGAAGGAGGCGGCGATGACCTCGGCCAGGGTCGACCAGCGATAGCGGGCGGCGATGACGATGCCAGCCAGGGTCGTGGCGTAGAGGGCGATCATCCGGCGCAGGGTGGCGTCCGGGGCCAGGGACCAGAGCATGGAGGCGGCGACCACCAGCATGATCAACACCAGGAAGGGCTGGCGCAGCGTGCCCTTGACCACCTCACCCAGGTTCATGGCCAGCAGCACGATGGCGGCGCCATAGGCCGGCAGGTAGGCGTTGCGGACGATCCCCGAGGCGGCGGCGTCGAAGGTCGCCCCGAAGATCGGCATGATCCAGCCCTGGCTGAAGATCAGAAGGATGAAGACGGAGAGGCCGAACGCCATCCAGTCGAACAGGTCGGCGCGGCGGCGGGGTACGAGCGGCGCGACAGGGCGCGGGGGCAACGGCGTTGCAGGGCTGCCCGGAGCGGGCGGCGGACGCTGCCAGTCCGCATACGGCAACATGACTACCGCGCCTCCCGGGTCGCCGGGATGAACGGACCGCTTTCCGAGAGCAGCGCGCTCACGGCAGGATCCGCCGCAGGAACCCGGGCGGTTCGACCTCGGCCCGGTTGAAGAAGACCCCCGCCACCCGGCCGCCCACGGTGGCGATCGCGTCGCGGAGCTGAGCCGGCGCCCGGACGTCCGGCTGGTCCGCCGCCACGACCAGGACGGTCTGGTCGATAAAGGGGGCGACCGTCAGGGCCGCCTGCGAACGGTCGGCGGCGGGCGCGTCGATCACCACCAGGTCGGCATGCTTTCGCAGGGCGTTCCAATAGTCGGCGCCGGGCAGGACGTGGACGGTCTGGCGACCTTTGAGCACCTCGCGGCGGAAGCGGGTCACCCACCATCGGGCCTCGCCGACCTGATGGGCGGCGATGTAGCGGGCATCAGGAATAGCCTGTCCTTCGGCGGTCTTCTGCGGCGGCTGGACGGTCAGGAAGCTGCTGCCGTCCGGACTGGCCGAGGCGGCTTTGCCGAGGGCGCCATAGTGGACCGGGTCGGCGGCGATGGCCGCATGCTGCGGCGAGTTCTGCAGGTCGAGATCGATCAGCCAGACCGTCTTTCCGGCCCGTCGGGCGGCGAAGCGGGCGAACTCCCGGGCCACCGTCGAGGTCCCCTCGCCGGCGCGGGCGGCGGTGAACAGGATGACGCGCGCGCGGCCGGGCGCAGGCGCGCCAAGCGTCGCCCACAGTCCGCCCATTTCTCCGCTCAGGTCCACCATTCGTCGAATCGCCACGCACGCACTTCGGCCTTCAGCCTAACGCATCAAGAGCCTCAACGCGCCTTCAGCGGCGCCGCACCCAGGACGGGCAGGTCAAGCGTGCGCGAGGCCGACGCAGGCGTCGGCAGGCCAGGACGCAGGAACATGCGCAGAAGCCCGGCGCACAGTGCCGAGAAGCCGGCAAACAGGAAGGCCAGGATCAGCACCGGCTTCTTCAGGCTGGCGCCCTTGGGCGGGGGAGAGGCGCGCTCGACGATGCGGATGTTGTCATTGCTCTCGGCCGCCATCATGCGGGACGCGTCGTCCTGCTGTTCCTTGACCGTGTAGTCGCGCACCGAGCTTTGCAGGATGTCGCGGTCACGGGTCAGTTCAGTGAACTGCGGCTCCAGCTCCGCGAGCTGCTGCAGCTTCTGCGTCGCCTCGACGTATTGGGAGGCGTTGGCGTCGCGGGCGCTCTTCAGGGAGGAAATCTCGGCGACGATCTGCGCCTTGTCGGTGACCAGGGTCTGATAGACCGGATTGGGGCCCATGCGGCGGGCGCCCGGCGCCGTGGTGCGACCGGCGGCGACGGCGGCCTCCAGGGTGCGAATCTGGGCGTCGATGTTCTGCAGGGTCTGGCTGTCGGGCGTGTAGCGGCTGCGCAGGTCTTCGCGCTGCACCTTCAGCTTGGCCAGCTGGTCGGAGTCGGCGGTGTTGACGTCGCTGTAGAGGGTGGTGGTGGGCGCGAACCCGGACAGCTGGCTCTCGAGGCCCGCCAGCCGTCCCTGACGCTCCTGGATGCTGGCTTCCAGCGTGTAGCGCTGACCTTCCAGCTGACCGATCAGCTGGGTCATGCTGGCCTTGGTGGCGGCGAAGTCGCCCAGATTGTTGTTCTGCAGGAACTCCTGGTAGGCGCTGTCGGCCTCGGCCAGCCTTTCCTCGAACAACACCCGCTGGCGCTCCAGCGCCGGCGAGGCGGTCTGGACCAGCACGGTGCGGCGGTAAACGAGGTATTCCTCAAGAAAGGCGTTCAGCACCCGGGCGGCCGTCGCCGGGTTCTCATGCTCGTAGCTGATGCGCACCACCGGGTTCAGCGGGGTGGCGGAGACGTTCATGCTCTCGCCCATGTCCTGCACCGCCTTGGCCATGATCAGCGGCTTCTCGGCGGCGGGGGCGGCGGCGTACTGGGCGCCCAGCGTCGGATAGACGCTCGCCAGCCCAACCTTGCGCAGGGTGCGCTCGCGCAGCTGGCTGGAGAGCAGGATTTCGGTTTCCGAAGCGACAAGGCTGTCGGTGTCCGGCACCGCGCCGCGGGCGGCGTCGCCGGCCCGGGGTTCGTAGACATACTCCTGACCAAGCTGGACCAGAACGCTGGAGCCGGCGGTGTAGGACTTCTTCAGGGTCAGGGCGAAACCGGCCCCGACCACGAAGATCAGCAGGAAGATGCCGAGCATCAGTCCCTTTTCCCGCCACAGCAGGGTGACGAAGTCGCTCGGCGCATAGCGCGGCCGTCCAGCCCAGTCGGCGCGGGCCGGTGGATCATGCGGTACGGTGGTCCAGCTGCCGGCGTAGGCCATGCGATTCTGCGAAACGCCCTCTCTTCAAGGGCACCCTCGCGCGGACGGCATTAACGGTCCGTTACCCATTCTCCTTAACGTTTGCCCCATGATCCGCGCGCGCTCTCTTGTTGCTGCTATCAGCGTCCTGGCCCTGGCGGCGGGCGCACCACTGGCGGCGCAGGCCTGGCCGTTCGGCGGCAAGGACAAGACGCGGCCGACTTCTGCGCCCACCTCTGCAAGGGGTGGCCAGGCGTTTCCCGACATTGCCTATGCCGACTGGAGCGAGGCGGAGCCCGCCTACCGCGTCTATCCAGGCGACGAGCTGGAGATCTCCATCGCCTCGGCGCCGGAGCTGAACAAGACCGGCTTCATCCAGCCGGACGGCCGAATCGCCCTGCCCCTGGTCGGCGGGGTTATGGTCGGCGACCGCACCCTGCCCGAGATCGAGGCGGCCTTGGCCCAGGCCTATTCGCGGGAGTTGCTGCGGCCCCAGGTCACGGTTGGCGTGAAGACCGCCCAGCCCCTGAAAGTGTTTGTCTACGGTGAGGTGCAGAAGGCCGGCATCTACGACATGCCGGGCGATATCAACGCGCTGCAGGCGGTGGCCATGGCCGGCGGGTTCAATACCACGGCCAAGCGCAAGCAGGTGGTCATCCTGCGCCGCGGCGCCGACGGGCGCTTCATGCGGCGGACTGTGGATCTGATGAGGGGCTCGACCCAGGGCGGCGCCGACCTTGTGCCGTTGCGCCGCTTTGACCTGGTCTATGTACCGCGCAGCGATATCGCCGAGGCGAACCTGTTCCTGCAGCAGTACTTCCGGGACCTGATCCCGATCAGCTTCGGGTTCAGCTACGATCTGAACCCGCAGAGCAATCGATAGCTCAGATCAGGCCCGGGCCAGCCATTCACGCGCCTGGCGCTGGGCCTCGGCGACTTCGTCCGACGCCATCTCCTGGCTCAGTTCCTTGCGGTACAGCTTGGCTTCCATCGAGCCGCGCATCGCCGCGAGGTTGAACAGCATGTGGGCCGAGACGTAGTCGAGCGGCGCGCCGCCCTGACCGGTGGAGTAGAGCATGCCCATGCGGAACAGCTCGTCGCCCGAGGTGTCCGGCCCCGGCAGGGGCAGATGGGGGGCGGTTTCGTGGCTCATCATCATGATGCCGTATCCCGTGTTTGGCGCCGTTCTGGCGGCCGGTTCGTGTTGATCACGGATACGAGCAAAGAGCCGCGTCTCTGAATTCAAGGTTAACCGCGAACCGTGTTGCGCCTTTTTGTGCGATTTTTTCCGGAATAGTTTCAGCCTGTTAGGATGCCGGTAAGAGGCTGGTAGCGTTGCGTTCACACGGCTTTCGAGGCGGTGAATCCCCGGGGCCTTCGGTAAGGTTCTGGAGGGGGTCGAGGCCCAGCGCCATCCGCCGTCCGGAACGCGTTCCTGACAAGGCCGTTCAGCCGAGGTTCAGGCAGTCTGAGCCAGGCTAGCGGCCTGTCGAGGGAAGTTTGAACGGTCCTGCCCGATCACGGACCGCGCAGTCGACCACAAGGAGGATGTCGACCATGAAACGCATTCTACTGGCCTTTGCCGCCATCGCCTGCGTCGCGGGCCCGATGGCCCTGGGGACTACCCAGGCTTCCGCCCAGGGACGCGACGGCTACGACCGCCGCGATGACCGTCGTGACTATCGGCGCGAGCGTCGCGACGACCGCCGCGACTATCGCCAGGACCGCCGCGAAGACCGTCGCGAGGCCCGCTGGGATCGCGGCCGTCACAACGGCTACTACTACCGCAACCGCTGGCACTACGGCCCGCCGCCGAGCGCCTACTACAATGACCCCTACTACCGCCCCGGCTACGCAGCCTGGCGGCGCGGCGCCTATCTGCCGAGCTACTACCGCTCGAACGACTACCGCATCTACGACTACGGTCGTTACCGTCTGCGCCCGCCGCCCCGCGGTTACTACTGGTACCGCTCGGGCGATGACTACCTGCTGGCCGCCATCGCAACCGGTCTGATCTTCGAGGTTATCGCCCGCTAGGGCGAGACCGGCTAAAGAAGCCGCCCCGGAGGAGACTCCGGGGGGTTTTTCCGTGGATCAGCGAATGACCCGCGCGCCCTTGCCATGCATCACCGCCTCGACCTCGGCGGCGCGGACCATGGAGGTGTCGCCGGGCGTGGTCATCGCGAGCGCCCCGTGAGCGGCCCCGTACTCCACCGCCGCCTGCGGCCCCTTGCCCTCCAGGAAGCCGTAGGCCAGTCCGGACGCGAAGCCGTCGCCACCGCCGACCCGGTCGAAGATCTCCAGGTTCTCGCGCATCTGCGAGGCGTAGAACTCGCCGCCGGCCCAGAGGATGGCCGACCAGTCGTTGAAGGTCGCGGTCCTGGCGTTGCGAAGGGTGGTGGCGGCCACCTTGAAATTGGGGAACTCGCGCACCGCCGTGGCGATCATGGTCTTGAAGTTGGCGGGGTCGATGGCGCTGATGTGCTCGTCCAGGCCCTCGACCTCGAAACCGAGGCAGGCGGTGAAGTCCTCCTCGTTGCCGATCATCACGTCGACGTACTGGGCGATCTCGCGGTTGATAGCCTGCGCACCGGGCTTGCCGCCCTGGCTCTTCCACAGGCTGGCCCGGTAATTGAGGTCGTAGGAGACGACGGTCCCATACTTGCGGGCCGCCTTGACCGCCTCGATCACCGCCTGGGCGGTGTTGGGGCTCAGGGCCGCGAAGATGCCGCCGGTGTGGAACCAGCGCACGCCCTCCTCGCCGAACAGCCGGTCCCAGTCGATTTCACCCGGCGCGATCTGGCTGGCGGCGGAATTGGCGCGGTCCGAGCAACCCAGCGCGGCGCGGACACCGAAGCCCTTTTCCGTGAAGTTCAGGCCGACGCGGGTGTTGCGGCCAATGCCGTCGAACTCGCGCCAGATGATGTGGCTGGTGTCCACGCCGCCCTGCATCATCAGATCCTCGACCAGCCAGCCCAGATCGTTGACCGGCAGGGCGGTGACGGCGGCGGCGCGCTTGCCCCAGCATTTGCGCATGGCGCGGGCGACATTGTACTCCCCGCCCCCTTCCCAGACGTTGAACTGGCGGGCGTTGCGCACCCGGCCGTGGCCGGGATCGAAACGCAGCATCACCTCGCCAAAGGAAACGCAGTCCCAGCGGCAGTCTTCGGCAGGGCGGAGGGAGAGGATGTCGCTCATTTTTTCCGGTGTTTCTCGATCAGCTGGACGGTCTCGCGGACCTTGGTTTCGATGCCGGCCCAGTCCCGCGCGTCCAGCAGGTCCTGGGTGATCAGCTTGCTGCCCATGCCGGCGGCGACAATGCCGGCCCCGAACCAGGCCTTGACGCTGTCCTCGGTGGGATCAACCCCGCCGGTCGGCATGATGCGGGTCCAGGGCATGGGGCCCAGAACCGCCTTGACGAACTCGGGGCCGCCGACCTGCGTCCCCGGGAAGACCTTGACGATCTCGCAGCCCAGTTCCTGGGCGTAGGAGATCTCGGAGGCCGAGCCACAACCCGGGCTGTAGGGGATCATCCGCCGGTTACAGACCCTGGCCACGTCGGCGTTGAGGATCGGCCCGACGACGAACCTGGCGCCATTGGCGATGTAGATTCCGGCGGTCGGGGCATCGACGACCGAGCCGACGCCCATGATCACGCGCGGGTCGGCCCTGGAGAAGTGGCGGGCGACATCGAGGAAGACGTGGGAGGCGAAGTCGCCGCGATTGGTGAACTCGATGCAGGGCGCGCCGGCGTTGGCGCAGGCCTGGATGACCTGCAAGCAGACCTCCGGGTCCGGGTGGTAGAAGACCGGGATCACCCCCTGCTTCATCATCGCTGCAAGTACGGACATCCGGTCGTGGGTCATCACGCGCTCCTTTGACTGCTGGGGCGCCAGCCTAGACGAAAAAGTTGGGCGCCGGGGTCACGTCCCGGCGCCCAGTTCGCGCAAGGAGGAAAGCTAGAAGGTGTACCGGAAGCCGAAGTAAATCTGGCGGCCGGTGTGGTGGTAGACGCTGGTGCTCTCGCGACCGTCGCCGCCGACCCACTGACGATTGAACTCGTCGGTGAGGTTCAGGCCTTCAACGGTGAACGACAGCTTGTCGGTGACCTTGAACGAGGCTGAGGCGTCGACGTTGAAGGTCTCGGTCTTGCCCTCTGTCAGGTTGCCGTTCCGGCCCGGGACGTTCTGCAGGTAGCCTTCGCGGTAGGACCCGGACACCCGGGCGCTGAAGCGGTCATCCTCGTAGTAGAGGGTGCCGTTGTAGGCGCTGGGCGACAGGTTGATCAGGTCGTCGGTGACGACCGTCGTGCACAGGGCGTTGCTGCAGTAGTCGATCTCGGACTGGACGTAGGTGTAGTTCAGCTGCACCCCCAGATTCGCCAGCGGACCGGGCAGGAAGGTGAAGGGCTGCTGGTAGCTGATCTCGAAGCCCTTCAGCGGTCCACCGTCGGTGTTTACCGCCGTGGTCAGCTGGAAGACCGTCGAGGGGCTGCAGCTGTTGGCCAGCAGGCAGAAGCCCGGCGCGAATGCGCTGCCGTTCAGGGCCGTCAGGTCCGAATAGGGCAGATCCTGGCGGATGACCTGAATGTAGGTGTCGATGTCCTTGTAGAACAGCGACAGCGACAGCAGGCTTTCCGGCGCGAAGTACCACTCGAAGCTGAGGTCGTAGGTATTGGCCTGGAAGGGCTCGAGCTTCACGTTGCCGATGGTGGCGGTGAAGTTGGGGCTGGACGCTGCCAGCGAGGTGGTCGGGACCAGGTAGTTGGTGCCGGCCAGGGTGTTGCCGATCTGCGGGCGGGCCATGACCTTGGCGGCGCCGAAGCGGACCATGAAGTCGTCGGTCACGTCGAGGGCCAGGTTCAGCGACGGCAGGTAGTTGTCGTAATCGTTGGTGCCGTGAACCTTGGTGCCGCCGCCGGTGGAGCTGTAGCCCTGGGCATAGAGCTTGGTGTTCACACCCCGGATGCCGAGGTTGCCGCGCAGGCGCATGTCCCAGAACAGGTCGAAGCGGAAATCGCCCTGCAGGTACCAGGCGCGATCCTCTTCCTTGATCGACCGGTTGCCGCCGCGGGCGTTGCCGTTAGTGATGCTGGTCAGGGTGAAATCGCCGCCGGCCACGCCGGTGTTGCAGTTGCAGTAGATGTCGAACAGGTTGGCGATGGCGTTGAGGTTAGGCACCACCCAGCTGGAGTCGTTGCCGCCCGGCTGGCCAAGGTTCGAACCATAGCCGCTCAGCACGGTGGCGATGTTGGCCACCGTGGTGCCGACCGGCAGGGCCGGCACGACGGTCTCGTCAGCCCGCCTGAATTCGTAGCTGTCGCTCTCGTAGGACTTGATGTTGTAGCCGAACTTCAGGGTCAGCCAGTCGTAGGTATCCCAGACGAAGTCGAGCTGTCCTGAGTTGAACTCGGTGTTGACGCCGTTCGGCCGGAGGCGAATTTCCGAGCGCGGCACCGTCAGGCCGACCTGGCGCCAGTCCCAGTTGGCCGGATTGGCGACATCGAATCCGTAGTTGATCAGCGGCGTATTGCGGTTGCCCCGGAAGTCCCAGCTGAAGCCCTGGATGTTCTGGCGGTCGAGGGTGACCGTCGTCTGCACCGGGTTCTCGAACTCCGATTTGGCGTTGCCGATGTAGGCCCGCATCTTGAAGCTGTCGTTGAACTCGTGATCGAAGGTCAGGGTGTGCTGGGTGAACTCGGTGCTCAGCTCGTCATAGCGCTGCTCCGACCGCACATCGACATTGTCGAACACGCCGTAGACCAGCTCGCCGTTGTCGACGACGGCGTCACGGACGTGGATCTGGGTCTTGCCGCCGGCGGTGGCGTTTCGGCTGAAGGACAGCGCTTCCAGGAAGTTTTCCTGACGGGTCGCGTCCAGCTTCGAATAAAGGACGTCGTAGCTGAAGGTGGTGCTTTCAGTCGGCTTGAACTGGATGGCGCCGGTGAAGCCCAGGCGCTCCTGGCTGTGCACCAGCCGCCCGTAGCGCGGCAGGCGCGGATGGAAGACGTTGGCGCTGTTGACCGAGGTGTAGGCGGCGTTGTTGGCCGCCGTGTTGGCCGGGCGTGGCACGCCTGTGGCGCAGTTGGCCGCCGAAGAGCCGGTCGAGCCGCTGTTCGTCGGATTCTGCGGGGCGAAACCGAGGGGGCTGCAGAAGCCGCCATTGTCGGTGCCGCGCTCCCAGCGCACGGCGCTGAATCCCTCTTCGAGCAGGTTGCGCTCGCTGTAGGCGATCGAGGCAAGGACGCCGACCTTGTCGTCCCAGAAGGTGTTGCTGACCAGGAAGGCCAGGCGCGGGTCCCATTCTTCCGACAGGTCGTTGACGCCGTACTGGCCGCTCATCGCCATCTGGAAGCCGTCGTAGTCGAACGGGCGGGTCGTGCGCAGGTCGACCGTGGCGCCCAGCGAGCCTTCCTCGGTCTCCGCGGCGGCGGTCTTGCGGATGGTGATGCTGTTGAAGAGCTCCGAGGCGAAGACGTTGAAGTCGAAGCCGCGGCCACGGTTGGCGCCGCCCGAACTGTCAGTGCCGCCGGTGGTGGCCTGGGCTTCCATGCCGTTGATACGGGTGCGGGTAAAGTCGGCGCCGAGGCCGCGAACGGTGATCGAGCGGCCTTCGCCGGCGTCACGGTCGATCGAGACGCCGGGGATCCGCTGGATGGATTCGGCCAGGTTCAGATCGGGAAAGTCAGCGATGTCCTCGGCCTTGATGGCGTCGACGACGGTGGTCTCCTGGCGCTTCACCTCGACGGCGCTGGCCAGAGATCCACGGAAGCCCTTGATGACGACTTCATCGACATCGGACTCGTCAGCCGGGGCTGCTTCCTGCGCCGCGGCGTAACCGGCGGCGCCGAGCGCCACGGTCATGGCCGCCAGCGAGGCGCTGAAACGGAGCGCGAAAGCGCGCGAACGATCCTTGTTGGACACCCTGTAGTCCCTCCCCTTTAAGGCTCGTCCGCGGTCTGACGCCGCCGTCCTGCCTACCTGTGACACGAGCCCGAAAGGCCGCCCTCCTGGCAACGCCCCGGACCACTGACACCGGTGTCATTGCAAGCCGAAACTTGTTTGACACCGGTATCATTGACGTTGATATCTCAGCTTGGAACGATTTGACAAGCCCCTCGCCCGAACTTCCGTCGAAGTTCACGTAACAGGAGACTTTGACCCTTGAGCCGAATTGCCGCCTGTCTGATGGCAGCCGCCCTCGCTGCTCTCGCCAGTTCGGCTGGCGCGGCCGGCCGCCTCCCCGCCTTCCCCGGGGCCGAAGGGCATGGCCGGTTTGCCCAGGGCGGCCGCGGGGGGGCCGTGCTCATTGTGACGAACCTGGAGGACGCCGGGCAAGGAAGCCTGCGGGCCGCTGTCGAGGCGAGGGGACCACGCACGGTCGTGTTCGAGACCGCCGGGACCATCCGTCTGAAGTCGCCGCTGAAGGTCTCCCGCGGCCGCATCACCATCGCCGGCCAGACGGCGCCAGGAGAGGGCATCACCCTGGCCGACCAGCCGCTGATCATCGCCGCCGATGATGTGGTGGTGCGCTTCCTCCGCGCGCGGCTGGGGGCTCTGTCGGGGGTGCAGGAGGATGCGGTCACCGTATCACGCGGTCGCCGGATCATCCTCGACCACATCTCGGCGAGCTGGTCGGTGGATGAGACCCTGTCAGTGGGCAGTCGCTACAGCCCGCCGGAGGATGGCGTCTACGACGTAACCGTGCAGTGGAGCCTGATCGGCGAAAGCCTGAACCGGTCGCTGCACGAAAAGGGCCGCCACGGCTACGGCAGCCTGATCCGGGGCGGCCATGGAGCGCGGATGAGCTTCCACCATAACCTATGGGCCAACCATCAGGCCCGGATGCCGAGGCCCGGCAACTACAACGGGCCGGAGGTGGATCCGGTCGGCCCCTTCATCGAGTTTCGCAACAACGTCTTCTACAACTGGGGCGGCGGCCACGCCGGCTACAATGCCGATACGGCGGCGCACGCGGCCTATGACTTCGTCGGCAACAGCTATCTGCCGGGGCCGGACAGCAGGGGCCGGATCGCTTTTTGCGAGGACAACAGCCTGTCTCGGGCCTGGTTCGCGGACAACAGCATGGCGGGCGTGGTTCCGGGCGACGCGTGGAGCCTGATCGGGTGCAAGCCGCCGACGGAGTATCGGGCAGCAGGTCCCCTCGCCGGCTCGAACGTGACGACCACGGCGCCGACCGAGGCAGAGGCGGCCGTGCTGGCACGGGCCGGCGCCTCCAGGGCGCGGGATGCGGTGGACCGTCGCATCGTGGCCGGCGTGAGGGATGGGAGTGGCCGGCTGATCGACAGCGAGACGGACGTCGGCGGATGGCCGGCGCTGAAAGGTGGGTCGGCGCCGGCCGACCTGGACCAGGACGGGATGGCGGATGCCTGGGAGCGGGAGAACGGACTCGACCCGTCGGACGGCGCGGATGGCGCCGGCGACAAGGACGGCGATGGCTTCACGAACCTGGAGGCGTATCTGAACAGCCTCGTCTAGGTCCTCCTCCCGCTTGCCGGGAGAAGGGCCCCTGCCTAGCCGGTGTTTCGCAATCCCGCCGCGATGCCGGTGACGGTCAGCTGGATGGCCAGTCGGGTCTCCTCGCTGTCGTCGCCCTTCCTCCGGCGCCCTAGAAGTTCCAGCTGCAAGTGGTTGAGGGGCCTTACAGAACCGGCGGCCAGCGCCACGGACTCGGCGAGGTCCGGGCGGTCGTCGAGCAGCTTCGTGCCGCCCCGGATCGCCAGGGCCAGATCAACCGCCGCATCGTGCTCACGGCGGATGGCGTCGAAGATCGGGGCGGCTGAGGCGCGGTCTTCGCACAGAGCCGCGTAGCGCCCGGCGAGGGCCATGTCGCTCTGGGCCAGGGCCAGTTCCATGTTGGACAGCAGGGCCTCGACGATGTCGAACTCGCCTGCCAGCTCGGCCAGGCGGGCCGGCTCCAGCCCCGCCCGCTGGGCGCCGCCGGCAAGACCGTACCAGCCGGGCAGCATGATCCGCGCCTGGCTCCAGCTGAACACCCAGGGAATGGCCCGCAGGTCTTCGATCCTGCGGCTTTTGGTGCGCGAAGCCGGCCGGCTGCCAATGTTAAGGGTGACGATTTCCGCGATCGGGGTGGCCGACCAGAAAAAATCCTCAAAGCCCGGGGTGTCGTAGACCAGCGCGCGGTAGTGGGCGAAGGCGCCGGCGGCCAGGGCGTCCATGGCCTCCACGGCCTTGGCCGGCACGGCGTCGCGCGGCCGCGCGGTGGCGGTGAGGACGGCGGCCGTCAGCCCCTCGAGATTGCGGCGGGCGGTGGCCTGGTCGCCAAAGCGGCGGAAGATCATCTCGCCCTGCTCGGTCATTCGCAGGCGCCCCTGGACGGTGCCGGGCGGCTGGGCCAGCACGGCCTCGGCGGCCGGTCCTCCGCCCCGTCCGACCGAGCCGCCGCGGCCGTGGAAGATGCGCAGGCCAACGCCCAGCCGGTCGCATTCGGCGGCCATGGCCGTGGCGGCGCGGGCCACGCCCCAGCGGGAGGCAACGTAGCCGCCGTCCTTGTTGCTGTCCGAATAGCCGACCATCACCTCCTGCACCGGCGACGCGCCCAGCAGGGATCTGGCGGCGTCGGTCTCCAGCCAGGCGCGCAG
>JBILYE010000269.1:0-4458 GCA_044377925.1 Caulobacter sp. | reverse complement strand
CCGGACCCCTCCTCCACGGCATGGGCGATCCAGCCCGCCGCGCGCGCCACCGCGAACAGCAGAAACGGCGCGTCCCGGGGAAGCCCCAGCGCCTCGGCCATGGCGACCAGGGCAAAATCGATGTTGGCCCGCTCGCCGGTGCCGCTCTCCACGGCATTCAGCAAGGCCGCCAGGTCCTCGCTGGGCGGACAGGCCTCGATCAGGGCTGCGGCGCGGGGGTCGCCTTCCGGATAGAGCGGATGACCGAAGCCCGGGGTGGGCGCGGCCCGGGCCAGACGCCCCTCGACGGTGGCGGCCGGGCCGATGCGGCGGGACTCCTCCACCAGGTTCCAGACCCGGGCCGCCATGCCGCCGTGCAGTGGCCCCGAGAGGGCGCAGAGGCCGGCCAGGGCCGCCGCCGACAGGCCCGCCCCGGTCGAGGCCGCGACGCGGGCGGCGAAGGTCGAGGCGTTGAGTTCGTGGTCGGCCAGCAGCACCAGGGCGCGCCGGATGGCGTCCGCCGCTTCAGGCCGGCCCCAGGCGGCGGCGAGCCGGTCGTGGATCAGGCCGGGGCCCAATCCGCCGCAGACGGCGTCGGCGACCAGATCCAGCAGGCCGGCCCCCTCAAGGGCCAGGGCCAGCGGCGCGCGGCCCCTGGCCGGCGGCTCGGCGGCGGCGCGGGTGGCCAGGACGGCGAACAGCCGGGCGCGGCCGTCCGGCAGCTCGGGCGGGGCCGGACGCGGCGCGCTCTTCAGAACCGCCCCATGGCCGCCGCGCAGAAGGCGGGCGACCGCCTCCAGGCTCTGGGTCTCGGCCAGCAGGGCGGCATCGCGGCCCCGGTACCACAGGCGGCCGCCCGCGACCGTGGTGATGGCGCTGGCCAGCACGGGCTCGCCCCAGGCGATGGCGCTCTGGGCCACGGCCGAGGCCTTGCGGCCCCGCGCGCGGCGGTCCGTCAGCGCCCCGATATCGGCGGCGCGATAGAGGCTGCGGCGGGGGTCCGCGGGGTCAGGGCGGGCGTCGACCCGGCCGCGGCTGACATAGGCGTAGAGGGTCTGCGAGCGCACGCCCAGGCGCTGCAGGGCCGTCTCGCGATCGATCCAGTCCGTTGACATTGATTATATTGATCAAGATTGACGTTGATCAACATTGGTCCGATTTCCCTCTCAAGGCAAGCAAAGCCAAGACAAGCTGAAACAAGAGGATCAATGTCATGTCCGACGGTCTCGAAGACGTCGTCGCCGCCCGCACCGTTCTGTCCGATGTCGACGGCAAGGCCGGCCGCCTGATCATCCGCGGCTGGACCCTGGACCAACTGGCCGGAAGCACCCGCTACGAGGCGGTCGTGCGGCTGCTGTTCGACGGCTTCTTCGAAGATTTGCCGGACGATCTGACCGCTGCCCTCGGCCGCGCCCGGGTCGAGGTGTTCAACGAGGTCCAGGCGGTCGATGACGGCCTGCTGGCCCTCGGTCCCGTCGAGGCCATGCGGGCCCTGACCGCCCGACTGGCGGACGGCGACGATCTTAAGACCGCGCTCAGGTTGATTGCAGCGCCGGCCGTCTTTACCCCGGCCATCGTCCGCCTGCAGGCTGGCGACGCGCCCGTCGCCCCTGACCCGGCGCTGGGTCACGCCGCCGACATCCTGCGCATGCTGCACGGCAAGGCCCCGCCGGCCGGCCATGCCGAAGCGCTGGACGCCTATCTGGTCACCGTCTGCGACCATGGCCTGAACGCCTCGACCTTCGCCGCCCGCGTCGTCGCCTCGACCCGCGCCGGTCTGACCAGC
The DNA here is from genome assembly GCA_044377925.1 of Caulobacter sp. Taxonomy (GTDB): domain Bacteria; phylum Pseudomonadota; class Alphaproteobacteria; order Caulobacterales; family Caulobacteraceae; genus Caulobacter. Next base: position 2,693 of record JBILYE010000269.1, on the reverse strand, counting down.
GCCGTGCTGGCCGGCATCTCGGCGCTCAAGGGGCCACTGCACGGCGGCGCGCCCGGGCCGGTGATCGAGATGCTCGACGCCATCGGCAAGCCGGAGAACGCCCGGCCCTGGATCGAGGCGGCGCTGGATCGCGGCGAGCGGCTGATGGGCTTTGGTCACCGGGTCTACCGGGTGCGCGATCCCCGCGCCGATGCGCTGAAGGGCGCGGTGCGGCGTCTGGCGGGGGAAAGCGACCGCCTGCCTGGCCGTCTGGCCTTCGCCGAGGCGGTCGAGGCCGCCGCCCTGGCCATCCTCAAGGAACATCGCCCCAACCGGCCGCTGGACGTCAATGTCGAGTTCTTCACCGCGCTCCTGCTGGAGGCCCTGGCCTTCCCGCCGGCCACCTTCACCGGCGTCTTCGCCATGGGCCGTACGGCGGGCTGGCTGGCCCATGCGCGGGAGCAGCTGGCCGGCGGCCGGCTGATCCGACCGCAGTCGGACTATGTCGGGCCGACACCGCGCATCGCTGCGTAATCATTGGGAAAAGGGCCGAGGATCGTCGCCTAGTAAACGACGCGTTAATCCGAACAGGCGCAATGCGGGGGCAGCTGGTTATAGTTGTCCCCGTCCATGAGCGTCGAACGCACCCTTTACCACTTCCCCCTCGACCCGGCCTCGCGCCAGGTGCGACTGGCGCTGGGCGAAAAGCGGCTGGCGTTCAGCGACCAGGTCGTTCGCTACTGGGAAGGTCCAGAGGAGCTCTTCGCCCTCAATCCGTCCGGCGTTCCCCCCGTGCTGGTCGAGGTCGTGAACGGCCAGCGCATCGTCATCTGCGAAGCCCGCGCCATCCTCGAACACCTGGAAGAGGGCTATCCCGAGCCGCCGCTGCTGGGTCGTGAAGCCGCCGAGCGGGCCGAGGCGCGGCGCATCGTCCAGTGGTTCGACCGCAAGTTCGACTTCGAGGTCGCCGGCCTGCTGCTGCACGAAAAGATGGAAAAGCGGCTGCTGCGCCTTGGCGCCCCCGCGCTGGCCAATCTGCGAGCGGGCCGTGACGGCCTGAAGCTGCACCTGCAGTACCTCGAAACCCTGCTGCGCGAGCGCGACTGGCTTGCCGGCAAGCGGGTGTCGCTGGCCGATTTCGCGGCCGCCGCCTACCTGTCTGTGATCGACTATTTCGGCGATGTGCCCTGGCGTGACTTTCCCGCCGCCAAGACCTGGTACATGAAGCTCAAGTCCAGGCCGTGTTTCCGGCCGCTGTTGGCTGACCGCTGGCCGGGCCTCGCGCCCGCCGGTCACTACGACGATCTGGACTTCTAGCGGCGCGCCATACATCGGTTGGAGCGCCTGAGGGGGAGTTCCGGCTATGCGCCTTTTCAAAATCATGCTGGCGGCGGCGTTGATCGCCGCGCCGATGTCCGCCGGTCCGGTCCTTGCCCAGCCGGTCAACCGGGTCGACACCGAGGCCGAGGTCCAGAAACTTCTCGGCGACATCATCGCCTGGACGACGCCCTCCAACACGCTGATGTCCGAGAGCAACGCCTTTGCTCTGGAAATGATCGATGTGGCGAGCGAGGCCATGGAGGAGAAGCGCAAGGGCAGGGAGGGGCGGGCCTGGATCGATGCCTGGCTGGCCAAGGCTGATGCCGAACTCGCCCGCCAGACAGCCGCAGCCGCCGCCCTGCCGCCGTTGCCGGCGGAGCTGGAACGCCGCTATCGCACGCTTGGACCGGACGCGGTGCGCCAGATGGACGGATTCAAGGCGCTCCCTGGCATCACCCGGGACGTGATCAAGGAGTCCGAGGTTCTGCTGAACCGCCTGCGGCCGATTCTGATCAAGGCGGCCTCCGGCGATGAGGACGCCAAGATCGAGGTGGCCAGCCAGATGCTGTCGGGCACCCGGCTGGCCATCCGCAACGAGAACGCCCTGCTGGACATGGCGATCGCCATGGCCAACCGGCCCGACCATCCGCAGGTCGCGCTCTCGAGGTCGGCCAAGGCCACCAACGAGGCGATGATGATGGCGCTCGAGTATCTGGAGCGCCAGATCAACCTCGAAGACCCCGATCCTGTCGCCACCGGCAAGGCCATGCAGGCCAAGGTGACGATCGGGCGGCAGGAGGCCCAGAAGGCCTGGCCCAACGCCCGCAAGATCCGGGCGGAATTCTCGGTCAGTCTGCCGGAAGGTCCTTTCCGGACCAACATCTTCACAGCCCTCGACACCATGGAGGAAAGCGCCCGGATCGAAGTCGCCCTCGCCGACCTGCTGGGCAGGATGGCCGACCGGCTGACCGCCGGCGAGGAGACGATCGATCCGGACGGCACGGCCTTCGAGGGGATCGAGCCGCTCGTTAACCGGCGCGCCGCCCTCTACGAGCAGCGGATCAATCTCTTCAAGCAGCGATGACCCCCGACGACATCCGCAAGCGGGCGAGAGCCCTGGGTTTCGACGCCTGCGGGTTCGCCTCGGCGGCGGAGGCCTGGCCGGCCGGGGCCCGCCTGGCGCAGTTCGTCGAGGCCGGCCGCCACGGCGACATGGCCTGGATGGCGGAAACGCTGGACCGGCGGGCGCATCCGACCGGCATGTGGCCGGAGGCCAGGAGCGCGGTCGTTGTCGGCATGACCTATGGCCCGGACTCGGACCCGCTTCTGGGTCTGGCCCGGCGCTCCAACGGGCTGATCAGCGCCTATGCGCGGGGCGACGACTATCACGGCCT
>JBILYE010000268.1:0-4472 GCA_044377925.1 Caulobacter sp. | reverse complement strand
GGGGCGTCGAGGCCGGAAGCGCCCTTCCTGTTCGAGATCCGGGACGGGATCGGCGTGCTGACCATGACGACCTGGGGTCTCTACGAGGAAGAGTTCGACTGGCGGGGCTTTATTGATACGGCCATGGACCGGCTGGTCGACGAAGGGGCGCGGGGGCTGGTGGTCGATATCCGCGACAATGAGGGCGGCATGGATTGCGGCGACCGGGTGCTGGCCCGGTTGATCGAGCGTGATCTGAAGAAGCCGGCCTACGACCGCTACACCCGCTATCGCACCGCCCCGGCCGATCTGAAGCCCTACCTGTCGACCTGGGACCGCAGCTTTTTCGACTGGGGCAAGGACGCGACGGGACCGGATAGCCGGGGCCTCTACCGGATGACTCGCTTTGATGACGGCCCTGAGGGCGATGTCATCGCGCCGGCCGGGCGACGGTTCGGCGGACCGCTGGCGGTGCTGACATCGGCGACCAACAGCTCGGCGACCTTCCAGTTCGCCCTGACGGTGAAGACTTCCGGCCGGGGCCGACTGATCGGCCAGACGACCGGCGGCAATCTGCGGGGCATCAACGGCAGCGGCTTCTTCTTTCTCAAGCTGCCCAACAGCGGGCTGGAGGCGGACCTGCCGCTGGTCGCCACCCTGCCGCGCACGACGCAGCCGGATTCGGGCCTGGCGCCCGATATCGCCGTGCGGCTCAGCGCCGCCGCCCTGGCCCGGGGGGAAGACCCGGAAATGGCGGCGGCGCTGGCCTGGATCAGGTCCAGCCCAGCATCCTGAGCGCCTGACCGCGGACATCGGTCGGCCAGCCTTGGGTGTTGGCCAGAAAACCCTCGCGATCATCGTTGAACAGGGTGCGGCTGGCCTCCTCGAAGCCGGCCAGGTCGCCGGCGATGTCGCCGACGAAGCGGTAGGCGGCGTTGAGTTCGTCCTTGCGGACCGTGGCCGGATCGCGGCGGGCCGTTTCGACCAGGCGGCGCAGGGCGGCAGAGGGGCCGCCTTGCTGTTGGCTGAGCCAGTCCCAGTGACGGGGCAGCAGGCCGACTTCCCGGGTGACGACGCCGAGTTTGGGCCGCCCGGCCGACTTGCGGGCCGGCGGCTCGAGGTCCAGCGCGACCCGCTCGCCGGTGGTGTCGTCGAAGACGCGGAAACTGATGTTGGGGTCGCGCGCCAGCGAGGCGCGGGCGACGGCGGCCAGGGCGGTCATCTCGCCCTGGGCCAGGCGGTGATGGCCTTCGAACAGGCTGTAGGTGGCGGTCATCCGGTCAGTTTCTCCGCGTTCAGGGCCTCGCGCCATCTGGCGGAGAGGTCCTTCAGGGCATTGGTCATCTCCCACTGGGAGCGTTCGGCGTCGGGCAGTTCCTCGACAACCTCGTAGGTGAAGGCGGCTTCGCCATGGTCCTTCCAGGCCTGGACCAGCGCCCGGTTGGGATGGCTGCCGAGGCGCAGGGAGAACCACAGGCCGTTCTGGCGATTGTGCAGGTTGGGGGAGACGTCCACCCAGACCTGGCCGGAAGGCGCGCAGCGGACGACGAAGGCGCCGGCGGCCACCTTGCGTTCCTTGAAGTCGCGGACGAGCTGTTTTCGATCCTGTTTCATGCCGGCCATTTATACCGGGTAAAAACCGCCGTCAATAATTACCGGGTATAATTATCGAAACACGCAGCTGGTCCCGCCCCAGATCGTCTCGACCTTCCCGGCCGGGCCGTCCTTGTCGAGGATGCCGGCGATGTCTCCGGCGGTGAACTCGATGCCGAGGGTGCTCTCCTCGACCTTGAGGTCGCCAAAGGATTCGATGAGCTGCTGACGGGTCGAGCCGACGCCGATGCCGTCCATGGTCGTGACCTTGCCGCCACTGCGCTGGCCGGCGCTCCAGCCGACGAACTTGCCTTCGAGGAAGAGGGCGTCGAGGTCGTTCGACCAGCTGACGAACTCGGTGGGACCGGCGCCGCACTCACTGTTGGTCGACCGGTCGGCCGGATTGCCCAGCACGCTGCTCAAGGCCGCGACGGCGTCGGCGGTCGGGGTTTCGAAGGCGACCAGGCGGGTGGAGCCGGTCTCCGACACCAGGCGCAGGCCTTCCTGGTCGAGGGCGACCGCGCCGCTGGCGGCGGCGGCGGGCGTCGCCGGCGGCGCGGGTTCAGCAGTGGCCGTGGGCGCGGCCGGGGCAGCCGGCGCGGCGGGCGCACTCTCCTCGGAGGGCTGGCCGCAGGCGGCGGCGAGGGCGGCGAAGGCCAGAACGGGCAGCAGGCGGGAGGTTTTCATGGGTGAACGCTAGCGCCAGGCGCACGGTCTGGGAAGACGGGCTTACCGAAGCGGGAGACCATTATAGCAGAATTGAGCGAAGTCGAGGCGGCATCGCGACCTTGGCTGTTGATTTTACAGCGCTTTTTAACGCCAACAACAGCCCATCAAGGCGACAACCAGCCAACAACCGGACGACAAATACCAGCCGGGCGCAGGCCAATCCGACGCCCGGAAGGCGACACACCCTATGGCAAATCAGCCCGCCAGCTTCATGAGCATCTCGCCCATCTTCTGGTGCAGCATGTTGATGGCCTTCAGCGGCCGGACCATGACCTTGAAGCGGGTGATCAGCCCGGCTTCGTTCCACCAGATCATGTCGACGCCGTTGATACGGATGCCGTCGATGACGCAGCCGAACTCCAGCACGGCGGAGCGCTCGGCCCGCCATTCGCCGAGGTATTCGAAGCTGTCGTTGTTGAGCACCTGCAGGGCGCTCAGCAGGTACTTCTCGGTGATCGCCTTGCCGACCTGGGGCGAGTGGACGACCGGGCTTTCGAAAACGCAGTCCTCGGCGATCAGGGCGCCGAGGTCGGCGGGGTCGCGGCTCTGGACGTAGGCGTGCCAGCCGTGGACGGGGTCGGTCATTTCAGGCGCTTCCACATGTGAAGGTCGTCGGTGTAGCGGCCGTCCTTCTGCAGGAGGGCGCGCGGTTCGAAACCATAACGCTCGAAGCCGGCCGCTTCATAGAGGGCGACAGCGACGGCGTTGGTCGAGACGACGACCAGCTGGACGATCTCGACCACATCGCGGGCGTAGTCGAGGCAGGCCGCCATCAGGGTGGCGCCCAGCCCCCTGCCCCGGCCCTCCGGCAGGACGAACATGCTGTAGACGAGGCCCTTGTGGCGCTCTTTCGCCGGCGCCTTGGGCCCGACGGCGACGACGCCGAGGACACGGCCTTCGGATTCGGCGACGAACACCCCGTCGGCCCGTACCCGATCTTCAAACCAGCTGTCCGGCCTGGCCTCCTCCTCGGCGAGGGTGGAGCCGAAAGTGGATTCGTCGAGGCGCATGGCGATCAGGCGGATCGACTGGAAGGTCGGGCCTTCGCCGGGCTGGAGGCGGCGGATGGTGGTGGAGGTCATCGCCGCATCCTGAATAAAGAGGGGACACATTGAAATCTGCGATTTCAATGTGTCCCCGTTTCCTACCCCTTCACCGCCACGTCGATCTCGCTCCCCAGTTCGCGGAACTTGTCGCTCATCTGGCTCATCCCCAGCTCGATCTCGTTCGGGGCCATGCCCGACGCGAACTCGCGCACCTCCTGGCTGATCTTCATCGAGCAGAACTTCGGGCCGCACATCGAGCAGAAGTGGGCGGTCTTGTGGGCTTCCTTGGGCAGGGTCTCGTCGTGGTATTCGCGGGCGGTTTCGGGGTCGAGGCCGAGGTTGAACTGGTCTTCCCAGCGGAACTCGAACCTCGCCCGGCTCAGGGCATTGTCGCGGATCTGGGCGCCGGGGTGGCCCTTGGCGAGGTCGGCGGCGTGGGCGGCGATCTTGTAGGCGATGACGCCCTGTTTGACGTCCTCGCGGTCGGGAAGGCCGAGGTGCTCCTTCGGCGTCACGTAACAGAGCATGGCCGTGCCGAACCAGCCGATCATCGCCGCGCCGATGGCGCTGGTGATGTGGTCGTAGCCGGGGGCGATGTCGGTGGTGAGCGGGCCGAGGGTGTAGAACGGGGCCTCGTGGCAGTGCTTGAGCTGCTCTTCCATGTTGGCCTTGATCTTGTGCATGGCCACGTGACCGGGGCCCTCGATCATCACCTGGCAGCCGTGTTTCCAGGCGACCTTGGTCAGTTCGCCCAGCGTCCGCAGCTCGGCGAACTGGGCCTCGTCGTTGGCGTCGGCGATGGAGCCGGGGCGCAGGCCGTCGCCGAGCGAGAACGAGACGTCATAGGCCCGCATGATCTCGCAGATGTCCTCGAAGTGCTCGTAGAGGAAGCTCTCCTTGTGGTGAGCCAGGCACCACTTGGCCATGATCGAGCCGCCGCGCGAGACGATGCCGGTGACGCGCCTGGCGGTCAGGGGCACGAAGGGCAGGCGCACCCCGGCGTGGATGGTGAAGTAGTCCACCCCCTGCTCGGCCTGTTCGATCAGGGTGTCGCGGAAGACCTCCCAGTTCAGGTCCTCGGCGACGCCGTTCACCTTCTCCAGAGCCTGGTAGATCGGCACCGTG
>JBILYE010000056.1:0-16892 GCA_044377925.1 Caulobacter sp. | reverse complement strand
CTTCTCGCGCAGCTCCGCCGAGAGGGCCATGTGCTTGCCGACGATCTCGGTCAGGGTGGCTTCGCCGGCGTTGGCGTAGGCGGCTTCGGGTTCGTAGATCAGGATCATGTACTGCATGGGTGGGTCCGCGTCTGGCTGCGACCGGGCGCAGCGCCCGCGTCTGATAGCATAGACGGGCGGGGTGTCGCGGATTCGACAGGGTGGGCCTCAGGCCCCCAGCGTTTCCTGGAACCGCACCGGTTCGCCCAGGGCCGGCGCCACGACCTCGTCCTCGCGCATGACCACCCTGCCCCTGATGATCGTCGCCATCGGCCAGCCGGTGACCTCCATACCGTCGAAGGGGGTCCAGCCGCTGCGGGTGGCCATGTCGGCGTGGCGCAGGGTGCGTTTGGCCTTGAGATCGACCACGGTCAGGTCGGCGTCGTAGCCCTCGGCCAGGCGGCCCTTGCCGGCGATGCCGAAGACACGTTGGGGCCCGTGGCTGGTCAGGTCGACGAAGCGTTCGAGGCTGAGGCGGCCGGCGGCGACGTGGTTGAGCATGATCGGGACCAGGGTCTGGACACCGGGCATGCCGGAGGGCGAGGCCGGATAGGGCCGGGCCTTTTCCTCAAGCGTATGGGGGGCGTGGTCGGAGCCCAGAACGTCGGCGACGCCGCTGGCGATGCCGGCCCAGAGGCCTTCGACATGGTCCGAACTGCGGATCGGGGGGTTCATCTGGGCCAGGCCCTTGAGGCGCACGTAGGCTTCCGGCGCGTGCAGGGTCAGGTGCTGGGGGGTGAACTCGACCGAGGCCACGTCCTTGTGCTGGGCGAGGAAGGCGACCTCTTCCTTGGTGGTGACGTGCAGCACGTGAATGCGGCGGCCGACCTTTCGCGCGAGCCGGACCAGGCGTTCGGTCGAACGGATCGCGGACTCGGCGTCGCGGACTTCCGGGTGACTGGTCCAGTCGCCGGTGCGGGCCAGGGATCGGCGCTCGGCCAGGCGGTATTCGTCCTCGCTATGGAAGGCGGCGCGGCGGTTGATGGATTTGAGGACGGCCTCGACGCCCTCGTCGTCGGCGACCAGCAAGGTGCCCGTGCTGGCGCCCATGAACACCTTGACCCCGCAGCAGCCGGGGAGGCGTTCGAGCTCGCCCAGGAAGGCGGCGTTCTCATGGGTGCCGCCGATGTAGAAGGCGTGGTCGCAGTCCATGCGGTTCTTGGCTCGGGCCAGCTTGTCGGCCAGGGCGTCCGGGTCGGTGGTGGTCGGCTCGGTGTTGGGCATCTCGAAGACGGCGGTGACGCCGCCAAGCACGGCCGCCCGTCCGCCCGTCTGCAGGTCTTCCTTCCATTCGAGGCCGGGTTCGCGGAAGTGGACCTGGCTGTCGATCACGCCCGGCAGGACCGTCAGGCCGGTGGCGTCGAAAACCTCGCCGGCGCTGGCCTGGGACAGGTCACCAATGGCGGCGATCTTGCCGGCCCGGACGCCGATGTCGGCGAAGCCGCGTCCGGAATGGTTCACCACCTCGCCGCCGCGGACGATCAGGTCGTAGGTATTGGGCATCGGGCGGCTCCTCGTCTCGGTTCCATCTCCCGCTTGTCGGGAGGCGGTGGCGGCGAAGCCGACGTATGAGGGCTGCGCCGAAGGTCAGTGACGGTCAGCGCCGACCATCAAAGGCTGGCTCTGCCCTCATCCGACTCCTCCGGGGCCACCTTCTCCCGACTAGCGGGAGAAGGATCAAGCGTTTCCGTCGCCTTCAGCAGCTCATTCGACGCCAGGATCACCGCCTCGGTCGGCAGGTCGAGCATGTGGCCGATGGTCTGGTTGAGGCCGGGGTCGACCTCCTTGAACTGATCGAAGGTCCGGGGGCCGCGGACGACGCGGGTGTGTGTTCCCCAGGGGGCGTAGAGGCGGTCGTCGGAGGGGCCGAACAGGCCGACCGTCGGGCAGCCGGCGGCGGCGGCCAGGTGCATCAGGCCCGAATCGTTGCCGACGAAGAGCCGCGCCCGCTTCAGCAGGGCGTAGGCGGTCAGGAGGTCGAGCTGGCCGGTCAGGTCCAGGCACTGGTCGCGCGGCAGGGAGCGGCGCAGTTCGTCGACATAGCGCACGTCTTCCGGCCCGCCGAGGATGACCAGCCGGCCGCCGGCCAGCGGGCCATCTTCAGCGATCAGCCGCTTGGCGGTGCTGGCGAAGCGGTCGATCGGCCAGGTCTTGCCGAACCAGTTGGCGGCCGGACCCATGGCGAGGATTGGCCCCCTGCCGCCTTCGAGCAAGGCGTCGGCGGCGGCCTGGCGTTCGGGCGAGACGTAGAGGTAGGGGGCCGGGGGATCGCCCTCGATCTGCAGCAGGCGGGCGGCCTCGATCACCTTGTGGGTCGGCTCGCCCTGCGACTTCCTGTGCACCGCCCGGCGCTTGCGGCGCAGGAAGGTGGAGATGGCCGAGCCGCGGGTGTCGATGACCAGACCCCAGGCCGTGTGGCGCACCTGGTTCCAGAGCTTGAACCAGTGGCCGCTGCCCTTCTGCTTTTGCATGACGATGATCCGGTCGAGGCCGGGCAGGTCGGCGAACAGCGGCGCGGCGGCGGGACCGACGGCAATGGTGAAGCGCGCGCCGGGAACCTCGCGGGCGAGCTTGTGGATCAAGCCGGTGGCGAGCACGGCGTCGCCGATGCGGCCGGGGCCAATGAAGAGAATCGGGAAGGGCGTTGAGGCCATTTGCGGGATGATAGCCGGGTTACCTCTGGCGCTCCATTGTCGGGCGCGCCACTTATGCCCGTATGACGATGTCGCAACTGAGGCTGACCGACCGGGCGCTGGTCCGCGTGACCGGCGAGGACTGGCGCGGGTTCCTGCAGGGCCTGCTGACTCAGGACGTGGAGACGATCGGCAACGGCGAGTTGCGGTATGGGGCCTTGCTGACGCCGCAGGGTCGTTTGCTGGTTGATCTGTTCATTCTGGGGACTGACGACGGCGTGCTGCTGGATGTGGCGGCTGACCGGCGCGAAGACCTGATCCGGCGGCTGACGATGTACCGGCTACGCTCGAAGGTGAAGATCGAGGCGGATGAGGCGGGCGTCTTCGTGACGTTCGGCGAGGCGCCGGGCGCCGGCTGGCTCGTCGATCCGAGGCTCGCCGACCTGGGATGGCGTGGCTACGGGCTCGATGTCGGCGAGACGGCCACCCGCGAGGCCTGGGATGCGCACCGGATCGCCCTGGCCGTGCCGGACATGACCGATTTCGGCGAGGACGCCACCTATCCGATCGAGGCCAACCTCGATCTGCTGAACGCCATCGACTTCAAGAAGGGCTGCTTTGTCGGGCAGGAGACGACCAGCCGGATGAAGCGGCGCGGGGTCGTGAAGAGCCGGATGCTGCCGTTGCGGTTCGAGGGTCCTGCTCCGGCGGCGGGCGCGGAGGTGCTCAATGGCGAGCTTCGGGCAGGCGTGGCCGCGTCGGGAGTCGAGGGCCTGGCGCTTGGGCTGATGCGCCTGGACCGGATCGACGGCCTGCTGACCGTCGAGGGGCGAAATTTGACCGTCGACAAGCCGCACTGGCTCTGACACCCCCCGCCCGACCGGGGCAGGGAGACTACTGCGACGCCGCGGGAACCGGAGCGGACGGCGCGAGCGCCGCCAGTGTCGAGCTTTGCGTCACCAGCCCCGGCAGCGGCCCGGTGTAGCGGCCGGCGACGAAGACCTGGAACAGGCCGGGGTCGCTGACCGTCACGGTCAGGCCCTTCAGCGCCGGGACCCGGTAGGCCTCGCCCTGCTGCAGAACGCGGGTGAAGTAGTTGGAGCCGTCAGGCCCCTTGACCTCGAAGACGCCGTTGCGGCGCGCCTTGATGGTCACGCCGGAGGCCGCGCTGACAGGCGCGCCGTAGATCGTGCCTTCGGCCTTGAAGGCCGCGCCGGCCGGCAAGGACATCACCGGAGCCTCGGCGGCCTTGGCGGCGGTCTCGCTGCCGTCGCCGTTATTGGCCATGCCGGGGGTGACGTAGGCGTCGGGGGTGGTCGATTCCACCGGCGGGGCCGTGGGGCCGCCGACCTGGATGGGACCGCCGATATCGGCCGGCGGCGGAGGAACATGGCCTTCGGCGACGATGGCCTGGCTGGGCGCCTTTTCGGCGATGGCCCGCTGGGCGACGTTCCACAGCAGGATGGCGGCGCCGATCAGCAGGCCCGCGATGAGGATCAGGGCCAGGCGCGGATCGCGTTCCTTGCGCACCCCGATCGGAGCGCGAAGGCCCTCGTCATGTTCGGGGTGGTCGTTGCGGAAGCGCTCGACCGCCTCGTCGACATCGAGGCCGAGGTGCCGGGCGTAGGCCTTCACATAGCCGATGGCGAACGGCCGCGACGGCAGTTCGTCGAGGCGCATGTTCTCCAGCGCGTCGAGATAGGACTGGCGAATGCGGGTGGCGTCGGCCAGGTCCTGCAAGGTCACGCCGTGGAATAGGCGGATGGCTTTCAGGGCAGCGCCGACATCGTAGCCGTCCTGCAGGGTCGGCGCATCGTTGCGCAAAACCTCCGCCGAAGGATCGTACTCACCCGTGCGATACAAAGACGTAACCCCGCCGGTATCCAGCGCCATGATCAGGAAAGTCCCCACTCAACGCAAACTGCGAGACTCGCCCACAAGGCGAGTTTCCCGCCGTTCGCTTCCCCTACCGCGAGAAGCGTTAACGATGCATTCTGGATATCAAGAAAACGCCCGGAATTCAATGTGGTAACCCCCCATGAGGTTAATGGTCACACTGCGACATACAATTTCCGGGCCAAAGTCTCGATCTCGTTGCGGATGGAGCCCGCGGCGCTCTTGATCAGGGTGTTGACGCCCCGCGCCGCAGCCTCGCGATCACAGGACAGAACCATCTGTTTGACGGGGCCGATGCCGGCCGGCGGCATCGACAGGCGGTCGAAACCCAGGGCCGTCAGGGCGAAGGCTTCCAGCGGCCGGCCGGCCATTTCGCCACAGACCGAGACAGGCGTTCCCGTTTCGGCACAGGCCGACTGGATCATCTTGAGCGCCCGCAGGGCCGGCGGGGACAGCGGATCGTAGCGGTCGGCGACCCGCGGGTTACCGCGATCGGCGGCGAACAGGTACTGCATGAGGTCGTTGGTGCCGACACTGACGAAGTCGGTCATCGGCAGCAGGGCGTCGAGGTGCCAGATCAGCGACGGGGCCTCGATCATCGCCCCGACGTCGAGCCGGCTGGGCGCCGGGCGCCCTCTGCGCAGGGCCCAGTTCACCTCATTGTCGACCATGGCGCGGGCGGCGCGGAATTCGTCGACGTTGGCGACCAGCGGGAACATGATCCGCAAGGGGCGGCCCTTGGAGGCCCATATCAGGGCGCGGAGCTGCATCTTCAGGAGGGCCGGACGGTCCAGGCCCATGCGGATGGCGCGCCAGCCAAGGGCCGGGTTCTCCTCGCGCTCGGCCTCCATGTAGGGCAGCAGCTTGTCGCCGCCGAGATCGAGGGTGCGGAAGGTGACCGGCAGGCCGTCGGCGGCGTCAAACACCTTGCTGTAGAGGCTGGTCTGGGCCTCGAGGCGCGGCAGCTCCTCGGCGACCATGAACTGGAACTCGGTGCGGAACAGGCCGATGCCCTCGGCTCCCGTTTCCCGCAGGATATCGAGATCGACGGCCAGACCGGCGTTCATCAGCAAGGTGACCTTGTGGCCGTCGCGGGTGAAGGCCGGCGTATCGCGCAGCTTGGCGAACTCGGCCTTGCGCTGGGTGCGGACCTCCAGCCGGGCGTTCATCGCCTTGATGACGTCGGCACGGGGGCGGAGGAAGGCCTCGCCGCTCTCGGCGTCGACGATGACCGGGTCGCCCTGGCTGAGCCGATCGCGCAGGCCGGACAGGCGGCCGACGCAGGGGATGTCGAGCGCCCGCGCGACGATGGCCGCGTGGCTGGCCGTTGAGCCCTCCTCAAGGAGGATGCCCTTCAGTTTCGTGCGATCGTATTCCAGAAGATCGGCCGGGCCGAGGTTCCGCGCGATGAGGATGGCGTTCTCGGGCAGCTCGCGGGCTACGTCGCCGTCGCCGGCGAGGTGACGCAACAGTCGGTCGTTGAGGTCCTCCAGGTCGTGGAGGCGTTCGCGCAGATAGGGATCCTTGGCCTTGCCCAGGCGGGCCCGGTGTTCGGAACGGACGCGTTCGACGGCGGCCTCGGCGGTGAGGCCCGAGCGCACGGCCTCTTCCAGGGACCGGTTCCAGCCGCGGTCGTGGGCGAACATCCGGTAGGTGTCGAGCACCTCGTAGGAGGCCCCGATCAGGCCGCCCTCGCCTTCCAGCATCTGGTCGATCTGGGCCTGCAGCCCGTTCACCGCCACCTTGAGCTTGGCCTCTTCAGCGACCGGGTCATCACTGAGCAGGTGGCCGACGGCGACCGGCTGTTCGTGCAGCACCGCGATACCGAACGCCAGGCCGTCGGCGAACTTGGCGCCCTTCAGCCTTTCGGGCCGGTGCGGCGCGATCTCGACGTCCCTGAGCTCGGCCTCGCCGAGGATGTCGCCAGAGCCGACCAGCTCGGCCAGCACCATGGCGATGATCTGGAGGTCCTCGACCTCTTCCTCGCTGTAAGTGCGGGTCGTGGCGTTCTGCACGACCAGCACCCCGATGCCCCGCCCGCCGCGCAGCAGCGGCACGCCCAGGAAGGCGTGGTAGGGATCTTCGCCCGTCTCCGGGCGATAGGCGAAAGCCGGGTGGTTGGGAGCGTCTGACAGGTTCAGCGGCCGGCCGAGGCGGACGATCTCGCCAACCAGGCCCTCGCCGGCCTTCAGCCGGGTGACGTGAACGGCCTCGCGGGCCAGGCCCTCGGTGGCGAACAGTTCCAGGTCGCCATGGCTGCGGCGCAGATAGAGGGAGCAGACCTCGGCCACCATCGAGCGGGCAATGATGCGCACGACCATGTCGAGCTTGGCCTGGGCCGGAACCTGCCCGGCCATGGCTTCGCGGATCTGCCGCAGCAGACCGCGCGATCCCCTCACTGCAAGGCCGGTTGGGCCCATGGTCGCTGTCTCTCCCTGTCCCTTACCTAATAGCAGAATTCCGTTAGGGAACGGTGACCTTCGCCGATTGTGCCCGATCAACAACGCTTCTGCACAGATTCCGCGCGGCCCTGTGGCGCAGGGCTGGCGTTTTGCCTACGGCGTGCTAGCAATAACGATGATCATCCGGGATAGTGGGCGATGATTGGGGACCGAGAGCCATGATTTTCAACGACGACAGCATGCTGGATTTCCGGGGGACGGGATTCGGCGACAGCGTCATGGACGCCATCTTCGGCTTCGACATGGGCGAAGTGGTCATCACGGGACGGGTGCCGGGCGCCCTCTACGTCGAAGACTTTTCCGAGGGCGAGTACGGCCTGCAACACATCCAGCCGCTGGAATTCGTGCAGGATGAATTGAGCAACCTCGTCGCTGTCGATGTCATCGATATGGCCGACGCCTCCGGCCTGACCGAAGATACCCCGGCCGATGATGGCGAAGGCGCGTCCGACGCCCTGACGCCGGCCAACGACGACGACGCCCCGTCCGCCCTGATCGTGCTGACCCACGGCAAGGACGCCGAGCCGCAGGTCGTGACCGCAGGCGACATTGAAGATGGTGCCGGCGCCGGCGAGCTGAACCTGATCGACCCGTTCGATCTGGCGATCCCGGCCATCCCGCAGCTGTTCAGCCTGGACGCCCCGGCGGTCACTTTGGCGCCGCAGGACGTCGACACGGACGCCCCGCTGATGATCGGCGGCCGCGCCTATCAGTCGCTGTCCTTCCTGATCATCGACACGCCGTTCGCGGTCGGCGACAGCCAGCTGACCGACTACCTGCGTCCGTCGCTGAACGAACTGCTTGGTCTGTCGGCCGAGTCCGGCCTGGGCGAAGACGACGGCCAGGCCTTCGTGCTGCCGGCCCGCAGCTGGCTGCTGCACTAGCTCCAGCGATCCTGAAATTGCGAAGCGCCGGCCTGAAAGGGCCGGCGTTTTTCGTTTGGCCCTGCCCTTTCGGGATTTCCCTATGACCGGGCCATCGCCTAACCTCGCGGCAAATGAGGGGCAGGTCCCCAAGGGGGCAAGGCATGAGTGTTACCGAGACCGGGGCCGACGGGTCCCTGCCGCCTGAGGCCTCCGCGCCCGGCATGACCGCCGGCCAGCGGCTGCGCGCCATCCTCGGCGGCTCGGCCGGCAACCTGGTCGAATGGTACGACTGGTCGGCCTACCTCTTCCTGAGCCTCTACTTCGCCAAACAGTTCTTCCCCGAGGGCGACCAGACCGCCCAGCTGCTCAAGGTTGCCGCGGTGTCGATGGTCGGGTTCCTGGCCCGGCCGCTCGGGGCCTGGCTGATGGGATTGTACGCCGACCGGGCCGGTCGCCGGGCGGCGCTGACCCTGTCGGTGTCGCTGATGTGCGCCGGCAGCCTGATCATTGCGGTCGCTCCGACCTATGCCGTGGTCGGAAGCCTGGCGCCGGTGATCCTGCTCGGCGCCCGCCTCCTGCAGGGCCTGTCGGTCGGCGGCGAGTACGGGGCCAGCGCCACCTACATGAGCGAGGTGGCCGGCAAGCAACGGCGCGGTTTCTGGTCCAGCTTCCAGTATGTGACCCTGATCGCCGGCAGCCTGCTGGCCCAGCTGGTGCTGGTCGTCCTGCAACAGACCATGAGCGAAGAGACGCTCGAGGCCTGGGGCTGGCGCATTCCCTTCTTCATCGGCGCGGCCCTGGCCGTGGTGGTGTTCTGGATCCGCGCCCGGATGGACGAGAGCCACAGCTTCAAGGCCAAGACCGGCGAGGTCCGCGTGGCGCGGGCGCAGGTGATCTGGGTCACGGCCATGCTGTCGGGCGTGGTGATCGCCGCCATCCTGTCGTTCACGGTCCCGTCGATCCAGGGCCCGGCCCAGATCGCCGCCGTGGCGCTGTTCTTCGCCCTGCTGGCCTCGCTGATCTGGCCGACCATCAAGGCCCACCCGCGCCAGACCCTTGCCGTCATGGGCCTGACCGCCGCCGGCTCGCTGGGGTACTATGTCTACACCAGCTACATGCAGAAGTTCCTGGTCAACACGACCGGGTTCACCAAGGAGACCGCCACCCTGATCAGCGTCTCGGCGCTGTTCCTGTTCATGCTGGCCCAGCCTCTGTTCGGCTGGCTGTCCGACAAGTTCGGCCGCAAGCCGATGCTGATCGCGGCCTTCGGCGGCGGGGTGCTGCTGACCTGGCCGATCATGTCGGCCATCGCCACAGCGACCAGCCCGGTGACCGCCTTCCTGCTGCTGCTGGCCGCCCTGCTGTTCCAGTCCTGCTACAGCTCGATCTCGGCAGTGGTGAAGGCAGAGCTCTATCCGACCCATATGCGGGCGCTGGGCGTCGCCCTGCCCTATGCGGTGGCCAACGCGGTGTTCGGCGGCAGCGCGGAATATGCGGCGCTGGCCTTCAAACAGGCGAAGATCGAGAGCGGCTTCTACGTCTATGTCACGGTCGTGATGGTGCTGGGGCTGGTGGTCAGCATCCTTCTGAAGGACACCCAGAAGCACAGCCAGATCCTGGAGGACTGAAACGGCCATGATCGCCTGGGACGACCTCGCCGCACTGGTCTTCTTCGTCCTGTGCTGGGTGTTCTACGAGCCGATCCTGCGACTCTTCCGCGGGCCGGCCGGGGTGCTGAACAGCGACATGGCCAGGATTCGGGTGGCCTGGATGCTGGAGATGAGCCGCCGGGCCGGCCGCTTCATGGACGGCCAGCTGCTGGGTCACGCCCTCAACTCGGCCAGCTTCTTCGCCAGCTCCAACCTGCTGCTGATCGCGGCGGTGGCGGGTGTGCTGTTCGGCGGTGAGGACAGTTTCCGGTCGGTATCGTCCCTGGCCCTGATCCAGACGTCCAGCCGGCTGCTGTTCGAGACCCAGCTGGCAGTGATCCTGATCACCCTGGCGCGCGGCCTGCTCGACTTCATCTGGGCCATTCGCCAGATGAACTACACCCTGACCATCTTCGGCGCCGCGCCGGAGCGGGAAGAGGGCCAGCCGGCGCCAGATGCAAAGGTGATCGACGCCATCGGCCAGGCGGGGGCCCGGGTGCTGAACGGGGCCCTGAGCGCCTTCAACGCCGGGGTGAGGGGCTACTACTTCGCCCTGGCGGGCGCCGCCTGGATGTTCGGACCGATCCCCTTCGCCATCGCCACCATGGGCGCGGTCGTGCTGCTGGCCTGGCGCCAGACGCGGAGCCCGGCGGCAGAGGCGGTGCGTAGTCTTCGCAAGGCGCTCGACGAGAGCGGCAGCGAATAGCGGCTCAGGCTATTCCCAGTTCCGCCCGCAGCTTTTTGGTCAGCTTGGCCGCGATCAGGCCATGGGCCGACCGCAGCCAGTCCCCGACCTCTGCCTCGTCCTCATCTTTCAGAGACGGAAACTGGACCCATTTGGCCTTGGCGAGATAGGGGGCGGGCTGAGCCCGCCCCGTCTCGGTCAAAACCTCGAAGGCGATGTCGCTGGCCTTGAAGCAAAAGCTGTCGTCCGACGGCCCATAGACGGCGAACATCTTGCCGCCGACCTTGTAGACGTGATCGTCGCCCCACTGCACGTTCATGGTCACGCCCGGCAGGGCGCGGGCGGCCTTGTCGAAGGCCTCTGGCGTCACGCCCCCTCTTCCTCAAGGGAGACGCCCACGCCGATAGGGCAGGTGACGCCGGTGCCGCCGATACCGCAGTAGCCGCCCGGATTCTTGGCCAGGTACTGCTGGTGATAGTCCTCGGCGTAGTAGAAGGGACCGGCCTCGGCGATTTCGGTGGTGATCTCACCGTAGCCCTTGTCAGACAGGGCCTGCTGGAAGACCGCCTTGCTGGCGACGGCGGCCGAGGCCTGCGCGTCGTTCTGCGGATAGATGCCCGAGCGGTACTGGGTGCCGATGTCACCGCCCTGGCGCATGCCCTGGGTCGGGTCATGGCCTTCCCAGAAGGCCTTCAGGAGGTCGTCGTAGCCGACAATCCTGGGATCGTAGGCGACCAGCACGGCCTCGGTGTGGCCCGTGCGGCCCGAGCAGACCTCTTCGTAGGTGGCGTTGGGCGTAAAGCCGTTCACGTAGCCGACCGCCGTGGAGTAGACGCCCGGGATCTGCCAGAAAATACGCTCGACGCCCCAGAAGCAGCCCATGGCGAACACCGCCGTCTCCAGCCCCTCCGGCCAGGGCCCGTGCAGAGGGCGGCCATTGACGAAGTGGCGTTCGTGCTCGCCGAGGAGCGGCTGGGCGCGGCCCGGCAGGGCGGTGTCGGCGGTGGGCAGTTCGGCGGTCTTCTTGAAGAACATGGCGGGGCTCCTGCGGCGGTCAGGTCTGTAAGATAGGGCGTCCTGCACCGGATTTCACCCAATGCATAAGTCCGCTTGCTACCGGGGCGCCCCTGAGTATATTGCGCGCCTTCCCGCGCCGGGGGCCGAAAGGCTCCAGCGGCGCAACCGCAGGCCATCGGCATGCGTGGAGAGGTGGCCGAGTGGTTTAAGGCGCACGCTTGGAAAGCGTGTGTAGGGGAAACTCTACCGCGGGTTCGAATCCCGCTCTCTCCGCCACCGACCCGTGGCATTCGTCTCCCCACGACGGAATTCCCTGCAAGCCTCGGTAACTTCGGCACTTCGCCGGGCCAAACCGCTGCAGCCGCGCCAATTTTGTCGCCATTCCGGGCGGAGTTGCCGTCCCGTGGAGGCCGGGTCTCTGCGTGTCCGCGATCCGGTGTGGTTTCCCTGCTAACAGGGAAATCTACAGGGAAATGCAGCTGGCTCGACGCCGGCATGACGCATGGATTGGTTCAATCCCCCCGTGCCGTCGGGATTTGATTCGGCTGGAGGGAATATTCCCGCCCCAAAGAGCAGGGATTTTTTTCAAGCCGAACAGGGAAATTTTCTCGCCCAACAGGGAGCGAACAGGCGCCGGACGGGAGCGCTAGAAGCCGAACTTCGCTCGCTGATCGGCCCAGGCAAGCGGGACGTCTCCGCGCAGAAGATGCTCTAGCCGAAGACCAGCGGGCTGACTGCCTGCGACGATAGCCGCCTGAATGTCAGGCGCCAGGAAGGCGACCTCGACCAAAGCGCGGTCGTAAGCCGAACTGATGACCTGTTTGGTGGGACCTGGCGGGGAGCGCCGGTCGCCCCTAAGCCCTGTCTTTCCAGCGATTTGGTGAGCCCGAGAAAGGCCGCCGATCAGGACCGGATCTACGTTTTGGCGCGTCCCTGCCGATCGACCATCAGGTTCGGCGATCCAGCTTCGTCCTCCGCGGACCTTCAGACGGACCGGCAGCACGACTTGGATCAGGCCCCCTTCGTGTTCAATCAGCATCGCCTGTTCCTGACCTGCAAGCCGCCGCCTAACAGTGGCCAGGTCGCGATCGGGATCGATCGTTTGGTCGCGGATCAAGATCAGGCGCATGTGGTCGGGAAACACAGCAACCTGGCGAACATAGTTCCTCAGGTTTGAGAACGTTACATCGACGCGCCGAAGTCGGGCGACTGTCTCAAGGACAAGCTCATCCGTCAGCTGACCGGAAATCCGCCGGAGAGTGTCGTCCTCGATCGCCGAGCCGCCCTTCTGGAGTGGGGAAGAGACGTAGTAGCGGTAGCTTCGGCCGCCCCGCCCGAGAGATACCGTCGGGCTCATGGGTCGGCTTGCGGCGTCGACGATCAATCCGGTCAGCGCCGCCGTCCCCCCACCTGTCCGCTTCTGGCGCTCAACAGCTGCATTGTCCTTAAGCTTGACCTGAACGGCCTCGAACAGCGCATGATCGATGATTGCCTGATGAGCGTTGGGATAGACTGCGTCCTTATGGACGATCTCGCCAAGGTAGATGCGGTTCTTCAGTAGGTGGAACAACGCACCGCGGCTAAACCGTAGGCCGCCCATTGATCGGCCGCGGGTCGACGTCCAGGCCTTGGAGCTAATTCCTTCGCGATGGAGCACCTTCTCCAATGCGCTGACCGATCCATGCTCAAGGTAGCGGCGGAAGATAAGCCGCACAGTCTCCACCTCACCGGCGTTGACCACCAGTCTGCGGGTCGCCTTGTCGGTGGGCAGATCGTAGCCGAGGGGCAGGTTACCGCCCATCCACATGCCCTTAGCCTTCGAGGCCGCGATCTTGTCCCGGATGCGCTCCCCGGTAACTTCCCGCTCGAACTGTGCGAACGATAAGAGGACATTGAGGGTCAGGCGGCCCATGCTGGTCGTAGTGTTGAACGCCTGCGTGACAGAAACGAACGAGGCCCCTGCCCGGTCCAGCACCTCGACGATCCGAGCGAAGTCGCTGAGCGAACGCGTCAGCCGGTCGATCTTATAGACGACGACGGTATCGACTTTCCCGGCGGCGATGTCGGCGAGCAGACGCTTTAGGGCGGGGCGCTCCATGGTGCCGCCCGAGATACCGCCGTCGTCGTAGCGATCCTTGGTCACGGACCAGCCCTCCCCGGCCTGGCTGAGCACATAGGCCTCACATGCCTCGCGCTGGGCGTCGAGGCTGTTGAAGGCTTGATCCAACCCTTCCTCGCTGCTCTTCCGGGTGTAGATGGCGCAGCGCACCGACAGCGGCCTCATCTCTCGGCGCTCTTTGCTAAGCCGAAGAACCGGCGGCCGTTCCAACGCACGCCGGTGATCTCCGAAGCGATGCGAGAAAGACTGCTGTAGGTCTGACCACAGTAGATGAAACCATCGACCGCCACGGCGACCTCATGGACCTCGCCCTTCCATTCACGAGAAAGCCGGGCTCCGCTCGGTAGGGCCCGAGCGGCGGTCTGCAGTCCCACGCCCCGCCGAAGCCGCCGGGCGAGATCGGAATCGAGCCCGCCTAAGGCTTCGGACTGGATCCGAAACGCTAGCATCAATCCCAATAGCTGGGCGGAACGAAGCTTTGGCGGGGCTCCGAAGCCCCGCCGCCGCCACGCTTCTCGCAAAGGCTCGAGGCCAAGACCCTCCAAAGCCCGTACCTCTTCGGTGATACGCGCTTCCAGGCTCACGCGGTGGTCTCGGCGGCGATCCTGTAGGTGCGAACGCCATCGACCTTATCGGACGTGATGATCAGCCCAGACTTTTTCTTGAGCGTCCCGGACAAGGCGCCACGGACTGTGTGCGCCTGCCAACCGGTCGCGCTGACCATCGCCTCAATCGTCGCGCCTTCCGGCCGCCGCAGCAGCGCCTGCACAAGGTCGATCTTCCTGGTCTTGGTAGCGGGCGCATGCGGCTCAGGAAGCGTCTTCGGCTTGGTGTTCGTCTTGCGGGTCATGTCGTCCTCAATGGTTTCATAGGGTGCGAAAGCCGCGCCCTACTGAGGCGAGCCCGGCGCGGCCGGGCGAGGACAGAGCAACCAATGCTCGACCTAACCCGCAAGTCGAGTGGTTCTTGGGGGCGAAGCAGAAGGTGCGGGTTGTACCCCTTCTGTTCCCTCCAGGAATCGTCTAAACTACGCGCGTCGGATGGGAGAGGGACATTCCGGCGTCATGGAGCTCTCCGATGCATCTCGAACGCCATCCTCTGCAGGCCCTTAAGCCTGATCCCAACAACGCCCGTACCCACCCGGCTCGCCAAATCGACCAGCTCTGCCAGTCGATCCGATCGTTCGGGTTCACCAATCCAATCCTTGTCGACCCAGATCTTCACTTGATCGCCGGGCACGGTCGCCTGCTGGCCGCGCGCAAACTCTGTCTCGCGGAAGTGCCCGTGATCGTGCTGACAGGGCTTACCGAAGCCCAGAAACGGGCGCTGCGGATAGCCGACAATAAGATCGCTCTCAACGCAGGATGGGATGCGGACCTGCTGCGCGTCGAGCTGTCGGCAATCGTCGGCGAAATTGAACTCGAGAGCCTGGGATTCTCCAGCGGCGAAATCGACGTGATCTTTTCTTCCGACGCTGAAGACCCAGACGACGACGTCGTCCCAGACCTCCCAACAACGGCCATCTCGGCCCCAGGGGACATCTGGATTCTGGGTGATCATGTTGTCGGTTGCGGCGACTGCCGGGACCTCGAATTCCTGCGACGAGTGGTTGGAGATCGCAACGTCGACGCTGCTTTCCTGGACCCACCCTACAACGTCCGTATCCAGGGCCACGCAAACCTGAAGTCTAAGCATCGCGAGTTCGCGATGGCATCAGGCGAGATGACCGAACAAGAGTTTCGCACCTTCCTCTCGCAGACGCTCGGCGCCTGCGCCGCGGTCTCGCGCTCTGGGGCAGTCCACTTTGTCTGCATGGACTGGCGGCACATGGCCGACGTCCAAGCCGCAGCAGAAAGCGTCTACACCGACCTCCTGAACGTTTGCGTCTGGAACAAATCCAACGCCGGTATGGGCTCGCTGTATCGTTCCAAGCACGAGTTGGTCTTCGTCTACCGGGTTGGCGAGGAGAAGCACTTCAACGCAGTGGAGCTCGGCAAGCACGGGCGCAACCGCACCAACGTGTGGGATTACGCATCAGTGAATACATTCGGGGGCCGCTCCAGCGACCTCTCCATGCACCCCACCGTCAAACCCGTGAGCATGGTTGCTGACGCCCTGCAGGACGTCACAAGGCGTGGGGATGTTGTGCTCGACACCTTCTTAGGCTCGGGCACCACTCTCATTGCGGCAGAACGCACTGGGCGTTGCTTTGTAGGCACGGAGATAGACCCGCTTTATGTTGACTTGGTCGTCGAGCGCTGGCGCCAGCTCACCGGCGGCAGACCGAAGCTCCGCCGGGCGATGGAGGCGGCCTGATGGACGATCAGGACGACGAAAGCGTCGGCTATCGCAAGCCACCCAGCCACAGCCGCTTCCGAAAGGGCCAGAGCGGAAATCCTGCCGGCCGGCCCAGAGGGGCCGGCGCAATCGACAGCGTTGCCAGGACCTTGAGGCGCAAGGTGACCATCACCGTCGATGGAAGGCGAGAGAAGGTGGCGGTGACAGACGCTATTGCCCTTCAGATGACCAAGCAGGCTCTGGCGGGTCATATCGGCGCCGGCCGGGAAGTGATGAAATTGGCCGCGCAGCAGGCCGAGATCGAAGCACGGCGTACGCCTCGAAAACCTCAAGTGAACCAGATTGCCTTTGTGGCAATCGATCCAGAGCACTGTTCGGCCAGCCTTGAGGTGCTCGGCGTCGTCGCCAACATCAATGGCCGCTACAAGATCGAGCCGTGGGTGATTGAAGCTGCCATGGCGCGCGATCCCAAGATCGAAAAGTCGCTCACGCCGTCGGACTACCAGCTGTTGCGCAACTCCACGCGAAAGCCCGACGATAAGGAAGGCGATCCGGGACGTCCGTTGTATGGTTGGGGTGGAGGAGAAGAGGTCTGTTGAGCGCCAGGAGCCGACCTTTGGATCTGGCCAAGAAGCCGACATTCGTCGTGCCGACCAAGCTTTCGCGGAATCTAGGTGAGGTAGTCTACGCCGCGCCACATGGCACCTCTGTTTTAACGCGCGCTTACATTCGAAAATTCCGCTGTCGGTTTAGCGAGCTCAGACTTGCGAGACCGGGTGGACGTTACGCTCAAGGGTCCACGGATGCGCGCCGGGAAGCTCAACGCGGCGGACCGAAGCGATGGACGATCGCGCCAGCGCAATGGCGATCCCCCTCGTCATCGACAACGATGCCGCCCAGCAGCCTAGCCTCGACGCGGCGGCAGTCCAGGTGACGGTCGCGGGAGGCCGACCAGACCGCGCTGCGCAGCCTGGAGGCTCCGCGCGGACGCCTCTTGTCACCCACCTCAACGAAGGTTCAAATCAACTCAGGACTCTCGTTATGGCTGGATGAGAAATGGGGGTCACGTCACCTTCTGGAGGGTACACCCAGACAGGACCCAGGGGGCAACTGCCGTTACGGCCTCTCAGCCGCTGGTCCGTCCTTGTCCTGCTTTGAGGTATGGTGCCGCTTACAGGACTCGAACCTGTGACCCCCTCATTACGAATGAGGTGCTCTACCAGCTGAG
>JBILYE010000055.1:0-16916 GCA_044377925.1 Caulobacter sp. | reverse complement strand
GGCAGCGTCTCCTGGGTCTCGCCGGTCGCCCAGGCCCTGCTCGGCAAGGGCGAGGGCGACACGGCGATGGTCGCCGGCGGCGAGGTCGAGATCGTGACCATCGGCGCGTGAGCGCCGACCCGGCGTCGCCTGGACAGCGCCTCTGGAAGAGCGCGCCGCTGCTGCTGGCCGCCACCAGGCTGTTCTGAGCCGGCAACGGTCTTTGCAGGCCGCTTACGGACTTCTACCTGGGTCGCCTCGTCGACCGCTTTGGCCTAGGATCGGATCGTGCCCAACCTTCTTCCCGACCCTTCGCGCAGGCTCTGGCTCGGCCTGCTGGCCGGTGGGGCCGGCCTGTCGTTCGGCTGGGCGGCCAAGGTGATGACCGGATCGGCGCTGAAGGAGGCGGCGACGCCGCTGCTGATGATCCCGGCCGTGGTGCTGGCGGCGGCCACCGGCGGCCTGGTACCCGGCCTGCTGGCCGCGGCAGTCGGGACCTTCGCGGTCTGGAGCATGGGCCACGACGCCGCCTCCCTGATGCTGTTCGTCCTTGCCGCGGCCAGCATCGTGATCGGCGGCGAAATCTTCCAGCGCGCCCAGGGCCATGCCGCCCGCATCAACCGTGACCTCGTGGAGCGCGAGGCGCACCTGCAGTCGATCCTCGACACCATTCCCGACGCCATGGTCGTCATCGACGAAAAGGGCCTCGTCCGGTCGTTCAGCGCCGCCGCCGAGCGATTGTTCGGCTGGACCTCGGACGAAATGCTGGGCCGCAATGTCAGCCGGCTGATGCCCCAGCCGCATCGGGCCGACCATGACAGCTACATGGCCCGCTACTACGTCACGGACGAGCCGCGCATCATCGGCCTGGGCCGCGTCGTCGTCGGCGAGCGGCGGGACGGGTCCACCTTCCCCATGGAACTGGCGGTTGGCGAAATCCGCACCGAGACCGGCCGCTTCTTCACCGGCTTCGTCCGCGACCTCACCGAGCGCCAGTCCACTGAAGCACGGCTACAGGCGCTGCAGGGTGACCTGATCCATGTCTCGCGCCTGACCGCCATGGGCGAGATGGCCTCCGCCCTGGCCCATGAGATCAACCAGCCGCTGGGCGCCATCGCCAACTACCTGAAGGGCTCCAGCCGGCTGCTGGCCAGCGGAGGCGTGGACAAGGCCCGCACCGGCCTCGAAAAGGCCGCCGAGCAGGCCTTGCGGGCCGGCGATATCATCCGCCGCCTGCGCGAGTTCGCGGCCCGGGGCGAGACAGAGCGCCGGATCGAAAGCCTGCCGCGTATCGTCGAGGAAGCGGCGGCTCTGGGCCTGGTCGGAGCCCGGGAACAGGGTGTCATCGTCCGCTTCCAGTTCGATCCGGCGATCGATGCGGTTCTGGCCGACCGGGTGCAGATTCAGCAGGTGGTGCTCAACCTGCTGCGCAACGCCATCGACGCCATGGAGGACAGCCCACGCAAGGACCTGACGGTGCGGATCGATCCGGCCCCCGATGACATGTCGCAGGTCAGCGTCGCCGACACCGGTCCCGGCATCGCCCCGGAGATGGAGGGCCGGCTGTTCCAACCCTTCGTCACCACCAAGGCGGCGGGCATGGGAGTGGGCCTGAGCATCTGCCGGACCATCGTCGAGGCGCACGGCGGCCGGCTTTGGCCCGACCAAACCCCTGGCGGCGGCGCAACCTTCCGGTTCACTCTGCGGGCCGTGACCGACGGAGACCTGGATGAGTGACGGCCAGAGCGCGGAAGGGGTCGTGCACATCGTCGACGACGACGAGGCCATGCGCGACAGCCTGCTGTTCCTGCTGGACAGCGCCGGGCTGGAAGGCCGCGCCTACGACAGCGCGACCAGCTTCCTGAACGCCCTGCCAGGCCTCGAGCCCGGATGTATCCTGACCGACGTACGCATGCCGCAGATCAACGGGCTGGAGATGGTGCGGCGGCTCAAGGCGGCCGGCGTCGAGCTGCCGGTCATCGTCATGACCGGCCATGCGGACCTCACCCTTGCCATTGAGGCCATGCGGGCCGGCGTGATCGACTTCCTGGAAAAGCCGTTCGAGGACGAGGACCTGCTGTCGGTCCTGCGCGCGGGACTGGGCCGTGGCGAGGCGGACCGCCAGCGGGCCCAGGGCCGCCAGGACGTCCGTGATCGGCGCGCCGCGCTGTCGGGTCGGGAGGCCGAGGTGCTGGACGGCCTGCTGGCCGGCAAGCCCAACAAGATCATCGCCTATGACCTGGGCATCAGCCCGCGCACGGTGGAAATCTATCGCGCCAACGTCATGACCAAGATGCAGGCCGGCTCCCTGTCGGACCTGGTGCGCATGACGCTGCTGGCCGAGGACTAAGGGTCAACACGTAAGGGTCATTCCCGAATGTTCGCCGGCCGGCCCCGGCGCCAGGATCAGGCTTCCGGACAAAGGAGCCCGACATGACCTTCCAAGATATCTTCCTGACCACCGTCTTTCTCGGCTTCGGCAGCCTGTTCTGCGTGATGATGTACGCTTGGATCGTCGTCAATCTGCACGAGATGAAGCAGGCCCGCACGCCAACCCGGTCGACCCCCGCCCGCCGTCCGGAGCTGGAACTGGCGCCGGCGCCGGAGCCGTTCAAGCGGGCCGCTTAAGCCCCGCAGCTGGCCGGATCGACCGCCGACGGCGCGCCTTTTGAGCGCTGATAGAGAATCGGCCGGGGCGCATCGATCACCACCTGCTGGTCGGGCCTCGCGCCCGGATCGCAGGTCGCGGTCGGCGCCACGGGGACGAGGTCACAGGCGGCGAGCAGAAGGACAGGGCTGTGCATGCAGACCCAACGACAAAGGGCCCCGGATCGCTCCGGGGCCCTCGTCTGTTGTCTGCCGCGAAAGACTAGCCTTCGACGCGCTCGATGATGATGGCCGGGGCCATGCCGCCGGCGGCGCACATGGTGACCAGGCCGCGCTTCAGGCCACGGCGTTCCAGTTCGTCGACCATGGTGCCGATCAGGATGGCGCCGGTGGCGCCGATCGGATGGCCGAGCGCCATGGCGCCGCCGTTGACGTTGACCTTGGCGCGGTCGAGCTTGAGGTCACGGATGAACTTCTCGGCGACGACCGCGAAGGCCTCGTTGATTTCCCACAGGTCGATGTCGTCGACCGTCAGGCCGGCCTTTTCCAGCACCTTGCGGGCGGCGGGGACCGGGGCGTTGAGCATCAGGGTCGGCGAGTCGCCCATGTTGGCGGTGGCGATGACCTTGGCGCGGGCCTTCAGGCCGTGCTCGGCGGCGTACTTCGGCGAGGCCAGCAGCAGGGCGGCCGAACCGTCAACGACGCCAGAGCTGTTGCCGGCGTGGTGCATGAACTGGATGTCCAGGCCCGGGTGGACGGCGGTGATCAGCTTGCGGAAGGTGGTGCCGTCCTCGTCCAGCGGCACGTCGGCCATGGCGGCAAACGACGGCTTCAGCGAGGCCAGGCCTTCGGCGGTGGTTTCGGGACGCGGGAACTCTTCCTTGTCCAGGGCCAGGGTGCCGTCGGCGTTGTAGACCGGGACCAGCGATTTATCGAAGTGACCACCGGCGATGGCGGCGGCGGCGCGCTTCTGGCTTTCGAGGGCCAGGGCGTCGACGTCTTCACGGGTGATGCCTTCCAGGGTGGCGATGGCGTCGGCGCAGACGCCCTGGTGCGACTGGGGATGCAGGTCGCGCAGCTTCTTGTTGCCGCGGTCCATCAGCATCGGCGCGCCGTCGGAGGGGGCGCGGCGGCCGGCCATCGACATCATCTCGGTGCCGCCGGCGATGACCAGGTCTTCCATGCCCGACATGATGGCCTGGGCGGCCAGGCTGACGGCGGTGATGCCCGAGCCGCAGAAGCGGTCCAGCGTCATGGCCGAGGACTTGATGCTGTAGCCGGCCGAAAGCGCCGACATGCGGCCCAGATCGCCGCCCTGCATGCCGACCTGGCTGCTGGTGCCCCAGAAGATGTCGTCGACTTCGGCGGTGTTGATCTTGTTGCGCTCGGCGAGCGCCTTCAGGACGGTGGCGCCCAGTTCCTGCGGGTGGATTTCGGCAAGGGCGCCCTTGCCGATCTTGCCGATGCCCCGGGGGGTGCGGACTGCGTCGATGATCAGAGCTTCAGGCATGAACGCCTCCTCGTTTTGATTTCGGGCGCACCTAAGCGCCCTCACCTTGCGGCATTCAAGCGCTTGTTTGACGCATGCGGAAGCCAACCTTTCGGCGATTTCATGGTCAGGGGCGACTGGCCCAGCCTATGGTGCCCGCCGTAATTGGGGAGTCTTTCAGAATGATCCGCCCGCTGCTCGCCGCCGCGCTCGCCTTCGCCGGTCTGGCCGTCGCCGGCCCTGCTCTCGCCGGCAAGCCGGAATACAAAGCCGGCCCCTGCGTCGGCGACTTCGGGGCGGCCGCCAGCCGCGCCTCCTGCGGCATCCTGACGGTGGACGAATCGCGCGGCACGGCCAGCACGCGACGGGTCGCCATCCCGGTCGTCATCATCAAGGCCCAGAATCCCCGCGCCGGACAGCCGCCGGTCTTCTACCTGCAGGGCGGCCCAGGCGGCGCGGCCGCCGTCGGGGCGGGGCGCATCGTCCGCTCGCCCCTGGGCAGGGACATGATCGCCGTCGATCAGGACTGGGTCTTCTTCGACGAGCGCGGCTCCGGCATGGCCTCGCCGCTTCTCGACTGCGGCAACGTCGCGATGAACGACGCCGGCCCGCTGACCGCCGCCGCCGGCGAAACGCTGAAGGCCTGTGGCCGGCTGCATGCCGCCGCCGGGGTCGACCTCTCCCGCTACAACATCAAGGAGGTGGCCCTCGACGTTCAGGACCTGCGCCAGGCCCTCGGCTACAAGGAAATCGACCTCTTCGGCGCCTCCTACGGCACCAGCATCGCCATGGGCATCCTGCGCCATGCGCCGCAAGGGATCCGGGCCGTGGTGCTCGACAGTCCCTGGCCGCCTGAAGCGAAATGGGCCCAGGGCGGCCCGCAGCTGATCTCCGACGCGGTGCATCTGGTCCTCGGCAAGTGCGCCGCCGACGCCGAGTGTGCGAAACGCTTCCCGACCGTCGAGGCCGACTTCGTGGCCCTGGCCAAAAAGTTCAACGCCGGCCCGGTGCAGGGCAAGGGCCGGGCCTACACGGCCGACGACATGGCCGGCTTTCTGATGGACGCCGCCTATGACAGCTACGGCGCCCGCCACCTGCCGATGGACCTGGCCAACTTCGTCAAGGGCGACTTCTCCGCCCTCGAGGCTCACCGCGCCGAGCGCAGCCCCTATTTCGAAGGCCAGCACCTGACCCACCTCTGCAAGGAGGAGTTTCCCTTCGAGGACCGCGCCAAGGTGGCGCAGGTCGACGGCGACCCCATCGCCGCCCTCGCCGTGCCCTCGATGACCCGCTACTTCGAGGTCTGCGAGGCCTGGGCGGTCGGCAAGCCCGATCCCCTCGACGCCGGTCCGCAGTCCAGCAACATCCCCACCCTGTTCATCGCCGCCGAGATCGACCCCGGCTGCCCGCCCAGCCTCGCCAAGGCCGCCGTCGCCCGCTTCAGCAAGGGCCAGCTGTTCATCGCCCCCAACGTCACGCACGGCGTCAGCTACGGCAGCCCCTGCGCACGG
This sequence comes from Caulobacter sp., assembly GCA_044377925.1. Taxonomy (GTDB): domain Bacteria; phylum Pseudomonadota; class Alphaproteobacteria; order Caulobacterales; family Caulobacteraceae; genus Caulobacter. The sequence goes on along the minus strand of JBILYE010000055.1, from coordinate 11,330 downwards.
GTCATGGTCCGCAGCTTCCTGCAGGACCCGAGCAAGCCGGTCGACGGCAAGTGCCTGGAGGGCGAGACGCCGAAGTTCGAGTTCGACTACAGCGAATAAGGCCGCTAATGCTCGTCCTGAGCAAATCCGAGATACGGAGCGGATGGACGACGCTGGCCAGACATTGCGGGGCAGGATGATGGCCATGGGCCGGGCGGCGCGCTATGGCGCGCGCGCCCTGCGCCTGGCGTCGGCTGAGCAGCGCACGGCCGCCATCAGCGCCATGGCCGCCGCCATCCGAGACGGCGCCGGCTCAATTCTTGCCGCCAACGCCCGTGATCTGACCGCAGCAAAGGCCGCCGGGGTTTCAGGGCCCATGCTCGACCGGTTGCTGCTGGACGATGGGCGGGTCGAGGATCTGGCCCGCGCCATCGAGACCGTCGCCGCTATCCCCGATCCCGTCGGAGCCGAGATCGCCCGCTGGACCCGTCCCAACGGCCTGGACATCGCCCGGGTCCGCACCCCCATCGGCGTGATCGCGATGATCTACGAGAGCCGGCCGAACGTCACCGCCGACGCGGCGGCGCTTTGCGTGCGGGCCGGCAACGCCGTGATCCTGCGGGGCGGGTCGGAGTGCATCACCTCCAACCTCGCCATCCACGCCTGTGTGGCCACCGGCCTGCGGGCCGCCGGCCTGCCCGAGAGCGCCGTTCAGATCGTCCGCACCACCGACCGCGACGCGGTGGGCGCACTGCTCAGCGGCCTCGACCGCCAGATCGACCTGATCATTCCGCGCGGCGGCAAGGGCCTGGTCGCCCGGGTGCAGGCCGAGGCGCGGGCCCCGGTGCTGGGTCACCTGGAAGGTCTCAACCACGTCTTTGTCCATGCGGCCGCCGACATCGCCAAGGCCGTCCGGATCGTCGTCAACGCCAAGCTGCGCCGGGTCAGCGTCTGCGGGTCTGCCGAGACCCTGTTGATCGACAGGACGGCGGCCGAGCGCCTGCTGCCACCTATCGCCGACGCCCTGATCAAGGAACGCTGCGAGCTTCGGGGTGACGCAGCCGCCCTGGCCATCGAGCCCTCGATGAAGGCGGCGACAACCGCCGACTGGACCACCGAATACCTGGCCCCGATCCTGGCCGTTGCGATCGTCGACGGGGTGGCCGGCGCCGCTCGCCACATCGCGGCCTACGGCTCGGGCCACACCGACGCCATCGTCACCGAGGACGAGGCTGCGGCGGAAGCCTTCATCGCCGAGGTCGACAGCGCCATCGTGCTGGTCAACGCCTCCACCCAGTTCGCCGACGGGGGAGAGTTTGGATTCGGCGCGGAGATCGGAATCGCCACGGACCGGCTGCATGCCCGGGGACCGGTGGGCGCGGAACAACTGACGACATTCAAATATGTGGTTCGCGGGTCCGGCCAGACACGCCCCTGAGGCCGGCCGCCCGGCCGCCCTCCGGACGGGTTTCGTCCTCAAGCCCGGAATGCGCGTGGGCCTCTACGGCGGCTCGTTCAATCCGGTGCATGAAGGTCACCTCCACGTCGCCCGCACGGCCATCACAAGGCTCGCTCTCGACCGGGTGATCTGGCTGGTCTCGCCGCAGAACCCGCTGAAAAGTTCCAAGGAGACCGCGCCGCTGCAGACGCGCCTGGCCGAGGTCAGGGCCGCCATCGGCGACTCCCGGATGATCGTCAGCGACATCGAGACCCGGCTCGGCTCGCAGTACACCATCGACACCCTGCGCCTGCTGAAAGCCCGCTATCCCGGCGTCCACTTCGTCTGGATCATGGGCGCCGACAGCCTGAAGGACGTTCACCGCTGGCGTGGCTGGACCCAGCTGATGCGCGAGGTTCCGGTGGCCGTGGTCTCGCGCCCCTGGGCCTCCCTGAAGGCGCGGATGTCACCGGCCGCCAAGCGCTTCGCCCACTACCGCCACCCGGCCCGCGAGGCGCCGCTGCTGGCCACCCTGAAGACCCCCGCCTGGGTCTATCTGCGCGGCCCCTTCAACTTCGCCTCCTCGACAGCCATGCGTGAGCGCAAGCGCAGCGGGCGGTAGAGCACGTCAGGCGGAAGTGTAGGCGGTTCCGCCGCCCGGACGTGCTCTAAATGTTTGATTCTAGACCCTTTTGATCAGGTTTTGATGCGTACATCCAAACCTGAAAGGGTCTGGGCCTGTCATTTCCGCCGGTCCGGGCTATGCTGCAGCGGTGGGGGGCCGCGTCCGATGGCCCGGGTTTTTTGGAGTTCGGGGATGGTCTGGCGGGTGTTGGCGATGACCGCGGCGCTGCTGGCGGCGACACCGGCAATGGCGGCCGAACGGCCTAGCAGTGGCAAGGCGCAGGTCAACTACACCATCACGCCCGAGCAGGTGGCCGCGGTGATGCGCAAGAGCGGCTTCAAGACCAAGATCCTCCCCGACAAGCACAAGGAAGGGGAAAAGCCCAGCTGGACCATCGAGGGCCGGGACAAGCAGCCCTTCTTCATGGGGTCGGATGTCCGCGCCTGTGATGCGGACGGCTATCCCAAGGGCTGCCTTGGGATCCGCTTCTATGCGTCGATGGAGCTGGACAAGGACGATCTGGCGACGGCCCGCCGGACCGCCGACCGCTACAATCGCGAATACTACATCGGCAAGGCCTACGTCTCGGACGACGGCAAGAGCCTGTATTTCGAGAACTATCTGATGATCGACGGCGGCGTCACCACCGATCACATCGAGCAGAACCTGGACAACTTCCTGGCCGCCTACGACGTCATGGTCGAGGTCTTTCAGGAGCTGGACAAGGCGGTTGAGGCCTGAAGCCGGCCAAGGCGATCAGCCGGCCGCCGCCAGGTCCTGCTCGGCGGGCTCCAGAGCCGCCGCGATGGCGGCCAGCAGGCTGTCCGCCCGCACGGGCTTGGAGAGGTGGGCGTCAGCGCCGGCCGCCAGGCTGGCCTGCACATGGTCGTCCAGGGCATTGGCGGTCAGCATGATCACCGGTGTGCGCGGAATCCCCAGGGCCCGCTCGCGCTCACGCAGGCGCTGGGTGGCGGTCAGGCCATCCATCTCCGGCATCTGCATGTCCATCAGGACCAGATCGTAGGCCCGGTCGCTGAGGCGCTCCAGGGCCGCGACGCCGGTCTCGACGATGTCGAGGCGCACGCCGGCGGCCTCGAGGATCAGGCTGACGACCCGCTGGTTGGTCGGATGATCCTCCGCCAGCAGCACGTTGATACCCTGAACCTCCGCCTCGTCGGCCAGGGCGACGGTCTCCTCGCTCACGACCTCCGCCGGCTCCAGCGGCAGCGTGACGACGAAGGTCGAACCCTCGCCGGGATTGGAGGCGGCCTGAATGGTCCCGCCCATCAGCTCGGCCAGGGAGCGGCAGATGGCCAGGCCCAGGCCCGTGCCGCCGAAACGGCGGGTAATCGAGGCGTCAGCCTGTTCGAAGCGGCGGAACAGTCGCGCGCCGGCCGCTGCGTCAAAGCCGATGCCGGTGTCGCTGACGCTGAAGGCCAGGCCATGCGGGCGGCGGCCGACGTGAACGGTTATGCCGCCTTCGGCGGTGAACTTCACGGCGTTTGAGAGCAGGTTGGAAAGGATCTGGGTGATGCGCACGGCATCACCCTGCCAGGCGCCCTCGGCGGCCGGGTCGACCGACCAGTCCAGATCGAGGCCCTTCATCGCCGCGGCCTCGGCATGCAGGGCGGTGATGCGGCCGACCAGGGTTCGGGAGTCGAACACCCCCTTTTCCAGACGCAGCTCGCCGGCCTCGATCTTGGAGAAGTCGAGGATGTCGGTCAGCACCTGCTCCAGCAGGCGCCCGGACGAGGAAATCAGTTCGGCCAGTTCCTTGCCGCGGGCCGTGGTCTGCTCGCGGGCCAGGGTCTCGGAGACGGCGACGACACCGTTCAGGGGTGTGCGCAGCTCATGGCTCATGTTGGCCAGGAAGCGGGACTTCTCCTGGTTGGCCCGTTCCAGCTCGGCGGTGCGGGCGCGGACGCGGTTTTCCAGGTCGTCCATCACCAGGCCGGCTTCGTCGCGGGCGGCCCTCAGGGCCCGGGCCAGGGCGCCGATCTCGTCGGGGCGGGCCTCGATCGCTTCCAGCTCGGCGGCTTCAGCGGCCGGGATCGGCGCCTGCGGATCTCGCCGGCGGGTGTCGGCGAAGGCCGCCAGCCTGGACAGCGGCGCGCCGATGGCCTTGCGCGCCATGCCCATGACCAGCATGCCCTGCAGGCAGGCGGCGAAGAGGCCCAGGACCAGGATCCAGGCAGCCGAGCGAGCGGCGGCCATGGTCACGGCGCTGGCCGGATAGCGGATCAGGAAATACCAGTCGGGCCCGCGCAGCTGGCCGTAGGCGACGATGTACTTGCCGTCCGGACTGCGGACGACCCCGCGCGGCGACTTCTGGGCCTTGATGGACCTGGTCAGGGCCTTGAGGCCCATGTCCTTTTCATAGGCCGCCAGCGTCGCTTCCGGCGCCTTGCCCGGCGTCGCGAAGCCCGGGTAGGCGATCAGATCGCCCGAGCCGGTGGTGATCAGGTTGACCGCGCCGCGCGAGGTGTCGCGGATGGCCCGCATGAAGTAGCCGGAAAGCTCGATCGATGAGCCGAACGCGCCCAGGTGCCGCCCTTCGGCGTCGACCGGGGTCATGCAGCCGGTCGCCAGCCGCTCGCCGGCATTGTCCTGCAAAAGCCGCTGCAAATTGGTGCAGCGGATGCCCCGCGCCGGGTTCAGGGCCATGCCGGTGATCTTGCTCATCTCCTCACCGGAAATGTCGAGATTGGCCGGGGCCTTCTGACGGTAGAACAGCAGTCGGTCCGGCCGGGTGGGCGCGAACATCACCAGTCGGGTGCCCGGGGTGAAGAAGTAGAAGTTGTCGTAACGGGTGACCGCCGACTCCCCGAACCGCGGAACCACCTGATAGGCGGCGACCAGGGCCTTCTTCTCCAGCATCGGCACATTGGCGCCGTCCTTGATGAAGGCGCCGACGCCATAGAGGTAGTCGCCATCGGCCTTCTGCTGACCATCGAAGGCGGCGTCGCGGCTGCGACGGGTGCCGTCGGCCCGCAGCGGGAAATACTGGTCGAACAGGGCGTTTGTCTCGCCATCCGACAGTCTGGCCATGCGCAGCTTCATCGCCGCCCCGGCGTCTCGGTGCAACGTGGCCAGATCGGTGAACCGGCGCTCTTCCTGATTGGCCCGCTGGGTGACGTAGTCCCGCAGATAGGCGATCTCGCGGCGCTCCAGCTCCTGCTGGAAGGCCACGAAGGCGGCCCCGAACGCGATCAGGGTGACCGCGATCGACAAAAGGCCGACGCTGATCAGGAACCGGCGGGATATGGACGACGTTCTGGCGTTCATTGGACTCTCGTCCTAACAGCCGTGTGTTGAGATTTGGTTTGACCACCAGGTTCGGCACAGGTCGCTGCAATCTCTCGGCAGCGCGAAGAATCACAACGCCTGACGGATGCCGCAAAACCTGCTATGGGTCTCTTTTGTAGCGAGAGAACAAGGAGCACTCCGCTGAACCGCGAGTTCGCGCCCCAGGCGCAGGAAGCCGTTACCCCGGCCTCCACCGAGGAGCCCCGTCCGGGTTCGCTCGAAGAGCTGATCCTGTCCAGGCTGGACGACGATAAGGCTCAAGAGATTGTCCTCATCGATCTGAAGGGCAAAAGCCCGATGGCTGACTCCATGATCGTGGCGTCCGGCCGTTCGCATCGTCACGTCGGCGCTCTGGCGGACCATGTGCTGCGCATGCTGAAGGACCACGGCCATGGCCGCGCCCGGGTCGAGGGCCTGCCGCACTGCGACTGGGTGCTGATCGACGCCGGTGACGTCGTGGTCCACCTGTTCCGGCCGGAGGTTCGCACCTTCTACAACATCGAGAAGATCTGGTCGGTCGACTCCAACCATATCAAGGCGGCCAACTGAAAGTCACGCTGCTGACGGTGGGGCGGCTGGGGCGAGACCCGGCGGCCGCCCTTGCCGCCGACTACGCCCAGCGCGCCACGGCTTCCGGCCGGGCGCTGGGCCTGGGTCCGGTCGAGATCGTTGAGGTCGAGGCCAGAAAACCCGGCAAGGCCGCCGAGGCCGAGGTGCTGATCCCCCATCTGAAGGACGCCCACGTCATTGCCTGCGACGAGCACGGCAAGGCCTGGACCAGCCGTGCGTTCGCAGGCCGGGTAGCGGGATTGCGCGATGGCGGGGTGCGGCGGCTGGTGATGATCATCGGCGGGGCCGATGGCCTGGATGCTTCTGTGCTCGAGGCGGCCAACGAGACGCTCGCCTTCGGGCCGCAGACCTGGCCGCACGCCATGGCGAGGATGATGCTAGCCGAGCAGGTGTATAGGGCGGTCACGATCCTGGCGGGATCGCCCTACCACAGGGACTAGGAACTCTTCCCCTTCACCTGGCTCATGATCGCCAGCGGCCGACCCTCCGGGTCATTGAAGAAGGCCATCCATTCCTCGGTTCCGTCGGGGTGACGGTGGATCAGGTGGGGAGCGTTGGTGAAGACGGCGCCGCGGTCCTCCAACGCGGCATGGGCGGCGCGGATGTCGGAGACGCGGAAGTACAGAACCGACTCGCCTGCCGGATCGCCCTCGCTCTGTTGAAGGTAGAGGCGCAGGCCGTCGCAGTCGAAGAAGGCCAGTTCGCCGAACGAATAGAGATGCGGCAGGCCCAGCACATCGCGGTACCAGGCGGTGGCCGCCGCGATGTCGCCGACGTTGCGCGACACCTGGCCGACGGGGCCGAGGGTGAAATCCTGCATGGTGGTCTCCTGTGCATGGAGGGCGCTGTCGTTGCGCACGCCGGTCCAGCGGCGCAGCTCGGCGCGGCCGCTCATCCCCAGCTTCTGGAGGATGTTGGCCATGTGGAACTTGACGGCGTCGGGGCTGATGCCTCGGCGTCGGGCGATCTGACGGCTGGTCATGCCGTGGCGCACGGCCTCGACGACGCCCCACTCGGCGGGGGTCAGAACATCGGGATGGGGCGGGCGGCCGCGATTGCCGGTCATGGTTTCGATCTAGCAGGGCATGGCGCGAATTTCCCTACCCGCGCCGGGACGGAGTCTCCTCGCTTCCCGGGGGAAGAGTTCGCTATAGAGGAGGAATGCGCCCCCTCGCCCTCGCCACTGTTCTTGCGCTGTCGGCCCTCGCCGCCACCAGCGTGGCGCAGGAGCCGGCCGATGCGCCGTCGCCGCGGGCCATGCTGGTCATCGGTCCGGGCAGCCCCGAAAGCCAGGATGCGGCCCGCGGCGAAATCGCAGCGTTGCGGGAAGAGCTGCGCCGGATCGCCTCCAGCCAGGCCCAGGGCGGCCGCGACGTCGACGCCGCCCGAGAACGCCTCAGCCTTCTGAACGCCCGCGAGACCGCCCTGACCGCCCAGATGGGCCGCGAGCGGTCCCGGCTGGGCAGCCTTCTGGCCGCCCTCACCCTGTTCCGGCGCGATCCGCCGCCGGCCCTGCTGGTGCGCCCCGACGACGCCCGCGACGCCGTGCGGGCCGCCATCCTGATGCGGGCGATGACCCCGGAGCTGGAGCGCCGGGCGCGCGGCTATGCCATCGAGGCCAAGGAAATCTCCAACCTGCGCCGCCAGGCGGCCGGGGCCAGCGCCTCGCTGTTCACCGCCGAAAGCCGGGTCGCCGGCCGCCGGGGCGACCTCGAACGCCTCCTGGCCCAGCAGCAGGATATCGAGGCCCGCTATCCGAACACCGCCCAGGCGGCGGGACGCGAACTTGGCTCCCCCGGCGCCCTGGTCGACAGCTTCCCGCGCCGCGCCTCCGGCGAGGGTCCCGGCCCCCTGCGCCGCCCGGTCGAGGGCCAGGTGGTGCGCGGCTATTCGGCGCCCGGCTCGCCTGGCCTGTGGCTGCGCGCGCCATCCGGCGGGGGCGTGGTCAGTCCGGTTCAAGGACGGGTTGAATTCGCTGGGCCGGTGACCGGCTGGGGGGTCATCCTGATCCTGCGCACCTCGACCGGCTTCCACCTGGTCCTGGCGGGCCTCGACCAGGCCACCGTCGCCGCCGGAACACCGGTGACGGCGGGCCAGCCGGTGGGACGGATGGCCGCAAGTGCGCCTGGCGCATCGGAGCTGTATCTTGAGCTCCGACGCGATGGGACCCCGATGGACCCGGCGCGCTGGCTGTCGGCGCGTTAAGGGATACATTCCTGGTTCTGTGAGTAATGTGTTGCGTACCGCGGCCCTCAAGGCGCCGCATTGGAGCCCTTTAAGGTTGGTCATGTTCAAGAAGCATCTCGTGATCGGCGCATGCGCCTTCGCCCTCGGCGCCGGCTCCATGGCCTACATCAGCCAGCAGGCCCAGGCGACGGCCAGGCCGAAGTCCGAGACCTACCGGATGCTGGAAGTCTTCGGCAACGTGCTGGAAATGACCGAGCGGCAGTACGTCGTCGAGGTCGACGAGAAGAAGCTGATCGAGGCGGCCATGGAGGGCATGCTGTCCTCGCTCGATCCGCATTCGGGCTACCTGACCGGCGAAGCCTTCCAGGACATGCAGGAGACCACCCGCGGCGAATACGGCGGCCTGGGCATCGAGATCACCAGCGAGGACGGGGTCGTCAAGATCGTCTCGCCGATGGACAACACTCCGGCCGACCGCGCCGGTCTGAAACCGGGCGACTTCATCACCGCCGTCAACGGCGAGAGCGTGCTGGGCATGCCGGTGTCGGAAGCCGTCAAGCAGATGCGCGGCAAGCCCGGCGAGAAGGTCGTGCTGTCGATCGCCCGCGAGAAGACCGATCCCTTCGACGTCACCCTGGTGCGCGAAGTGATCAAGCAGAAGGTCGTCACCTCCCGCATGGAGGGCGAGTACGGCTATGTGCGGCTGAGCAGCTTCAACGAGAACGCCACCGAGGAACTGACGGCGGCGATCAAGGCGTTGCAGACGGCCAATCCGAAGATGAAGGGTCTGGTCTTCGACCTGCGCCGCAATCCGGGCGGTCTGCTCGACCAGGCGGTCGGCGTGGCCGATATCTTCCTCGACGGCGGCGAAGTGGTCAGCCAGCGCGGGCGGGACCCGAAGGACATCGAACGCTACAACGCCCAGGCCGGCGACCTCCTGAACGGCCTGCCGGTCGTGGTGCTGGTCGACAACGGTTCGGCGAGCGCCGCCGAGATCGTCGCCGGCGCCCTGCAGGACCGCAAGCGGGCTGAACTCGTCGGCCTGACCAGCTTCGGCAAGGGTTCGGTGCAGTCGGTCATCGCCCTGCCGGGCCAGGGCGACGGGGCGGTCAAGCTGACCACCGCGCGCTACTACACCCCGGCCGGCCGCTCGATCCAGAAGACCGGCATCGAGCCGGACCTCGAGGTCGCCGCCACCCGCGAGCAGGCGGAACTGATCGCCAACCGCTCCTTCCAGTTCAGCGAGGCGTCCCTGCGCAACTCGCTGAACGCCGAAGAGGGCAAGGCGCGCCGGGCGGCGCACGCCCCGGCGGAGGCCCCGCCGGCCACCTTCGACGACAAGAAGGACTTCCAGCTGGCGCGCGCCATCGAGGTGCTGAAGTTCGGGTCGGTGGAGGCCACGCCCAAGCTCCCCGCTCCCGCCCCCAAGGTGGCGACCGTGGCGCCGAAGACGGCGCCGAAGAAGTAGGTCCGGGCACAGGGGCCGCATTGCGCTTCGCTCCTTGAGCAGTCGGTGACGGCTGCTCGATGGGGCGAGCAAAATTCAATCTGTCCCCGCCTGTTCACGGTCCCTCTAAGCCCTTCATTAACCATACCCGGGCATCTTCGGCGCACCCTTCAAAGTAGCCCGGCGCCGTTCGCCCATGTTCTCGCGCAAGCCGCAGATTCCGCACACCCCGCCAAAGCCGCCGGCCAGCCGCGCCGGCCAGGCTCGGGCTATGGCCCTGCGGGTCGCGAGCAATCCCTGGCTGAGCGCCGGCGGCGCGGGTCTTCTGTTCCTGCTGACCCTGATCGTCCTGATCACAGTCATGGGCGACGCCAAGGCCGGCACGCCGACGGTGCGGCTGTCCCTTGCCCACGCCGCCGAGGCCGGCTCCGACCTCCCCGGCTGGAAGCAGGCGCTCGCCGATGAGAGCGAAACCCCCACCGTCACCACCGACGAACTGACCCTCTCTGACCAGCCCATTGAGCTGGCGGAAAACGGCATTGTCGGCGGCTCGGCCGTCATCACCCTGCCCGAGGGCGGCCGGCTCGAAGGCGCCGGCGGTCCGATGATCGCCACCGGCGGCGGTTCGGCCCTGGCCCAGGCCCCGCTCGCCGGCCTGACAGCGCCCGGCCCCGGCGGCGCCCTGCTGCCCATCATCGGCGGCAACGGCCAGAAGCCCTGGCAGGCCTACGCCCGTCCGTTCACCGCCAACGGCAAGCCCAAGGTGGCGCTGGTCATCGGCGGCCTTGGCCTCAACCCCGCCTACACCCGCCGCGCCATCGAGCTGCTGCCGGCCGAGGTCACCCTCTCCTTCGCGCCCTATGCCGAAGGGCTGCAGGGCTGGATCGATCTGGCCCGCGCCAACGGCCATGAGGTGCTGCTCGAGACGCCGATGGAGCCCAACGACTACCCGCAGAACGACCCGGGCCCCTACACCCTGCTGGCCGCCGGCGCACCGGGCGAGATCGTCAAGAAGACCGAGTGGGTGCTGTCGCGCGCCAGCGGCTACTTCGGCGTCACCAACTACCTGGGCAGCCGCTTCGTCGCCTCTGGCCCCGCCATGAACGCCTTCAGCGGCGTCCTCAAGCAGCGCGGCGTCGCCTTCGTCGACGACGGCCTGGCGGCCCGCAAGGGCAGCGGCCCGCCCCGCGCCACGGCCGACCGCATCGTCGATGAGGATCTGTCGGCCGAGGCCATCGCCCGCAGCTTCACCGCCCTCGAGGCCGCCGCCCGCAGCAACGGCCAGGCTCTGGGCTCGGGCTTCGCCTACCCTGTCACCCTCGAAAGTGCGGCGGTCTGGGCCCGTTCTCTGGAAGGACGCGGCTTCCAGTTGGCCCCCGCCTCTGCTCTACTCAACGGGCGTTGACCGACTCACATCCCAAGCATCGCCCCAACGTCGGGGTCGTCCTCTTCCATCCCGATGGCCGCGTCTGGCTGGGCCGCCGGGCCAACACCGATGCCGCGCACCGCTGGCAGTTTCCACAGGGCGGCATCGATCCGGGAGAGGACTTCGAATCCGCCGCCCGACGGGAGCTGGAGGAAGAAACCGGCATCCGCTCGGTCAAGATCCTCGGTCGCACCGAAGGCTGGATCACCTACGACTTCCCCCCCTATGCGCGCGGCTCGAAGTTCACCAAGGGCTGGCAGGGCCAGAAGCAGGTGTGGTTCGCCATGCGCTTCACCGGCAAGGACAAGGAAGTCCGGCTGGACGCGCACGGAACGCCGGAGTTCGACGCCTG
>JBILYE010000054.1:0-16946 GCA_044377925.1 Caulobacter sp. | reverse complement strand
GGGTATCGACAGCTCGAGCGAGGCCCTGGCCGTGGCCAGGGAGAACGCCGCCAACCTCGATCTGAACAACCGCGCCGCCTTCATGCACGGCGACTGGACGGCGGGTCTGGGCGAGGCGCAGTTCGACCTGGTGGTCTCCAACCCGCCCTATATCCCGACCCGCGACATCGACACCCTGGACCCGGAGGTGCGCGATCACGAGCCGCGCCTGGCCCTGGACGGCGGCGCGGACGGCCTGGACGCCTATCGCCTGCTGGCGCCGGAAATCCTGCGGGTGCTGAAGCCCGGCGGCCTGTTCGCCGTGGAGATCGGCCATGACCAGTCGGCGGCGGTCGAAGCCCTGTTCAAGGCGGCCGGCGCCGAGCAGGTTCGCACCACCAAGGACCTCGGCACGCGGGACCGTGTTGTCACCGGTTTCAAAAACCCCTTGGAAACAATCGGGTGAGGGGTTACATCCTGACTCGTTCCCTACCTTAAAAGCCGTACCGGGGTGACCTGAAACGGCGGGCGCGCGAGCCACGATGGGCTGCGAGCCGGGCGGGAACCCAAGGACCACTCCAACAGGACAGTCACGGACCAGACAGCGTCCGACACGTCATAAGGCAAGCTTCAGGGCTGGCGAAGGCCGGGCCCGGGCGACAGGAACATCATGAGAGATTTCAAGGGCATGAAGCGGCAGCGCGGCCGCAACCGGAACACCGGTAACAAGCCGCAGCAGCACAACGCCAACCGCGCCTACGATTCCAACGGACCCGAAGGCATCAAGGTGCGCGGGGCCGCCCAGAGCGTCTTCGAAAAGTACCAGCAACTGGCGCGCGATGCGACGACCGGCGGCGACCGGGTGCTGGCCGAGAACTATCTGCAGCACGCCGAGCACTACTTCCGCCTGATCCGCGCCATCCAGCCCAACCGGCCGGTCACCGACATCATCGGGCGCGACGTCTACAGCTCCGGCATGGACATCGACTTCGAGGCCGAGCACGAAGAGCCGACCGAGGCCCAGATCGCCGAGGCCACCGAGAACAAGCCGGAACCCGAAGATGGCGAGGAGCGCCCCCGCTTCGAGAACCGCCAGAACAACAACCAGAACCGCGACGACCGCCCCCGCGACCGGGATCGCGACGGCTACCAGGGCAATCGCCAGAACAATAACCAGAACCGCGACCGCGACGACCGTCCGCGCGACCGCTGGCGCGACCGCGACGACCGGCCCCGTGATGGCCAGCAGGGCGGCCAGTCGCAACAGCCCCGCGATGACCGCCCGCGGGATCGCGACGGCAACCGCGATGATCGTCCGCGCGACGATCGTCCGCGCGACGATCGGCCCCGCGACGACCGTCCCCGTGATGACCGGCCCCGTGACGAGCGTCCGCGCGAGGACCGCTTCCGCGACCGCGATGATCGTCCCCGGGATCGCGACCAGCCGCGTGAGCCGCAACAGCAGCAAGCGCGCGACGAAGCGCCCCGTGATGACCGCCCCCGCGAGGAGCGCGAACCGCGCCGCAGCCGTTACGAGCGTGATCGTCCCCGCGAGGAGCGCGCCGAAGCCCGCGAGACCCGCGACCCGCTGCAGGTGATCGAACCCCAGAGCACGCCGATGACCGCCGCGCCGCTGGCCCCCGAGCCCAAGCGCCCTTCGCCCCGCCTGCGTGGCCAGGACGGCGCCGTTTCGGAACTGCCCGGCTTCCTGTCGCGCTCGGCCCCCGCGCCGGCCGCCGACGACGCCGAATCCCCGGCCAAGCCCAAGCGCCGCCGCGCGCCCAAGAGCTTCGAGGGTGACCCGCCCAAGGGCAGCGACGAGGGCTGATTGCCCCCCTCCCCTTTATGGGGAGGGACCGACGGCGAAGCCGTCAGGGTGGGGAAGTCGGATGCCGAGCGCCCCTGCCCGCGTTTGCCCCACCCTGCGCGCTTCGCGCGCTGTCCCTCCCCATAAAGGGGAGGGAGGGAAGCTGTGCTCGTCCCCCCTTCTTCGGGGCGTTCCGGCTGCGCGCCTGCGCTAGGCTCCGCTCAGTCCCGGAGTCTGCCATGCGTCTCGTCGCCGTCCTCGCCCTCGCCTTGATCGTCTCACCGCTTTCGGCCGCCGCCGGCCTCGCCGCGTCCCCGGCCAAGGTGCGGCTGACCTGCAAGCCCGGCAAGGCGCTGAAACCCGTTGTCGCGGCCATCACGGCCACCCCCGAAATCCAGGACGCCGAACCCGAGAAGCGGGCCCTGTGCCTCTATGTCGGCCAGGCGCAGGCCGGACCCTGGAAGCGCTTCGCCATGGTGCAGATGGAATACTTCCCGCTGTGGTGCGGCACAGCCGGCTGTCAGGTCATCGTCTTTGTCGAGGACCAGCAGGGGCAATGGCGCTCCGTCATCGATCCGCGGATGAGCAACAACGGCTTCGCCAAGGAGGAGGGCGCGCGGCTCGACTTCAGCCACGCCGTGCAAGGGCTGCCGGCCATTACCGTGCCGCAGCGGCCGGACATGGACACCGTCCCCATCGTCTGGACCTTCGACGCCGAGGCCGGCGTCTATCGCCGGCCTGACGAAGCGCTCGATTAGCCGAAGATCGCCGGCCGGCGGTCCTTCCAGGGCATTTCCTTCTCCAGCTGTCCCGCCAGGCGATAGAGCGTCGCCTCGTCGGCGTAGCGGGCCGTGAACATCATGGCGATCGGCAGGCCGTCGGACGACTGATGCAGCGGCAGGCTGAGCGACGGCTGGCCCGTGAAGTTGAACGGCGGGGTGAAGGGGAAGGTGGCCGACTGGGCCTTGTCGAAGGCGCGCAGGTCGTCGGTCAGGGTGTCGAGAAGCTCGTGCTTCGGCGGCGTCGTGCCCAGCACCGGGGTCAGATAGACGTCGAAGTTCTCGAAGTTGCGCAGGACCTCCCGGTTCATCAGGCGAAGCTGTTGCCAGCCCCACATGGCCTGATCGCCGGTGATGCGTTTGCCGGCTTCGTAGCCGCGGCGCGCCAGGCCCTCGATCTCGCCCTCGCCGGGCTCGCGGCCGAGTTTTTCCACCCAGCGGCGGACGCCGGCCGAGAAGTTGCTGGCCGAGACCAGGGACTGGGCGCGGTAGAGGGTGCGATAGTCGACGCCCAGACCCTGTTCGACGACCTCGTGGCCGAGCGCCTTCAGGGTGGCGGCGGTTTCGGCCAGCCTGGCGGCGACCTCCTCGCTGATCGGCTTGCCGTTCGGGGTCTCGGGCGACCAGAAGATCCGCAGCTTGCCGGGCGAGCGGCTGACCTCCTCCAGATAGGGGCGTTCCTTGGCGGGGTGGGCGTAGGGGCTGGCGGGTTCGGGATAGCCGGTGGCGTCCAGCATGGCGGCGCTGTCGCGCACCGTCCGGCTGACCACGTGATCGACCGAGAAGCCGATGGCGCGGTCATAGTCCTCGCCGCCGTTGGGATTGCGGTCGCGGGTCGTCTTCATGCCGACAAGGCCGCAACAGGCGGCCGGGATGCGGATGGACCCCAGGCCGTCGCTGGCGTGGGCCAGGGGGACCATGCCGGAGGCCGTGGCGCTGGCCGCGCCGCCGGAGGAGCCGCCGCTGATCCGGGTCGGGTCCCAGGGATTGGAGCAGGGGCCGAGGCGCCGGCTGGTGGTGACGCCGGGAATGCCGAACTCCGGGGTGTTGGTCTTGCCGACCAGAACGACGCCGGCGGCGCGGTAGCGCCGGACCAGTTCGCTGTCGTCCTCGTCGGCGGCGACCTGCGCGAACATCGATCCGGAGGTGCGGGGCCAGCCCTTCACCTGGGCGCCGAGGTCCTTGATCAGGAAGGGCACGCCCTTGAACGGGCCCTCGGGCAGGTCGCCGGCGGCGGTCTTGCGGGCCTCGTCGTATTCCTTGTGGACCACGGCGTTGAGGACGCCGTTGTGCTTCTCGATGCGCTCGATGGCGGCCTCGAGGATCTCGGCCGGCGAGGCCTTCTTCGACTTGACCAGGGCCGCCAGGCCCAATCCGTCATGCTCGGCGTAGTCGGCGAAGGCCATGTCTCTCTCCCGGTGTGTCTTGTTTTCTTCAGCTTGTCAGCGCGCGGCCAGGAACGCCAGCTTCTCGACCGGGCCCAGTGAGCCGGCGTCCCGCTTCAGGTCGGCGAACGCCCCCTCGGCGGCGTCCAGCGCGCCGTCGATGTCCTGCTCCGTCATCGCCGCGCAGAGGAACATGTTGTGCCAGGGGTGGACGTAGACGCCGCGCGCCAGCATGGCGCTGGACCAGGCAAAGCCGAGCCGCAGGTCGGGGTCGTCGTCGAACAGGAACAGCGGCATGGTCTCCGGCCCGGTCTGGCGAAGGCCGAAGCCGGCGGCGGTGGCGCGGTCGTGGAGGCCGGTGCGCAGGCGCGTCCCCAGGCCCTGCATGCGTTCCAGATAGTCGGTCTCCCGCACCAGCCGCAGGGTCTCCAGCCCGGCCGCCATGGCCGCCCCGGCGTACCAGAAGCTGCCGGTGACATAGATGGAGGCGGCGGCCTTGCGGGCCTTGTCGTTGCCGAGCAGGGCCGAGATCGGATGGCCGTTGGCGATGCATTTGCCCCAGGTCGAGAGGTCAGGCTGCACGCCGAGCACGGACCAGCTGCAGTCCCGCGCCACCCGCAGGCCGGCGCGAACGTCGTCGACCACCAGCAGGGCGCCGTGCTTGTCGGCCAGCTCCCGCGCCCGCCGGGCGTAGGCGAGATCCGGCGCGGCCTGGTCGACGAAGGCGTCGTGGCGGAACGGGGCGGCGAAGATGGCGGCCAGATCGTCGCCGGCTTCGGCGACGGCGGCCTCCAGGCTGGCGATGTCGTTGTAGGCGCAGAAATGCTGGTGGGCCCGGTCACTGGGGATCACGCCGCCGGGCCTTGGCGTGCACCACGGCGCGGCGCCGTGATAGGCGCCCCTGGCCAGCACCAGTCCTTTGCGGCCGGTGTGGGCGCGGGCGGTCATCATCGCCATGGTGGTGGCGTCGGTGCCGTTCTTGCAGAACATCGCCCAGTCGGCGTGGCCGACCATCGCCACCATGGCCTCGGCCAGCTCGACCATCAGGCCCGTCGGACCGGTCAGGGCGTCGCCGATCTCGAGCTGGCGCACGTAAGATGCGTTGATCTCCGGATGGCCATAGCCGAACAGGTTCGGCCCATAGGCGCACATGAGGTCGAGGTAGCGACGGCCGTCGGCGTCGGTCAGGTGGGCGCCGTCACCGCCGCTGAAGAACTGCGGGTAGTCATCGGGCAGCAGGCCGACCGACTGGTGGCCATACATGCCGCCGGGGATCACCGCCTCGGCCCGCGCCCGCAGGTTCCTGTCCACCGGACCGCTCATTGCATCGCTCCCCTTGTTTTGGGAACGATACGCGACCTGCGGCCGCCGACAACTCACATCAGGCCGCGCGCCTGTTCGACCACGGCCAGGAAGAGCTCGACATTGGCCCGCAGGTTGTCGCGGTGAATGCCGCCGTCGAAGACCAGATAGCGGCTGAGGGTCAGCACCTTGGGCTCATCAGCCCGCACCTGCACGGCGGCGAAATCCAGTCGTTTGAGCGCCTCCTGGGCCTTGGCGGGCGTCTCGTAGGTCACGAAGGCCATCAGGGTCGCGCCCCGGCACCGTGTTGCCTCACAGGCCGCGCCCTGGATGACGAAGCCGGCGCCGGCGACCGAGCGGACGGCGAGCACCGGGTCGCCGTTGTCCAGGGTCGCCTCCTGGGTGACGGTCAGTCCCATCCCCTGGGCCAGCGTCTTCATCTGGGCCGGCGTCCAGGAACTGACCAGCGGCATGGGCGCAGCCGGCGGCTTGACCGGCGTCGCGGCCATCGCCGGTCCCGCGAGCAGGGCTGCGATCAGGACTGCCCCCGCCAACCTCATGCCGGATGACGCCTAAGCCAGGTTGCGGCGTAGCCGCAGATCGGCACGATCTCTTCGCCCTTTTCCTTCGCATCGGCCTGGACGCCGCGCATCAGGCGGTCGCTGGTTCCCTGGCCGCGCAACGGCACGGGGGAGAAGACATAGTCGATGTAAAGCCGGCCGCCCTCGCGGCGGTAGTCGGCGTAGGCGGTCTGGCCCTGCTCGATCAGTTCGTAGCGGCCGGCGGCGGCGTTGTCGGTGACGTAGGTCATGGTGAAGAATATAGCGCCTCGCGCGGCCGTCCGATCCCCGTTATCGTCATGCAAAATCACCTCTCGGGGAATAGATGATGCGCGCAGCTCTCGCCGGTGTTTCGCTGATCGGCCTTCTGGCCCTGACCGCCTGTGACAAGGGGGCCGACAAGGCCGATGTGGCGGGCGACGACACCAAGCCCGCCGCCGCCGCCGCCGCCGCCAAGGCGCCCGAGGGGCCGCCCAAGCAGATGTCCGGCCAGTGGGAATACAAGAACACCATCGCCGGCCAGCAGATGACGATGAAGACCTGTGTCGACGCCAAGTCGCAGGAGGCCGTCTCCTGGGTCAATCCGGCTGCGGTGAGCCAGGACTGCTCCAAGCGCGAGTACAGCAAGCAGCCGGACGGCACCTGGACCTTCTACACCGTCTGCCGCACCGCCCGGGGCGGCGAGACCACCACCTCCGGCGCCGCCAAGGGTGATTTCGCGCGCAACTTCACGGTGCTGGTCACCGTCAAGACCGAGGGCGCGACCGAGGCCACGACCAACGGCGTCTTCGACATGAAGATCGACGCCTCCTACATCGGTCCTTGCCCGGCCGGCCAGCGCGGCGGCGACGTGGTGCTGCCCGACGGCCAGATCCGCAACATCATCGATGCCGCCCGCAAGGACGGCTAGTCAGACCAGCTCGACCGCCATGGCGGTGGCCTCGCCGCCGCCGATGCACAGGCTGGCGACGCCCTTCTTGCCGCCCCGCGCCTGCAGCGCGGCCAGCAGGGTGGCCAGGATGCGGGCGCCGGACGCGCCGATCGGGTGACCGAGCGCCGTGGCGCCGCCGTTGACGTTCAGCTTCTCGCGCGGGATGCCGAGCTCGCGCTGGGCGATCATGGCGACGACGGCGAAGGCTTCGTTGACCTCGAACAGATCGACGTCCTCGACGCTCCAGCCGGCCTTCTTCAGCACCTTCTGCATGGCCGGCACCGGGGCGGTGGTGAACAGGCCGGGCTCATGGGCGTGGGCGGCATGGGCGACGATACGGGCGACGATCGGCATGCCCAGCTTCTCGGCCACCGACTGACGGGTCAGCACCAGGGCGGCGGCGCCGTCGCTGATCGAGCTGGCATTGGCGGCGGTGATGGTGCCGTCGGCGGCGAAGGCGGGCTTCAGGTTCGGGATCTTCGCGGCGTCGCCCTTGGGCGGCTGCTCGTCCTGGCTGATGGTCTCGACGCCCTTGCGGGTCTTCACCTCGACCGGAACGATCTCGGCGTCGAAGGCGCCTGAGGTGATCGCTTTCTGGGCCCGGCTCAGGCTCTCGATGGCGTAGGCGTCCTGGTCCTCGCGGGTGAACTGGTAGCTGCGGGCCGAGTCCTCGGCGAAGGCGCCCATCAGCTTGCCGGGGGTGTAGGCGTCCTCCAGGCCGTCGAGGTACATGCTGTCCTTGATCGCATCGTGGCCGATGCGGGCCCCGCCGCGGTGCTTGGTCAGCAGATAGGGGGCGCCCGACATGCTCTCCATGCCGCCGGCGATGATGATGTCGGCGCTGCCGGCCGCCAGGGCGTCGTGCGCCATGATGGCCGCCTGCATGCCGCTGCCGCACATCTTGTTGACGGTGGTCGCTTCCACGCCCAGCGACAGGCCGCCGCCCAGACCCGCCTGACGGGCCGGAGCCTGGCCCAGACCGGCCGGCAGCACGCAACCCATGATGATCTGCTCGACCTGATCGCCGGCGATCCCGGCCCGGTCCAGCGCCGCCTTGACCGCCGCCGCGCCAAGATCGGTGGCCTTCACGCCGGAAAGCACGCCCTGGAAGCCGCCCATCGGGGTGCGGGCGAAGGAGGCGATGACGACCGGGTCTTTGGGGGGGGCGGATGACATGGCGATGTCCTTGGAATTCAGGCGAGGTTCAGGCGCGGGCTGTCATTTGAGGCATCAAGAGGCCCTCGGCAAGTGCGCCGGGAGCCTAGTGGGCCTGCCGCGCGTTCAGTCTGGCCACCTGCACAGGAGTTACATGATGCTCAGGCCCGTTCTGCTGCTGTCCGCCGCCTTCTCGGCCCTGGCTCTGGCCGCCTGTAACCAGGAAGCGACCCCGAAGACCGAGATTCCCAAGACCGACGTCGTCGTCGTGGCGGAGGCGGATGACATCGCTCCGTCCGCCGAGGCCCTGCCTGAAGCCGCGCCCGCCGCCCTGGCCCCGGCCGCGGCGCCCGCCGCCCGCCGGGACTACTGGTCGGACGTCCAGAAGGTCGACCGTGACTATGGCGACGAGGCCCCCGACTACGCCTACGACTACGGCGAGTCCGAACCCGCCTACTGGGAAGAGGAAGACGGCGGCCGTCGCTATCTGGAGCGTCTCTCCGGCGGCGGTGAGCGCTGGTACTACTATCGCCAGGGCGAGGAACAACCCTACTTCGTCCGCGATCCGGACTATGGCTACGCCTATGACGGCGGCCAGCTGGTCGTGCTCTACGACTCGGGCGGTCGTCGCCTCGACCGGGACGCCGCCTATGGCCGACGCGACTATGCCGGACGTTACCTGGCGCGGGCCCGAGACCTGAGGCGCGCCCAGGCGCAGGCCCAACGCAAACAGGTGGCCGAGGCCGAATGGCGTCAGCGCGAGCAACAGGCCGAGGCGGCCCGTCGCCAGGCTGAGGCTCGTCGAGAGCGGGCGGAAGATCGCCGTGACGACCGTCGCGATGACCGGGGCGACCGGATCGAGGATCGCCAGGACGGCGGTCAGCCGCCGCCGGTGATCGTGCCGCCCAGCCCCGATGACCGTGGCGACCGCGGCGGCGATCGCAAACCGCCTGTGGTGACGCCTCCGACCCCGACTTCGCCTGTGGTCAGACCGCCGGCGCCCAGGCCCCAGGTCGATCCCCGCGCCGCCGCCGAGGCCCGCAACGCCGAGGCCCTCAAGGCCGCCGAGGCCCGAAACGCGGCGACACGTCAGGCCGCTGTCGCCAAACAGGCGGAAGCCAGGGCTCAACGTGACGCGGCGGCCGCCGCGCAAGGCAAGCAGACGGCCGAAGCGCGCAACGCCGAAGCCCGAAAGGCCGCCGAGGCCCGCAACGCAGCGACGCGTCAGGCTGCTGTCGCCAAACAGGCGGAAGCCAAAGCTCAACGCGACGTGGTCGCCGCCGCGCAAAGCAAGCAGACGGCAGAAGCGCGCAACGCCGAAGCCCGGAAGGCGGCGGAAGCGCGCAATGCCGCCACACGCCAGGCGGCGGTCGCCAGGCAGGCCGAGGCCAAGGCCCAGCGCGACGCCGCCCAGGCGGAGGCGCGCGCCAAGGCCGGCGCTGACAAGGCGGCAGCCGCCAAGGCCCGCGCCAGGGAACTGGCCGCGCCCAAGGCCGAGGACCGCCCGGGCGCCGCCCAGCAGTAGTCCCGCAAAGCCCACGCCGACGATCATCGGCGTGGGTGAGGGGCAACCGGGGGGGTAGTCTTCAAAAGAAACCCCCTTGTTTTCCGCCCCCGGAAGGCACAATTTGACGGTCATGGGACGAACCGCCGATTATTCCCGTCAGAGCTGCCCGATCGCCGCCACCCTGGAGGTCGTCGGCGACCCCTGGACCCTGCTCATCCTGCGCGACGCCTTCAACGGCGTGCGCCGCTTCGAACAGTGGCAGGACCGGCTGGGTGTCGCCCGCAACGTGCTGGCCTCGCGCCTCAAGGCGCTCGTCGCCCACGGGGTGCTCGAGCCCCGCCAGTACTCCGAGCGCCCGCCGCGCCAGGAGTATCTGCTGACCGCCAAGGGCAGCGAGCTGCGCCCGGTGCTGCTGACCCTCTATGACTGGGGCGAGCGCCACGTCTACGGCGAGGGCCAGGGCCCCAATCACATGACCCACAATGGCCACGCCTTCCGGCCCAAGCTGGTCTGCGCCACCTGCGACGAGGGGGTGGGCGACCGCGACCTGCGCCGCGTCGACCAGCCGTCCGACCATCCGACAGTCGGCGAGGCCCTGGCCCGGGCGGTCGCCTGAACCGCCGCCTGACAGCGCTGATTCCAGTCGTCTTGCTCGGGGCGGCCGGCCTGCCCGCCTTTCCCGTCCTTGCCGCCGACTGCTGGTTCGAGAACGGCGCCGTGGTCGCGCCGGCCAGCGTGGCCGGCATCGCCGGTGACTACCTGATCGACCCCAGCGCGCCGCAGACCCTGATCCACGAAACCCGCGCCCGGAGCGAAGGCATCGCCACCACGGATCTGACCGCGCCGGTGCGCGTCGCCGGCCTCAACCTGGCGGGCCTGGCGGTCAAGGTGGTCGATCTGGACGTCCGGGCTCCCGGCTTTGACACCCCCATCGCCGGTGTCATCGGGGCCGACGCCCTGGCGGGCCATGTGGTCGACCTCGACTTTGCCCCGTGCCGCGTGCTCATCGATGGCCCCACTCGCCGCCGCCCGAATGGCCGGGTGATCCCGTTGATTCTGGTTGGCGGCGTGCCGACCGTGCGGGCCGCCGTCTCCGATGACGACCGGGCGGTCGCCGGACAGTTTGCGGTCGATTTCGGTTCGGCCGGCAAGGTGCGGCTCAGCGACCGGATCGCCGCCTTCCGGCCGGCGCGGCAAGGCTATGATCCCGCGGCCCGCAACGACGCGCGCGGGCGCCTGCGCGCCTTCTCCTTCCTGGGGCAGCTCAGCGAGGAGACGCCGTCCGGCCTGATCGCCGGGCTCGATCCTGCCGTCACCGGCTCGATCGGCACAGGGGAGTGGTCGCGCTGGACGGTGCGGCTGGATCTGTCCCGCCGGAAGCTCACCCTCTTCACCCGATAGAACCCGCCAACCCCGGCGGGATCACAGGCAGAGCGAGGCTGGTCTCAGGCGGCGCTCAGGTGCGCGGACGCATGGCGTTCGGCTTCATCCGCGGCCCAGGACAGGGCCTCGTAAAGCATCGTGGCCTGGATCGGCTTGGACACGTGGGTGTCCATGCCCGCCGCCAGATACTGGCTGACATGGTGAGCCATGGCGTTGGCGGTCAGGGCGACGATGGGGGTTCGGCGGCGGCCGCTTGAAGCCTCGGCGTCGCGAATGGCGCGGGTGGCGGCGACGCCGTCGAGGACGGGCATCTGCACATCCATCAGGATGACATCCCATTCGTCGCCGTTCCAGGCGTCGACGGCGGCCTGGCCATCGTCGACGAGGGTTGCTGTGATGCCGACCTGGGCGAGCAGGGTGGTCAGGACGATCTGGTTGACCCGATTGTCCTCGGCCGCCAGCACGCGGAGGCCGAGCGGCGCGACCTCCGCCTCGGTCGTGGCCTCCGGCGCCGGCGCATCCTCGTCGCCCAGCCGTTTGAGCGGCAGGTGAAGGGTGAAGGTCGAGCCGACGCCGGCGAAGCTGGTGACGGCGATCTCGCCGCCCATCAGCAGGGCCAGCTCATGGCAGATGGACAGACCCAGGCCCGTGCCGCCGAATCTGCGGGTCGTCGAACTGTCCAGCTGGTCGAACTTGCCGAACAGCTTGCCGAGGTTCTCCTGCGAGATGCCGACGCCGGTGTCGGTGACGCGGATGTCCAGCCGCCCGTCGTCGTAGGCCGCCTCGATCCGGACCTGGCCGTCCTCTGTGAACTTCACGGCGTTGGAGACCAGGTTGTAGAGAATCTGCCGGACCCGGGTCGGATCGCCCAGGTAGCAGCCGGCCGCTGATCCCAGATCCAGCACCAGGGTCACCCCTTTGGAGCGGGCCAGGTCGGCGAAGGCCGAACAGGCGGTGCCGGCGACGCCGCTCAGATGGAAGGGGATATCCTCGATCTCCAGCTTGCCCGCCTCGATCTTCGACAGGTCGAGCACATCGTTGAGGATGGCCAGCAGGGCCTCTCCCGATTGCTGGATGATCGCCAATCGCTCGCGCTGCGCGTCGTCCAGGCCGTCGGACGCCATGGCCTGGGCCATGCCGAGCACGCCGTTCAGGGGCGTGCGGATCTCGTGGCTCATGGTCGCCAGGAAGGCGCTCTTGGCGGTGCTGGCGGCGTCGGCCTGGCTGCGGGCGACCTTCAGCCGCCGGCCGCTGCCGAACAGCAGAACGGCCGCGAGGCTGGCGCCGAGGGTTAGCAGCACGCCGAGCATGATAACCCAGCCCTGGGCGCGGACGGCGGCTTTCGTGAGCTCTGTCTGCTTGCGGGCGCTGGTCAGCTGGGTCTCCAGCGAACCGGTGATCTGGCGGACGCCGCCGTAGATGTCCTGCGAGGTCTGGAAGCGCTGGGTCCGCTCGTACTGCCGGAACAGTTCAAAGGCGGCCGCGCCGTCTCCTTTCGCCAGCAGAAGCTCGGCCTCGATCTGCGGCAGACGCTTGAAGGCCGCCGCATCGAAGCGCTGGGAGGCCTGGAGCGCGCGCAGGGTCTCCAGATCGCGGGCCGCCAGCGCCGGCCGGCCCGAGCGGGCGCTGGCGATGGCGCGCATCGGCAGAAGTCGGGGGGCCAGCAGGCCGGTGTCCTCGATCGGCTGGGTCAGGCTGCCGGTACATTGCAGAACCTCGGCGGGTCCGCCGAAGGCCTCGGCGTACATGCCGCAAAGATAGGCGTCCCAGGCGCGCAGGTTCTCGAGCCCCGAGTTGACGGTGAGCTCGTGGTGCACGGCGACCAGTTTGCGGGCCTGGGCCTTGTCGCCAAGGCGGATGGCCAGGTCGCCGAGATTGTAGACGGCGTCGAAGTCGGGCCGGGGCCAGGAGGCTTCCGCGAACTCGAACTGTGCGCGCTGGAAGGCCCGGGCGCTGCCGTCCAGGTCGTTGAGACCCATCAGGGCGACGCCGATGGTTTCCCAGATCTCTGATCCGGCGACCCTGGCGTCGCCGTCCTTCTCGTCGATCAGCAGTTCGGTTTCATAGAGCAGCTTCAGGGCGGCGCCGGTCTGCTGGCGGTTGATCAGCACGGACGCCCAGAGGATCCGGGCGTGGGCCTGAACGTACCAGTCGTTGCTGGCCGTCTGACGCGATTCCAGGTCGGCGACGGCGGAGGGGTCGCCCTGGCTCATGCGATCGGAGATGCGGTTGAGGTCGGCGATGGCCAGGTAACGATCGTCGCCCTGCAGCCGGGCCTGTTCGGCCATGGCCTCGTTGTAGCGATTGAAGAGGTCGAATTCCGACTGGTTGTGGAACACGGTGGCGACGTAGTTCAGCCGCCGCAGCGCATCGCGGTCCTTGCCCTTCATGGCCGCATCGCCGAACCGGCGCAGGTCGGCGAAGCTTGAGGACTCGGCCCGTCCCTCGATGGCCGTGGCCAGCTGGGCCGGACTCATGGATTGCCTGGCGATGGCCGGGGTCGCGGCCATCACGAGCAATGCAGCTAGTCCGCAAATGATGGCCCGCATGGGTGTCCTTCGGAAACAGCGGATCAGTTGGGGCCAAAGGGGTTGAGATTCCGTGATCTTCTCTCCCGCACGCGTCTTCGGCGGCCCAACGAAAAAGGGCCCGGATTGCTCCGGGCCCTTCGTCATTGTGAGTGCTGGAAAGCCTAGTGGCTCTCGTTCTTCCAGACCTTGCGGTAGCTGGCGTAGAGCAGGCCGCTGAACAGGAAGAGGTAGATCAGCACGGCCAGGCCCATCTGCTTGCGCTCTTCGAGTTTGGGCTCGGCGGCCCACATCAGGAAGGCGGCCACGTCGAGGGCCTGCTGGTGCGCGGTCGACTTGGTGCCGTCGTCGTAGGTCACCTTGCCGTCGGCCAGTTGCGGCGGCATGGCCACGAAGCCACCCGGAGGGGCCTTGTGCTTGTCACCGGTCCACCCGGCCGAGACGTCGCCCGGGAAGTAGCTGTTGTAGTACTGGCCGGCCGGAACGGTCAGGCCCTTGGGCGGGGCCTCGAAGCCGATCAGGAAGGCGGCCAGATACTCGGGACCGCCTTCGCGACCCTTGGCGATCACCGACAGGTCCGGCGGCAGGGCGCCGCCGTTGCCGGCGCGGGCCGCGTAGTCGTTCTTGTACGGCGAGGGGAAGCGGTCGGCCGGGACGGCGGGACGGGTGATGTCGTCGCCGGTCTCGGTGTCGATGTCCGGCACCTGCATCTCGGCGGCCAGCGCCTTGACCACCGGGTTGTCGTTCGGGTTGCCGTACTTCTTGTCATAGAAGGGGCCGCCCTTGTCGCCAAGGTTCCGGAACTTCAGCAGCTTCATCGCGTGGCAGGCGGCGCAGACCTCGCGATAGACCTTGTAGCCGCGTTGCAGCTGGGCCTGGTCGAACGTCCCGAAGGGACCTTCGAAGCTGTAGGCGATGTCGTGCGGGTGCTTGGCCGCGCCGGCCGCCAGGGCGGGAGCCGCCACCAGCGTCGTCAGGGCCGCCGCGATCAGGGTGAGTTTGCGCAGCATCTGAGGCTCAGCCCTTCTTTTCGGCGTCAGCCGTGGCGCCCGCGGGCGTCGTGGCAGGATGGGACAACGCCGGAGAGGCGATGGTTTCCGGTGTCGGCAGCGGGGTCTCGATGAGGCCCAGCAGCGGCATGATCACCAGGAAGTAGGCGAAGTAGTAGAGGGTGGTGAGGCGCGACAGCCAGACCCAGCTGTTGAGGTCGCTCTCGAGGATCTTGATGGTCTCGAGACCGGGGATCACCTGGTCGTCCGGCAGCTTGGCGCCGCAGAAGCCCAGGATGACGCAGACCACCACCAGGATGATGAAATAGAGCTTGGCCATCGGACGGTAGCGCATGGAGCGCACCTTCGACGTATCCAGCCAGGGCAGGGCGAACAGCACGCCGATCGCGCCGAACATGGCCACAACGCCCATCACCTTGTCCGGCACGGCGCGCAGGATGGCGTAGAAGGGCAGGAAGTACCATTCGGGCACGATGTGCGCCGGGGTCACCAGCGGGTTGGCCTCGATGTAGTTGTCGGCGTGGCCAAGCGCGTTCGGCATGTAGAACACGAAGACCGCGAAGAGGATCAGGAAGACGCTCATCGCGAAGCCGTCCTTCACCGTCGCGTACGGGGTGAAGGGCAGGGTGTCGTGCTTCGACTTGGGGTCGATGCCGGTCGGGTTGTTCTGGCCGACCACGTGCAGGGCCCAGACGTGCAGGACAACGACGCCCGCGATCATGAACGGCAGCAGGTAGTGCAGCGAGAAGAAGCGGTTCAGCGTGGCGTTGTCGACGGCGAAGCCGCCTTGCAGCCAGGTCAGGATCGGGCCGCCGACCACCGGGATGGCCCCGATGATGTTGGTGATCACGACCGCGCCGTGGAAGCTCATCTGACCCCAGGGCAGGACGTAGCCCATGAAGGCGGTGGCCATCATCAGCAGGTAGATGACGCAGCCCAGGATCCACAGCACTTCACGCGGCGGCTTGTAGCTGCCGTAGTAGAGGCCGCGGAACATGTGCAGGTAGACCGCGATGAAGAACATCGAGGCCCCGTTGGCGTGGGTGTAGCGGATCAGCCAGCCGTAGTTCACGTCGCGCATGATGTGCTCGACGGAGGCGAAGGCCCCGCTGGCGCTCGGCGTGTAGTGCATGGCCAGCACGATGCCGCTGACGATCTGGACCGCCAGGCAGAGGCTGAGGATGCCGCCGAAGGTCCACCAGTAGTTCAGGTTCCGCGGAGTCGGGTAATCGACGAAGCTGTCCCAGACCAGGCGGGTGACCGGAAGGCGCTGGTCCAGCCAGCGGGTGATGCCGGATTTCGGCTCGTAGGTTGAATGTCCGCTCATCGTCAGCCGATCTTGACCTTGGTGTCGGAAAGGAAGGCGTAGTCCGGAACCACGAGGTTCGTGGGCGCGGGGCCCTTACGGATGCGGCCGGAGGTGTCGTAGGTCGAGCCGTGGCAGGGGCAGAACCAGCCGCCGTACTCGCCGCCGCCGACCGTGGGCACGCAGCCCAGGTGGGTGCAGCTGCCGACGAGGATCAGCCACTGGGCCTTGCCCTCCTTGTGGCGCTGGGCGTCGGCCTGCGGGTCCTTGAGGACCGCAGAGTCGTCGCGCACGGCGGCGTCGATCTGGGCCTGCGTCCGGTTACGGATGAACAGGGGCTTGCCGCGCCAGTTGATCGTCACCTGCTGGCCGGCCTCGATCTTGGTCAGGTCGTGTTCGACGCTGGCCAGGGCGAGGGTATCCGCCGAGGGGTTCATCTGGGTGACCAGAGGCCAGGCTATCGCGCCAACGGCGCCGGCGGCGCCGGCGATGGCGGCGATATGGATGAAGTCGCGCCGGGACGGATCGTCACCGGCTTCAGTGGAATGAACGGCGCTGTCGGCCACCTGCAGGTCACCCTTCGCAATCGCCGACCCAAGGAGAGGTCGGCCAGGAAAATCCCGGGCGTTGCTGCAGCCTCCGCGAAGCGTACGGCAGGCGCACGCGATTCGACGGGCCGCCCCAGCAAGGTCCCGTGGCCGGTTCGCTTAGAACCTACCCGGCCCTTTTTCAACCGGCCTTGGCGCGAAAAGGCTGTTGATCCGGCCAGGGCGCAAAGAATCGGCGCGCTCAACTTGTGCACAGCGCGGCGTGGACGGCGGCCAAGGACCCTGTAAAAGGTCGCGCCATGACCGACGCCGCCCTGCTCGAAACCCGCAAACAGACCGCCCGCGCCTGGTTCGAGGGCCTTCGCGACCGGATAATCGCCCGTTTCGAGGCGCTGGAGGACAGCGCCCCCGCCGATCTCTATCCGGGCGCGCCGGGACGGTTCGAGAAAAAGCCCTGGGATCGCCCGGCCGGCGGCGGCGGGGTGATGTCGATGATGCACGGCCGCTTTTTCGAGAAGGTCGGCGTCCACACCTCGGTGGTGTTCGGAACCTTCACCCCGGAGATGGCGAAGACCATGCCCGGCGCCGAGGAGGATCCCCGCTTCTTCGCCACCGGCGTCTCGCTGATCGCCCATATGCACAGCCCCCGCGTGCCGGCGGTGCATATGAACACCCGCTTCATCTGCACCACCAAGGGCTGGTTCGGCGGCGGCGCCGACCTGACGCCCCTGCTCGGCTACCAGCGCCAGCAGGACTTCCCTGACGC
>JBILYE010000267.1:0-4524 GCA_044377925.1 Caulobacter sp. | reverse complement strand
GTGGCAAGAGCCTTGCGCGGCAATCGGCCAATGTCGAGGACTCGTGAACCTCCGCGCCCGCGCTACATTCCCTTTCCATGCGCGCCTTCGCCCGACTTCTGGACCGCCTGAGCCTGACGGCGTCGCGCAACGCCAAGCTTGTGCTGGTCCGTGACTTCCTGAAGAGCCAGCCGGACCCGGACCGGGGCTGGGCCCTGGCGGCGATGACCGGGGATCTGACCTTCAGCGCCGCCAAGCCGGCGGCCATCCGCAAGGCGGTCGAGGCGCGGATGGATCCGGTGCTGTTCCGCTGGTCCTACGACTATGTCGGGGACCTGGCCGAGACCGTCGCCCTGGTCTGGCCGGCCGAGCGAGGGGCCAACCGGGAGCCGGAGCTCTCCGAGGTGATCGAAGCCCTGCGTACGGCCAAGCGGGCCGAGGTGCAGCCGATGATCGAGCGCTGGCTCGACGCCCTGGAGCCGGATGGCCGCTGGGCGCTGCTGAAGCTGCTGACCGGGGGCCTGCGGGTCGGGTTCTCCGCGCGTTTGGCGAAGCAGGCCTGCGCCGACCTCGCCGCCCTGCATGGCCAGGACATCGGCGTGCCGCAGATCGAGGAAGTCTGGCATGCGATGGACGCGCCTTACGAGGACCTGTTCGCCTGGCTGGAAGGGCGGTCCGAGGCGCCGAGCGCCGACAATCCGGGCCGTTTCCGGTCGGTGATGCTGGCCCATCCGATCGACGAGGAGACGGACTTTCCCAGGCTCGATCCGGCCGACTACGCCGCCGAGTGGAAGTGGGACGGCATCCGCATCCAGGCGGTCAGCGAACGGGGGGAGCGGCGGCTCTACACCCGCACCGGCGACGACATCAGCCACACCTTCCCGGATGTGCTGGAGCAGATGACCTTCGAGGGGGCGATCGACGGCGAGCTGCTGGTCATCCGCGACGGGGCGCTGGCCAGTTTCGGCGACCTGCAGCAGCGGCTGAACCGCAAGGCGGTGGATGCGAAGACGATGGCCGCCTATCCGGCCGCCATCCGCGCCTATGACCTGTTGCTCGACGGCGAGACCGACCTGCGGGACCTTCCCTTTGCCGAGCGCCGCAAGCGGCTGGAGGCCTTCGTTGCGGGAGCCGCCTCGTCGCGTATCGACCTGTCGCCGATGCAGCCGTTTGACAGCTGGGAGGCGCTGGCGGCCCTGCGGGCCGATCCGCCGGAGGGCGACGCCGCCCTCTCCGAAGGACTGATGCTCAAGCGCTGGGACAGCCTCTATGAGGCCGGTCGGCCGAAGGGGCCGTGGTTCAAGTGGAAGCGGGACCCGCACCTGGTCGACACGGTGCTGATGTACGCCCAGCGCGGCCACGGCAAACGGTCGAGTTTCTATTCCGACTTCACCTTCGGGGTCTGGCGGGAGGATGAGGCGGGAAGCCGGGTCCTGACGCCGGTCGGCAAGGCCTATTTCGGCTTTACCGACGAGGAGCTCAAAGCACTCGACAAGTTCGTGCGGGACAACACCGTCGACCGCTTCGGGCCGGTGCGGTCGGTGAAGGCCAGCCTGGAATTCGGCCTGGTGCTGGAGGTGGCCTTCGAGGGGCTGCAGCGTTCGACGCGGCACAAGAGCGGCGTGGCCATGCGGTTTCCGCGCATCAGCCGCATCCGCTGGGACAAGCCGGCGCGCGAGGCCGACGTGCTGGAGACCCTGCAGCGGATGCTCGACTAGCGGGCAAGAGGGGACACCCCGCATGCAAGTCGAGATTCACGCGGCCGGGTCCCGGCGTTCGCCAACATGAGCGGGTCTGGGCCGAATCCTGAACCACGATCGGGATCAGGTCAGCGCGCGGAAGGCGACATAGGCCGCCGCCAGCAGGATCATGCCGGCGAACAGGCGGCGCGCCAGGGTCGCGCGGGAGGCCAGTCGCCTCGCCAGCGGCACGCCGGCAAGGGTTCCGGCCGCGCCGCCGACGATCAGCAGGCCGAACAGCGGCCAGTCCACCCAGCCGGAGGCGGCGTAGTTGAGGCTGGTCGCGGCGCCGAACAGGCTGACGGACACCAGGGAAGAGGCGGCGGCGTTGGCCAGGGTCATGCCCGTCGCCGCCATCAGGCCGGGCGCGATAAGGAAACCGCCGCCGATGCCGAAGAAGCCGGCGGCGAGGCCGGTGACGGCGCCGACCGGGGCCAGTTTCAGGGTCAGGGCGGGGGTCAGGTGGACGGCGGGATCGCCCTCGCCCTTCTTCGGCAGCATCATGGAGACCGCGACGGCGGCCATGGCGACGGCGAACCAGATCATCAGGGAGCGACCGTCGATGTCCTTGGCCAGGGTCGAGCCGACCAGAGAGCCGGCGAGGCCGGAGCCGCCGAACACCAGGGCGCAGGGCCATTTCACCCGTCCGGCCCGCGCCTGGGCCGCCAAGCCGCCGAGGGCGTTGACCGCCACCGCCGCGGCCGAGGTGCCGATGGCGAGGTGCGCGTCGCCAACCCCCACCGCATAGAGCAGCAACGGCGTGGCCAGCACCGAGCCGCCGCCGCCGAAGACAGACAGCAGCAGCCCGACCACCGCCCCGCTGGCCAGGGCGGCGATGACCGTGATCAGGGTGAGGGTCATGGCGTCAGGCCGCCTTGCGGTTCCAGGGGGCCCGGGCCAGCAGGTTGGTCACGCCACAGAAGCCGGTGGCGCCGGCCGTCAACAGACCCGCCCCGACGGCGCCGGAGAGCAGGTGCCAGTAGGGATGGACCAGAAAGCCGAGCATGGCTCCGGTCAGGGCCAGGCCGCCGGCGGCGATCTGGACCTGGCGCATCATCTCCAGCGGCGCCTTGCGGTTCTCGGCGACCGGCAGGCCGGCAGCGCGCCAGGCGTCGAGCCCGCCGTTCAGCACATAGGCCTGACCATTGATGCGGGCGGCCAGGCGGTCGCAGTTGGCGCCGGTGCGCATGCCGGAGCGACAGGTGAAGACCACGTCACGACCGGGTTCGATGATCAGGTGGGCGGCCTCGAAATCCGACAGCGGGCGGCTGAAGGCGCCTTTGACATGGGCGCGGGCAAACTCGTCAGGCTCACGGATATCGACAAGGGTGGCGCGGCCGGCGGCCAGGCGTTTTGCGAGTTCGGCCGGGTCAATCGGCAGCAGGCGGGCAATCATCGGGGCGGATCCTCATATCCGGGGGGACAGAAAATCTCGGCGAGCGTCGTCACCACCCTGATCGCTGCGGGGTCCTCGATCCGGTACCAGATGGTCTTGCCTTCACGGCGGGTCGCCACGATGGCCTCCTCCCGCAGCACCGCCAGGTGCTGCGACAGGGCCGATTGCGAGAGACCGACGAGGGACTGCAGGTCCCCCACCGTACGCTCG
The DNA here is from genome assembly GCA_044377925.1 of Caulobacter sp. Taxonomy (GTDB): domain Bacteria; phylum Pseudomonadota; class Alphaproteobacteria; order Caulobacterales; family Caulobacteraceae; genus Caulobacter. The sequence goes on along the minus strand of JBILYE010000267.1, from coordinate 1,200 downwards.
CCGTCGGTCAACTGGCACAGGATCATCAGACGCCGCTCGTTGCCGAGCGCCTTCAGCAGCTTTGCAGCTTCCGTGGCGCTGGCCTCGAACCGGGCAATGTCAAAGTTCGCGAGATCGAACATGGTCCAAACATATGATAGATTGCTAATTTAGCAAGACCTAATATATAGGTCTCATCCTGTTTCACCGGAGGCCGCCATGGCGCCCGTCATCCAATCCTTTTTCGACACCGCGACCAACACCGTCACCTACCTGGTCCACGATCCGGTCACCCGCAAGGCGGCGATCATCGACCCGGTGCTGGATTTCGACCCCAAGGCCGCGCGGCTGTCGACCGGTTCGGCCGAGGCGGTCCTGGCCTCGGCGCGCGATCAGGGCCTTGAGCTTCTCTATGTGCTGGAGACGCATGCCCACGCAGACCACCTGTCGGCGGCCGACCACATCCGGCGAGAGACCGGGGCGAAGATCGTCATCGGGGCCAACATCGTCCAGGTGCAGAAGGTCTTCGGCGCATTATTCGAGGCCGATGATGTGACCGATGGCGAAAGCTTCTTCGACATTCTGATCGAGGAGGGCCAGAGCCTGCCGCTCGGCGATCTGGCCATCGAGGTCTTGCACACGCCTGGGCATACGCCGGCCTGTGTGACCTACCGGATCTCGGACGCCGCCTTCGTCGGCGACACCCTGTTCATGCCGGACTATGGCACCGCCCGGGCCGATTTCCCCGGCGGGGACGCGGCGACCCTCTACCGGTCCATCCACCGGATCCTCGACCTGCCGCCGGAGACACGGGTCTTCGTCGGTCACGACTATCTGCCGGAGGGGCGTGACACCCATGCCTGGGAGACCACGGTCGCCGAGGAACGGGCGGGCAACCGGCACGTTCATGACGGCATCGGAGAGGGCGAATTCGTCGCCATGCGTCAGGCCCGTGACGCCACCCTCGCCGCGCCGACCCTTATTCTTCCCTCGCTTCAGGTGAATATCCGCGCCGGCGGATTGCCCGCCGCTTCCAGCCGCGGCCGCGTGTTTCTCAAGCTGCCGGTCAACGCGATCTAGAACCTGTTCGTCAGCAACCGCGCTGCTCACATCCGTGACCGGCGCCGTCGCAAAGGAGACGCCATGAGCTATTTCAACGCCCGAACCTTCCAGGACCCCTTTGAAGTGGTCATCGAGCGCACGCGCGCGGCCCTGCAGAAG
>JBILYE010000053.1:0-17039 GCA_044377925.1 Caulobacter sp. | reverse complement strand
CAGAAGGAAAAGTGGCTGAAGCCGCTGCTGGAAGGCAAGATCCGCTCCGCCTTCGCCATGACCGAGCTGCACTCGGCCTCCTCCGACGCCAAGAACGTCAACACCACCGCCACCCTGGTCGGCGACGAGTACGTCATCAACGGTGAGAAGCACTACATCTCGGGCGCCGGCGACCCGCGCTGCAAGATCATGATCACCATGGTCCAGACCAGCCCGGACGGCCCGGCCAACCACCGTCAGTCGCAGATCCTGGTGCCGACCGACGCCCCCGGGGTGAAGATCATCGGGGCCCAGCACGTGTTCGGCGACCCCGACGCGCCGCACGGCCACATGCACATCGTCTTCGACAACGTCCGCGTCCCGGCCAGCAACATGCTGCTCGGCGAAGGTCGCGGCTTCGAGATCTCGCAGCTGCGCCTCGGCCCCGGCCGTATCCACCACTGCATGCGCGCCATCGGTTCGGCCGAGAAGGCGCTCGACTACCTGGTGACCCGCGGCATGAAGCGTGAGGCGTTCGGCAAGCCGCTGGTCCAGCTCGGCGGCAACATCGAGATCATCTCCAGGGCCCGCATCGACATCGAGGCCATGCGCCTGATGGTGCTGAAGGCGGCCAAGGCGATGGACGTGCTCGGCAACCAGGAAGCCCGCATCTGGATCCACATGGTCAAGGCCATGGTCCCGGTCCGCGTCTGCGAAATCATCGACCAGGCGATCCAGATGCACGGCGCCCTGGGCGTCTCGCAGCACACCCCGCTGGCCCGCATGTACGCCCAGACCCGCACCCTGCGCATCGCCGACGGCCCGGACGAGGTTCACCACATGGTGGTCGGCCGCAACGAGCTGCGCCAGTACCGCGACATGCCGCAGGACCCGTCGCTGACGGCCGTGTTCCGGCACTAGACCCGAGCAGCGCGCATCGCCCGTGGCGGTGCGCGCCCTCAACCGGGCGGCAGGATCGTCAAGGACGGTCCTGTGCTCGCGATCGTCGGTCGGGCGTCTAGCCCGCGACGACGCCCATGATGTGATTCCACTCCTCCGCCGTCACCGGCTGGACCGACAGACGGAAGCTGGTGATCAGGCTCATGCCGGCCAGCGCCTTGTCCCCCTTCGCTTCAGCAAGGCTGAAGGGTCGGGGCAGCGGGGCCTTTGCGACCAGATCCACACAGTAGAACTTGCCCGTCGCGTCGGTCGGGTCGAGGTAGGCTTCCCTGACCACGGTCGAGACGCCGACGATCTCCTTGCCGGCCTGGGAGTGGTAGAAGAACACCTCATCGCCAAGCTTCATGGCCATCATGTTGAGCTTGGCGGTGTGGTTGCGCACGCCGGTCCAGGGCTCGCCCGTCTTGCCGGTGGCGACGAGGTCGTCCCAGGAGAAGACGTCCGGTTCTGATTTGACGAGCCAGTAGTTCATGCCGCCAGCCTAGCCGATTCAGGCCGGAACCGGAGGCTCCTTGTAGGAGGCGCCGGCGGTGATGGCCGCGTCCGGAACCTTCAGCATCCCCAGATACTGTTCCTTCGGATAGGCCATGTGCGGCTTGGACGGATCGTAGTCCGGCTGCGGCACCGGCGAGGGGCCGGTGTAGGGCGCTGGGGCCTTGAAGCGGGCGGCTTCCTCGGCGCTGATGCCGGCCTTTTCCAGGGTGGTGGGGTCGATCCAGCGGGCCGGGTCGATGGGCTCATGGCTGGTGGCCACTTCCAGGGTCATCTGGTCGGGACCGGCGAAGTAGATCGAGCGGCACATGCCATGGTCGATAGGGCCAATGACGTTGACGCCGTGGCTGCGGATGCGGTCGCGCATGGCGGTCAGCTGATCGTCGCTGTCGACCCGGAAGGCCAGGTGCTGCAGCGTGCCGGGAGCGGAGGGCAGGGCCCCGTTGCCGGCGTGGGTCTTGCCCAGCTCGATGGGGATATCATCGACGTTCGGCAGCTGGACGATCGAGAAGTAGCCGTGGTCGTTCATCCGCAGGAAGGCGTGCAGGCCTCCCGGCACGCCGTGCATGTCGAACAGGGCGACCAGGGGACAGCCCATGACCTCGCTGAAGAAGGCGATGTGTTTCTTGATGTCCCCGGCCATGAAGGCCAGGTGATGGATGCCGCTCGGCTGGGTCATGGTTTCCGCCCCTGTTCTCTTTGCCGGTATTGAGCGGCCGGAAACGCGGGTCTGCAACCCCTCAACGACTTGCCTGCCGCGACGTCGCCCTGCCAAATCTGCGTGATCGGGCCGGAAAAGAGCCCAGGGGAGACGCTGCATGGACGTCGTTCGCGAGCCCTATGGCTACACCTACGCCGAGCAGAGCCGGCTGAAGGAGGTCTATGGCGGGGCCCACGGGCGGGTGTTCGTCGAGTGCATGCGGATCTATCCGGCCGAGCAGCCGTCGAAGACGGTCATCCTGTTCAGCCACCCGATCGGCGGCGGCAGCTTCCTGCCGCTGGTCACGGCCCTGGCCCGGGCCGGCAAGCATGTCATCTACTGCAACACGCGCTATCGCGGGAACGACAACGCCCTGATCCTCGAGAAGTGTGTGATGGATCTGGGCGCCTGTGTCGCCGACCTGAAGAAGCGGTTCGGCTATGAGAAGGTGGTGCTGGGCGGCTGGTCAGGCGGCGGCTCGCTGTCGATGTTCTATCAGGACCAGGCGACCAACCCGACCATCACCCACACTCCGGCTGGCGACGAGGTCGATCTGGTCGGAGCGAACCTGATCCCGGCCGACGGGGTCATGCTGCTGGCCGCCCACATCGGTCGCAGCGTGACGATGACCGAGTGGATCGATCCTTCGATTCTGGACGAGAGCAAGCCGTTCGAACGCGATGTCTCGCTCAACATCTACGACCCGGCCTGCCCGGACCAGCCGCCCTATTCGGACGCCTTTGTGCGCAGGTTCCGCGACGCCCAGATCGCCCGCAATCGCCGCATCACGGCCTGGGCTAAGGAGCAGCTGGCGGCCCTGAAGGCTGCGGGCGATCCGGATGCCGAGCGTTGCTTCATCGTCCAGGGCACGATGAGCGACGTGCGCTGGACCGACCCGACGCAGGAGCCGTCCGACCGGGCGCCCCATACCTGCTACATGGGCGATCCGAAGATCGCCAACGATGGTCCGATCGGGCTGGGGCGCTTCACCACCCTGCGGTCATGGCTGTCGCAGTGGAGCTATGACGAGAGCCGGGCCAACGGCCTGATCAATGCGCCGAACATCAAGGTCCCCAGCCTGGTGATCAACAACACCGCCGACCTGGCCTGCACGCCCAGCCATGCGGCGCGATTGTTCGAGGCGCTCGGCTGCGACGACAAGACCTATGTCGATATCGAGGGCGCCGACCACTACTACATCGAGAAGCCGGAACTGCTGCCGAAGGCGACGGCGGCAGTTGTCAGCTGGATGGATGCGCGCGGGTTGTAGTCCGGGCGCAGGCGACGGCCCTGAAGGCAGTTTAGCCGGCCTGAGCTCCGAACAGAGTTTCCCAGCCGGTGCCGGAGATCGCCGCATCGACCTGCGATTTCGAGGTCGCCGGCAGCGCCGAATATTCCTCGCGCAGCCAGCCCAGGCACTTGGCCTGGTAGGGGAAGGCGTTCTGGACCCAGGCGCGACCGTCGATCTCTGTCTCGACCATCTTCTCGCCGGCCATCACCGCCCTGGCGTTGGCGATCAGCAGCGGGGCGTAGACGCGGCCCATCTCGGCCAGGAGGGCTTTCAAGGTCGGCGATGGCGCGCCGGCGTCGATCATCGGGCCAGGCTCCAGGCCGGACAGGTCCTCGACCATGCCGATCCAGCCCATGACCCGGTGGCCCTTCTTCTGGGCGATGGCGGTCGGGGTTGGGTCCACGCCCGCCAGCTGGGTCAGCTGGCCGAACAGGCCGAAGTCGCCGCCGCCCGGCGCGCCGCCGAGCATGAAGGGCGAGGTCGCCAGGTGGGCCTCGAGCGCTTCGATCAGCCGGACATAGCTGTCCTCGATGACCGGGCCGGTGGTCGGGTTGGAGCCGACGTAGGCCAGCCGGCCGATCTGGCGCTCGCTGATGTAGCTGGCCATCGACTGCAGGGTCGTCTCGTCGAGCGGGGCCGGACCCCAGCTGGGCAGCAGCCGGCCGGCAAAGGTCGCGTCCGCCTCATGCGCCCAGCGATAGTGGAACATGCATTTGGTCAGCCACTCATCGGCATAGTCCTCGATCAGGCTGTCGAGGAAAGCCACCGCCGGGTCGGCCGGGCGCACGGCGCGGCCAGGGATCTCGGCGTCGAAGCGGCGGATCAGCGGCGTCGAATCTGTGACCGCCTGGCCGCCGATGTAGAAGGTCGGCAGCAGCGGAACCTTGGCGGTCGGATAGCCGGCCGGCTCCCGTCCCCGGTAGTAGAGCCGATACGGGATGCGCCGGTAGCGCAGGACGGCCAGCATCTTGCGGGTATAGGGCGAGCCGGGGGCGCCGGACAGTTCGAGGGGCGTTTCCAGAGTCATGACATTCACCGTGCCAATTGTTTGACGGCACGATGACCGCGGTTCATGCGGCGCGCAAGTCCCCAACGACCGATCGCATCCAGGCGGCGAGGTTCTCCTTGCGGTCCAGTGGTGTCCGGCCGTGACGGACCATGATCACGTCGAGGTCAGGGATCGCGAGCGTGTACTGGCCCTCGTAGCCATTGGCGCTGAACGAGCCAGGGCCGCCAAGCCCCAGCCACCATTGGGCGCCGTAGCCCAGCTCTTCGGTGGCCGGCACGAGCGTAGGGGTGCGGGCGTAGTCGACCCAGGCGGCGGGGAGGAGTTGCTGGTCCTCCCACACGCCGCCGCGCAGGTAGAGCAGGCCGAAGCGGGCGAAGTCGCGGGCCGTGCTGAAGCAGTAGGAGGAGCCGATGAAGGTTCCGGCGGCATCGAACTTCGGGATCGGGCTGGTCATGCCGAGCGGTTCGAACAGCGCCGCGCGCATGTGGGCCTCGAACGCCTCGCCCTTCAGACCGAGCGCGCGTTGCAGGATATCGCAGATGATGTTGGTCGTGCCGCTGGCGTAGGACCAGTGGGTGTCGGGCTCATGCTCGAGGGGCTGGGCGATGGCGTAGGCGGCGACGTCTTCCTTGCCGGAACCGAACAGCATTTCGATGACGTCGGAGACGCTGCCCGGCACATAGTCCTCGACGAACTTCAGGCCGCTGGACATGCGCAGCAACTGGTCGAGGGTGATGGCCGACCGCTCGTCGTCCTTCCAGGCGGGGACGTCGGCAGGGGCGTGGATGTCGAGCTGTCCTTGCGCGACGGCCTGGCCGACGAGGGCCTGGGTGATGCTCTTGGCCTTGGACCAGGAGGGGAAGCGGCTCTGACGGTCGAGATCCGGACCATAGCGCTCGTAGCGGACCGCGCCGCCCTGGATGATCAGCACCGCGTCGGTGATGCCGAGGCTCTCGTCGGCGAAGGCGGCGTCAAGGCGGGCGGCCAGGTCGGCCGGCAGGGCGGCGCCGGTCGGCCAGTCGGCGGTGGGCCAGGGCGTGCCGGCGGGCTGGGCGGGGAGCGGGGGCAGGGCGGTCATCAGCTGACCTTCGCCGTCTTGTTCTGGAAGGCCGCGATACGCTCCTCCATGTCCGGGCCCCGGCCTTCGCCGCGGAACACCTCATGGGCCAGGCCGACGCTCTGGGGCAGGCCGTCGGTGTCCATCAGCAGCTTCTTGTTGGCCGCATGGCTGAAGCTGCTGTTGGCCAAGATGCTGTCCGCCAGGGCGACGAGGCCGCTTTCATAGTCCTCGTTGGCGACGCAGATGTTGGCCAGGCCGATGGTTTGCGCCTCGCGGCCGCCATAGGTGCGGCAGGTGAACATCATCTCGCGGGCCTTGTAGGTTCCAACCCGGCGCGGCAGCCGCTGGCTGAGGCCCCAGACGGGGGTCAGGGCCCATTTGGCGTGGGTGTCGCCGAACCTGGCCGCTTCCGAGGCGAAAATGATGTCGCCGGCCAAGGCCAGCTCCAGCGCGCCGGTATAGCAGTGGCCATGGACGGCGGTGATCACCGGCAGGGGCAGGTCGGCGAGGCGCTCGATGACGCTGGCCTGGAAGTTCGGTCGGGGCAGCTTTTCGCCGGCGGCGATGTCGCCGAGGTCGTGGCCGGCGGAGAAGCATCTGCCGGCCCCGCGCAGGATGACCAGGCGCACAGAGGCGTCTGTCTCGATAGCGGCGACATGGTCGTCCAGCGCCTTGAAAAGCTCGACGTTGAGGGCGTTCAGCTTGTCGGGCCGATTGAGGGTCAGGGTTGCGGCCCCGTCCCGGTCCTCGCGCAGCACCAGATCGCTCATGACGTCCTCCCTTATGTTTGGGGGAAGACTAGCAGGACGACGTGGGGGAAGGACAAGCGCCCGCGAAGCGCTTAAGAACCCGCTCATGAGCGAGAAAGACCCCTACGAAGGCGTGACCTGGGACCTGTCGAAGTCCCTCAGCTATGGCCAGTATCTGCAGCTCGACAAGGTGCTGGGCGCCCAGGCGCCGCGGTCGGATGAGCACGATGAGCTGCTGTTCATTGTCATCCACCAGTCGAGCGAGCTGTGGATGAAGCTGTGCCTGCATGAGCTGCGCGGCGCGGTGGCCCACATCCGCAACGACGACCTGGAGCCTGCCTTCAAGATGCTGAGCCGGGTCGGGCGCATCCAGACGCAGATGATTCAGGCCTGGGAAATCCTGGCGACCATGACGCCGGCCGACTACAGCCGTTTCCGTGAGGCGCTGGGGACCAGCAGCGGGTTCCAGTCGCACCAGTACCGGCAGATCGAGTTCCTGCTGGGGGCCAAGAACGCACGGACGCTGGAGGTGTTCGAGAGCGCGCCGTCAGTGCATGCGGAGCTGGTTGAGGCGCTTGGAGCGCCCAGCCTGTACGACGAGGCCCTGGCCCTGCTGGCCCGGCGGGGCTTCGCGATCCCGGCTGACTATCTGAAGCGGGACTGGACACAGAGCTATGAGGCCAACGCGGAGGTCGAGGCTGCCTGGTTGGCGGTCTACCGTGACGTCGAGACCTACTGGGACCTCTATGAGCTCGGCGAGAAGCTGGTCGATATCGAATACCGCCTGCAGCAGTGGCGCTTCGCCCATATGAAGACGGTCGAGCGGATCATCGGCTTCAAGCGCGGCACCGGCGGCTCGGCCGGGGTGGCCTATCTGCTCAAGGCCCTGGAGCGGCCGTTCTTTCCGGAACTGCTGAGTTTGCGGACCGTGATCTAGTCGTCGAGCATGGCGGCGAAGGCGGGGGTCATCCGCTCGCCGCCTTCGCGCAGCTGCCAGTAGGCCGCGACGCCATGATCACCGGCCCAGTCCAACCCCGCCTCAGGGCCCAAAACCATCAGCACCGTGCAAAGGGCGTCGGCGTCCATGCAGGTCCGGGCCAGGACGCTGACCGAGGCGGCGGCCGCCTCGACCGGCGCGCCGGTGCGCGGGTCCAGGGTGTGGGAACGGCGGCGGCCGCTGTCCATGCGGAAGCGGCGGTAGTCGCCGCTGGTGGCCAGCGACAGGCCGTGCAGGGCGATGACGACGGGTTCGGCCGCGCTCAGACCGGGCGGGGTTTCGATCTGGGCCCACCAGGGCTGGCCATCGGGCCGCACGCCCTCGCCGCGCAGTTCGCCGCCGATCTCGACCAGGGCGTGGCGGACGCCGAGGCCCTGAAGCGCGGCCATCACCGCGTCGACGCCGAAGCCCTTGGCGATACCCGAGAGATCCAGCTCCAGGCCGCCCGGCTGAAGCAGGGCCTTGCCCCGGCGTTCGAGGCGCCGCCAGCCGGACTGCGACCGCAGGCCATCAAGCGCCTCCCCGGTCGGCGCCTCGAGGCGCGCACCGTCGGCGCCGAAGCCCCAGAGGTCGGTCAGTCGCCCGACGGTGGGATCGAAGGCGCCGTCGCTCTCGCCGGCCCAGTGCAGGGCGCGGTCGACCACGGCGGCGAAGTTCGCGGGAAGGTCATGCCAGCTGCCGGCGGGGGCGCGGTTGAAGTGGCAGAGGTCGGAGTCAGGCTCCCAGCCGCTCATCTGCCGGACGATGGTGTTGACCGCCCCCTGGGCCGCCACCCGCAGATCCTCCGACGACACCCCGGCCGGCGGACAGGCCTGCACCGTCCAGCTGACCCCCATGGTCGGGCCAGTCAGTTTCAGGACTGGCCCGGAAGGCGGAACGCCGGCGCCGGGGTCCAGCACCGGCGGGATGACGACCCGGTTCAGCGCTAGTCCTTCAGGACTTCGAACGTGGCCACATAGCCGGCGTTGCGCTCGATGCCGTCGGCGCCGGCCGGCGACCGCACGGTGGCTTCCAGCCAGTAGAAGCCGGCCCTGGGCCAGGTGACGCTGAACTTGCCGTCCTTGTCGGTGGTCGTCTTGATCTCGCCGCGCTCGTCATTGAAGCGGGTGCCGCCCGGCTCGATGGTGACCTCGACGCCGGCCGCCGGCTTGCCGTCGAGCAAGAGTCCAAAGGTGGCCTTTTCAGCGGCCAGAGCGTCGTTCGGATGGGTGACCGGAACCAGCTCCAGCCCCTTGCCGGTCGCCTTGAGGGCCGTGTCGGTGGGGGCGCCGGAGGTGAGGAAGGCCTCGACGCGGCGGTCGGTCATGGTCTTCTTCACCTCGGTCGCATCAGCCGGGATGTTGGCGGCCGCGTCGGCGGGGGCGCCGCGCCAGCGCTTCTGCTCGCCGCCCTGCTTGTAGGTGACCATCATGCCGCCCGAGACGGAGGCCACCCGGTAGGTGCCGGGTTTGGTCAGCTGGACGTCGAATACGGAGCGGTATTTTCCGGTGAACCTGTTCTGGGCCTCGACCGCCGCGCCGTCGGGGCCGGTGATGGTGAGGTTGTCCAGTCGCATCGGCATGTGTTCGAAGACGAACAGGTCGTTGGAGATGGCCGCGTCGACGCTGACCCAGGCGTTCTCGCCCGAAAGCACGGTCATGGAAGGCAGCAGCCACTGGCGGTGGGCGCTGGCCGAGCCGGCGGCGGCGAGGGCGGCGGCAAAGGCCAGGGTGGCGAAGAGGGTCTTTTTCATGGTCTCGCGTCCGCTCACTTGATGCTCAGGGAAATGGCGCCCAGCTCACTGGCGCCCTTGGCGGTTCCGCCCTTTCCGGTCTTGCCGGTCCAGGTGAAGGGGATCTTGACGACCTCGCGTCCGCCGACCTCACGGGCCGCCTCGACCACCAGGCTGTAGGACCCGGGTTTGAGATCAGCCAGGCGGGCGGCCGGAACCACCAGCTGCTGCTTGCCGGGGGCTTTGGTCGGGGCGCTCACCGCATTGATGGCGCCCTTGTCGAGGCTGCGGCCGGTGCGGCGCCACCACTGGCGCATGTCCTTCAGCCAGGTGGCGCCTTCGCCCTTGGGATTTTTGGTGTCGTACCAGACGGCCAGGGTCTTCACGGCCGCCTCGTCGGGGGTCTCGATCCACACGGCGACGTAGGGGCGATGGTACTCGGCCACTGTCATCTTCGGAATCTCAATGCCGACGGACAGGTCGGCGGCCAGAGCGGGCGTGGCGAGGCCGGCGAGGAGGGCGGCGGGCAGAACGATACGCATGGGCGCCTCAGGGAATGAAATGGAGGGCGAGGACGAGGGGGATGAAGAGGCCCAGCCCGACGTACCACCAGGTGGTCTTGCGGGCGTGGGCGTGCATCCACAGCAGGATCAGGCCGGTGATGCAGAAGACGATGCAGCCGGCGGCGAAGATGTCGAGGAACCAGGACCAGACGGGTCCGGTGTTGCGGCCCTTGTGCAGGTCGTTGAGGTAGGAGACCCAGCCTCGGCTGGTCAGCTCGGCCTCGGCGGCGCCCGTCTCGGTGTCGATCGTGACCCAGCCGTCTCCGCCCGGACGGGGCAGGGCGACATAGGCCTCTCCGTCCGACCATTCGATGACGGCGCCCTTCGGTGCATCCAGCTTGAGGTCCTTGTTGAGCCAGGCCTGGGCGATGTCGGGCAGAGGGGCCTGGGCGGCCTCGGCGGCCTGCAGGGCCTTGATCACCGGAGCCGGAGCGGTGGCCTCGCGGTTGGTAGTTGCCGGTTTGGCCTCGATCTGCCGAGCGTGGTTCAGGGTGATGCCGGTGACCGCGAACAGGATGATGCCGACCAGGCAGATGGCGGCGCTGATCCAGTGCCAGCGCACGGTCTCGCGCAGGAACCCGGCCCGGGCCTGGGCCCGCTTTTTCGCCTTGGCCTTCTTGGCCAGCGTCGCCTCGTCGATCGCCCCGTCCCTGCTCACGGACGGCCTCGTCCCATTCTTTGCAGGCAAGAAGGGTGGGCCGAGATGGACGACGAAAAAATCATGACGGGGAGGCGGACCGGAAATCTTGAGAACGGCTCGCAAATAGCAGACCTGACGTGGAGGGCAAGTGAGAATCCTTTGCAAGAGTCCGGGCGGCGCGCCGACAAGGCTCGCCGGTAACCGCGCTGAAACGGTTGCTCGCCTAGGGTCCGGACATGGATGGAGCGCTACCTGATCCCCTCGAGGGGCTGTGTGTAATGGTGATTGATGACCACCCCAGCACGCGTCGGCTTGTGGCCGATGTGCTGAGGGCCGGGGGTGTCCATCGGGTGGTCACGGCCGAGAGCGGGTCCGATGCGCTGGCCATGATGGCCGGGACGCGGCCGGACGTGATCATCACCGATTGGCTGATGCCGGTGATGGACGGGCTGGCCTTTACCCGGGCGGTGCGCCAGGCGGCGATCACCGACGATCCGCGCATTCCCGATCCACGCCTGCCGATCATCATGCTGACGACCGAGCGCACTAGGCGCGATGTCGAGGTGGCGCGTGCAGCCGGCGCCGACGCCTTCCTGGTCAAGCCTTTCACGCCCGCCCGAGTGCTGGAGCGGGTGGCGACCGTGCGCCAGCGCGAGATCGACTTCGTCATCACCACCGGATACGTCGGGCCTGACCGTCGTCAGGGGCGCGAGGACGAGGAGGGCTATACTGGCCCTCTGCGTCGCCGGGGCGACGCGAACCATCATGTCGATATCGCCGCCCGCGCCGCGCTTTGCGCCCGGATCCTCGACGAGATGGCCACCTTCCAGCGCCTGATCGAGGGGCGTGGCGGCCTGGACCACCTGCTGCGCCAGATGGCCTGCCGGGTGATGCACGCCCTCCGACAGCGCGCCAGCGAGGTCGGCGACCGGGTGCTGACCCGCGCTGCCGCCAGCCTGGCCCGTTATGTCTCCGCCGTCGGCGGCGCCGGCAAGGCCGACCCGGATGTGGTGCAGATTCACCTCGACACCCTACGGGCCCTGGCCATGCTGTCGCCCACCGACCTGAAGGCCAGCGCGCTTATCACCCGCCAGCTTCACCGCGCGGTATCGCTGCGCATCGAGAGCCACCTGGCCGGGCTGACCATCGAATACGGCGAGACCAAACCGGCGGCCAAGCGGCTGACGTTCATAGACGCCTGAGCATTGCGGCTTTGGGCCAGGGGCCTATATGCGGATGCATGGCCGAAGCCTTCAACGACCTCACCCTCTCAGCCGATAAGGTCGCCCGCTATGCCGAGGTCGCGCTTGAGATCGCCTCGGTGCTCGATGGCGAACCAAACCTCACCGCGCGCATGGCGACCGTCGCCTCGATGCTGGCCAACAGCTTCGATCACTATTTCTGGACGGGCTTCTACGTGGTCGACGAGACGCGTGAGCGGGAGCTGGTGGTCGGACCCTATCAAGGCACGCTGGGTTGCCTGCGCATCGCCTATGGGCGGGGCGTCTGCGGGGCCGCTGCAGCGACGGGTGAGACCCAGCTGGTCGAGGACGTCCATGCCTTCCCCGGCCACATCGCCTGTGACGCCAAGAGCCAGAGCGAGATCGTCGTGCCGGTGAAGGACGCGGCCGGAAAGCTGCTGGCCGTGTTCGACGTCGATTCCGACAGGCCGGCGGCGTTCGACGCGGTTGACCAGGCGGGGATCGAGAAGATTCTCGCGCAGACGTTTGCCTGACTTCCCTCCCCAATTCGGGGAGGGAGGTCCACGATTCCTCAACTCGCGACGGCTATGCTGGCCGTATGACTGCCCGCGTCAGCCTGATTGTCCCGACCCAACGTCGCCCTGCCGGGCTGGCGACGGCGTTGCGTTCCCTGGTCGCCCAGACCGGTGCCGATGCCACCCGCCTTGAACTTATCGTCGCCGACAACGACTCCGTCCCGTCGGCCCAGGCCTTCGTCGAGGGCCTGAACGCTCCGTTCCCGGTCCGCTATGTCCACGAGCCACGACCCGGCGTCGCCAATGTGCGCAACGCCGCCCTGGCCATCGCGACCGGCGACTGGATTGCTTTCCTGGACGATGACGAGGAGGCGCCGCCGACCTGGCTGGCCGACCTTCTCGCCGCACAGACTACGCTGAACGCCGATGTCGTCTTCGGTCCCGTGCGTGGGCGCGCGCCCGACGGTGTTCGTCACAGGGCCTATCTCGAGGACTTCTTTTCCCGCCACGGCCCCGTCGGCACGCAGCGTCTCGACAGCTGGTACGGCTGCGGCAACAGCCTGATCCGCCGGTCGGCCCTGCCGCATCCTACGGCCCCGTTCGACCCGTCGCGCAACGCCAGCGGTGGCGAGGACGACCTGTTGTTCGCCCAGATGGCCGCGGCCGGCGCGACGTTCGGCTGGTCCCACACAGCCTTCGTCTGGGAAGACCCCGTCCCCTCGCGCCTGACGCTGGCCTATGCCCTGCGCCGCGCTTTTGCCTATGGCCAGGGACCCAGCGAGCACTGCGCGGCGGAGAAGAACGTTCCCGGAATCATCCGCTGGATGCTGGCCGGGCTGGTGCAGACCGCGCTCTGGGCGCCGATCGTGGCCATCAAATGGGCCCTGTTCGCCCCGGATCGGGCCATGCCGCTCGACCGGCTGATGCGCGGTCTGGGCAAGACCTTCTGGTTCCCGCCGTTCAGCCAGACGTTTTACGGCCGCCCGGCGTAAGGGAAGCCTTGCACCGCCTGCCGCAGCATTCCAGAAGGGGCCGATGAGCCCGTCCCGCACCATAACCCTCGACGGCGACCTGATCGCCGACGCCCGGGCGCTCCGGGACGCCTTCGGCTGCTTCACCACCGGCGTCACCGTGGTCACCACCCGCGCCGCCGACGGCCGCCAGGTCGGCTTCACCGTCAACGCCTTCTCCTCGGTCAGCCTCGACCCGCCGCTAGCTCTGGTCTGCGTCGATCTGAAGGCGTCCAGCCTGCCGTTCCTTGAGCAGGCCGGGAAGTTCTCGGTCAACGTCCTGCACGCTGACCAGGAGGACATGGCCCGCCGTTTCACCGGGAAGTCGGCCGACCGGTTCGAGGGGCTGGAGTGCGAGACCTGGGACCAGGACGTGCCGATCCTGCCCGGCTGCATGGCCAACTTCGAGCTGCAGACCGAGCAGGTCATCGACGCCGGCGACCACCGCATCTTCATCGGACGGATCCTGAAGGTGCGGTTCGATCCCGACCATGAGCCGCTGGTCTATCTGCGCGGACGGTTCCGGCGGGTGCATACGGATTAGCAACGCTGTGGGCGGCGACAACAAAAGTCGCATTACGCCTGACGTTGGGTCATACTTTTGCGCCTTCGCGGCATCGCCTATCTTACCGTGAACGTAAACGACAACCTGTCGGGAGAGCCCCAATGGCCGAAGCCTATATCGTCGCCGCAAAACGCACCGCCGGAGGCCGCAAGGGTGGCCGGCTCGCCGGTTGGCACCCCGCCGACCTCGCCGCCCAGATCCTCGAAGGTCTGATCAAGGACGTCGACGCCGATCCGGCGCTCGTCGAGGACGTCATCATGGGCTGCGTCGGCCAGGCCGGTGAGCAGTCGGTGAACATCGCCCGCAACGCCATCCTCGCCTCGTCCCTGCCGGAAAGCGTGCCGGGCACCAGCGTCGATCGCCAGTGCGGCTCCTCGCAGCAGGCCATCCACTTCGCCGCCCAGGCCGTGATGAGCGGCGCCATGGACGTGGTCATCGCCTCGGGCGTCGAGAGCATGACCCGCGTGCCGATGGGCACCCCGGCCATCCTGGCCCTGAAGGCCGGCATGGGCAGCTACATGAGCCCCAACATCCAGGAGCGCTACCCGAACATCCAGTTCAGCCAGTTCGCCGGCGCCGAGATGATCGCCAAGAAGTACGGCCTGACCAAGGACCAGCTGGACGAGTTCGGCTACAACAGCCACCGCAAGGCAATCGAGGCGACCAAGGCCGGGAAGTTTGCCAACGAGATCGTGCCGATCAAGATCAAGACGGCCGAGGGTGTCGAAGAAGAGCACACCGTCGATGAAGGCATCCGCTTCGAGGCCAGCCTGGAAGCCATGCGCGGCGTGAAGCTCTTGCAGGAAGACGGCGCCCTGACCGCTGCGACCTCCAGCCAGATCTGCGACGGCGCCTCGGGCGTGCTGGTGGTCAACGAGAAGGGCCTCAAGCAACTGGGCGTCGAGCCTCTGGCCCGCATCCACCACATGACCGTCATCGGCGCCGATCCGGTGATCATGCTGGAAGCCCCGATCCCGGCTACCCTGCGGGCGCTGGAAAAGAGCGGCCTGAAGATCGGCGACATCGACGCGTTCGAAGTCAACGAAGCCTTCGCCTCGGTGCCGGTTGCCTGGCTGCAGGCCACGGGCGCTGATCCGGACCGTCTGAACGTCAACGGCGGCGCGATCAGCCTGGGTCACCCGCTCGGTGGTTCGGGTTCGAAGCTGATGGCGACGCTGCTCAACGTGCTGATCGACCGCAAGGGCAAGTACGGCCTGCAGACGATGTGCGAAGGCGGCGGTCTCGCCAACGTGACGATCATCGAGCGGCTGTAGGGTCGCGCGGTTCTCCATCCCTCCCCTTTATGGGGAGGGTGTCAGGCGGAGCCTGACGGGTGGGGAAGTCGGATGAAGGGCGCCAATCCCTGAGGGTTGGCGCCCTTTCTCTTGCGTTCCCCACCCTGGCGGCTTCGCCGCCTGTCCCTCCCCATAAAGGGGAGGGAGGCTTGGCTTACTATTTCGGCGTCACCCGCCAGATGATGTTGCCCACGTCGTCGGACACCAGAAGCCCGCCGGACTTGTCCTCGACAATGGCGACGGGTCGGCCCTGCGCTTCCTTCTTCCCGTTCAGGAAGCCGTCCAGCACCACCACAGGCCCGCCCGACGGGTTGCCCGCCGCGAACGGCACATAGATCACCCGGTAGCCGCTGGGCGGGTCGCGGTTCCAGCTGCCGTGCTGGGCGACGAAGACGCCGCCGCGCCAGGCTTGGGGTAGCAGGGCCCCGCCGTAGAAGTGGATGCCGAGCGAGGCGGTGTGGGCGCCGAGGCCGTAGGAGGGCTTCAGGGCCTTGGCGACCATGGCCGGGTTGGCCGGCTGGACGCGGTCGTCGACCGTCTGGCCCCAGTAGCTCCAGGGCCAGCCGTAGAAGCCGCCGTCCTTGACGACCGTCATGTAGTCGGGCGGGGTGTCGTGGCCGATCATGTCGCGCTCGTTGACCGCCGCCCAGAGCAGGCCGGTGACCGGCTCCCAGCCCAGGCCGTTGGCGTTGCGCAGACCGGAGGCGAACACTCGGCGGCCGGAGCCGTCGAGGTTCATTTCCAGGATCGCGGCGCGGTCCTTTTCGACCTCGAGCCCTTCGTCGGCGATGTTGCTGCTCGATCCGACGGCGACGTAGAGCTTGGAGCCGTCCTTCGCCGCGATGATGTTGCGGGCCCAGTGGCCGTTGGAGCCGGTGGCCGGCAGGTCGGCGATCTTCCTGCCGGCGCCCTCGATCTTGGTGGCGCCCTCGGCATAGTCGAACACCAGCACGCTGTCGGTGTTGGCGACGAACAGCTGGCCGCCGACCAGCACTATGCCGGACGGGGAATTGAGGCCGGTGATGAAGGGGACCTTCAGCTCGGCGACGCCATCGCCGTCACTGTCGCGGAGCAGGGTGATGCGGTTGGGGCTGGGCACGCCGGCGCCGGCCTTCTTCATCATGTTCTTGGCGACCATGGCGGTCAGGCCCTTGCTCTCGCGCGGCGGGCTGTTGCTCTCGGAGACCAGGATGTCGCCGTTGGGCAGGGCATAGAGCCAGCGGGGGTGTTCAAGGCCCTCGGCGAAGCGGGCGACCTTCAGGCCCTCGGCCGGAACGGGCGCGGCGTCCTTCGCCCAGCCGACGGCCTGCCGGGCGTTGACCGTCGGCAGGGGCGATGTCTTGGCGGCCGGCATCTTTGGATCCGGACCGTAGCCTTCGGAACCGTCGGACGTGGTCGGCTTCTGGCAGGCGGTAAGGGCGACCAGGGCGAGACCGGTCAGCAGCAGGCGTTTCATGGAGCGTTTCCCGATGTTTTGATAACGCTACTCCGCAAAGCCGCCCGGCGTCACCCGCCAGATGACATTGTCGACGCCGTCAGCCGCGGGGCTGGCGCAGGCGGGCGGTGAAGCGCTGGGCGCCGGCCGGGTAGAGGAAGCGGGCGCTGGTCACGCAGGCGCCGGACAGCCAGGTCTTGCGCTCAAGGCAGAGCAGGGCCGAACCGGTTGAAATCCCAAGCCGTTTGGCCGTCTGTCCATCGGCGGCGAGGGCAGTGATGGCATGCTCCGCCTCGGTCCAGGGGACATGGGTCAGGAGCCAGGCGCCGGGCGCGTCATCCTCGAACCGTTCGCGGGCGGCGGCTGGGGCGGCATCGAGGTTGATCAGCCGCTCCTCGAGGGCGTGGGGCTGGCCGTCGGCCAGATGCAGGCCGATGACCAGCAGGATGGGGGCCCCTTCGGCGACGCCGAGCGCGGCGGCTTCCTCGGCCCGCGCCGCGTCTTCCCGGCGGGCCAGGCGGCGGAAGGCGTATTCCCGGCCCGTGCTACGGACCTCGGCGGCGACGTCGCGGATCTCCAGCACCGTCTCCTGCACCGTACGGCGGGCGACGAAGGTGCCGGCCCGCTTGCGGCGCTGGACCATGCCGGCCTCGGCCAGGGCGCCCAGGGCGCGGCTCACCGTCATGCGGGCGCAGTTCCATTCGGCGGCGAGCTGGGTCTCGTTGGGGAGCTTCTCGCCGGGCTTGTAGATGCCGGCCAGGATGTCGGCTTCGAGGCGGGCGCGGATGGCTTCGTGGAGGGGCTGGGTCATGCGGTGAGGCCTTTGAGAACGGCGCTGTAGCGGGCGTTGAGTGCGGATCGGTGGA
>JBILYE010000052.1:0-17151 GCA_044377925.1 Caulobacter sp. | reverse complement strand
TGAGGCCGGCCACCATCTCGGGATAGGAGCCGTCGCTTTCGCGGCGGTGACGGCCGCCCAGGCGTCGGGCGATGGCGATGATGTCCGGCAGTTCCATGGTGCCCTCGACCAGGGAGTGGCTGGCCAGGATCTGCTCGATCAGGGTGGAGCCGGCGCGGGGCAGGCCGACGATGAAGATCGGATCCGGCGCCGGGCAGCCCCAACCCTGACGCTCCGCGAAGAACTCAGCTGTGAACACCGCCATCGAGCGGCGGGCGTGGGCGGCGGTATGCTCGGCCTCGTAGTCGATGCCGGCCCGCCGCAGCGTGGCGCCGGCGGCATATTGCTCGAAGGACGCGGCCGGCTGGCCGGCGTCCTCCAGCGCCTTGCCGAGCGCGTAGTGCAGGTGGAAGCGGTCCTCATCGGTGATGTCCACACGGGCCAGTTGCAGGCGCATGGCGGCGATGTCGTCGTCGCTGAACTTCACCGTCTTGAGGTTGGCCAGACTCCACCAGGCCTCGCCGAACTGGGGCGCGAGCTCGAGGGTCTTGCGGTAGGCGGCGACGCTGTCGGCCTGGCGGCCGATAGTCTTGTAGCTGTGCCCCAGACTCATCCAGCCCTTGGGCTGGTTCGGGTGCTCGGCCAGCACCCCCTCATAGAGGGCGATGGCGCCGGCGTAGTCCCCCAGCCGCCCCAGCACGGCGGCCTTCAAGTTGCGATAGCCGGCGTGACGGGAATTGGCCGCCAACAGGGGCTCAAGCGCGGCCAGCGCTTCCTCCGCACGGGTCAGGCGGTAGAGGACGGTGGCATGATTATAGCGGGCCTCGGTGAAGCCCGGCGCCAGCTCCAGGCAACGGGCCAGCAGGGCTTCGGCATCTTCGTTACGGCCCAGCCGCGCGGCGACTTCGGCCAGCATGCGGATGGCGGCGACATGGGTCGGGTGGCGGTTGAGGTAGGGCTTGAGGATCCGCTCGGCGACCGGCAGGTCGTTGGCGATCAGGGCCGTGGCCGCCTGCATCAGTTCGGGGTCGGAAACGGAAGCCTTGATCTGCTCGGCCCTGGCCCGCGCCGCGCCGGCCTCGTCGCCGGCCAGGAGCAGCTGGTCGGTCAACGCGTCCCAGGCCATGGAAAGGCGACCGTCGAGGGTTACGGCCCGGCTGAGAGCGGCGACCGCGGCCCGGCCGATCTGCAGGTCGGCGAAGGCCATCCCGGCTTCGAGGTGAACCAGCGGCCACCCCGGATGCGCCCGGATCACCGGTTCCAGAAGTTCCAGCCCTTCACCGGCCCGGCCCTGACGGCGCAGGGCGGCGGCCAGCAGCAGGATCGCCTCCGGGTGACCGGGCATGGCCAGCAGGATTTCCCGCGCCTGTGCTTCGGCCAGCGAAGGCTCCTGGGCGAGCAGGCGGCGGCCGTGGGTCAGGGCGGTGGCGAGGGTGCCGGTGGTGGCGGTGTCGTCGGTCATCGCCTGTAGCGGTGCACAGGTTTGGGCGGGTTGGCTAGCCCCCGCCGGATGTCGCTACCCGACCGCTGCCTCGTCCAGCACCGGCGGATTGAGCGCCGCCTCCAGGGCCGCGAACAGGCGCCCCACCTCGATGGGCTTGGCGACGAAGCCGTCCATGCCCGCCTCGCGATACTCGGCCACCTGGTGTGACATGGCGTTGGCGGTCAGGGCGATGATGGGGGTGCGGGCCCGGCCCGAGACGGCCTCCAGACGTCGGATTTCCTTGGTGGCGGTGGGGCCGTCCACTTCGGGCATCTGGACGTCCATCAGGATCACGTCCCAGTCATCGGCCTTCCAGGCGGCGATCGCCTGGGCGCCGTCGGTGACGATCACCGGGTCGATGCCGACCTGTTGCAGCAGGGTCTTGAGGACCAGCTGGTTGACCGCGTTGTCCTCGGCGGCCAGCACCTTGAGGGTATCGCCCGTCAGGTCGGCGTCCTGTGGGGTCGAGGGCGCCACGGGCAGGACCTCTGCCCGGCTGTCGGCGATCCGCGCCAGCGGCACGGTGACGGTGAAGGTGGCGCCCTTGCCGATCTCGCTCTCGACACCGATCTCGCCGCCCATCAGCTCGGTCAGCTGACGGCATATGGCCAGGCCAAGGCCGGTTCCGCCGTATCGGCGAGAGGTCGAGGCGTCGGCCTGTTCGAAGCGACGGAACAGCTTGGTAAGCGGCTCCGGCGCGATGCCGATGCCGGTGTCGGCGACCTGGAACCGAAGCGCGTCGTCCTGTCGGGCGACGGTGACCCGGATTTCGCCAGCCTCGGTAAACTTCAGGGCGTTGGAGATGAGGTTGTAGAGGATCTGCCGAACCCGGGTCGGATCGCCGAGATAGACGCCCTCGGCTGACGGCTCGATTTTCAGATCGAACTCAAGGCCCTGCTTGTTGGCCAGGGCGGTAAAGGCGGCGTGGGCTCCCCGAGCCAGATCGTTCAGGTCGAACTCGGCCTCGTCGAGTTCGAACTTTCCCGCCTCGATCTTCGACAGATCGAGCACGTCGTTGAGCACAGCCAGCAGGCACTCGCCCGATTGGCGGATCACCTCCAGCCGCTCGCGCTGCACGCCGGTGAGGTCGTCGGACGCCATGGCCTGAGCCATACCCAGCACGCCATTCAGCGGCGTGCGAATCTCATGGCTCATGGTCGCCAGAAAGGTCGACTTGGCGGTGTTGGCGGTCTCGGCGTCGGTCTTGGCCTGAATGAGCTCGGCCTCGGCCGCCTTGCGGTCGGTCATGTTCTGAAGTGCGCCGACCAGGCGGATCGGTCGACCATCCTCGCTGGTGAACAGCCTGGCGCCGCCCTGGACCCAGACCTCCCGATTGTCGGAGCGACGGACACGATAGATGGGGGCATAGCGTTCGCCGGTGGTCACCTGACGTTGCCAGGCGGCCTCGACCTCGGCGCGGTCACGGGGATCGACCCCGTTGTAGATATCGCGCCAGAGGTCTTCGTAGGTCTGCGGGGTTTCGAAGAAGGTTTCCTCGGCGCCGACCTTGATGAGCTCCCGGCTGGCGTAGTCCATCTCCCAGACGTGCAGCT
The DNA here is from genome assembly GCA_044377925.1 of Caulobacter sp. Classification (GTDB taxonomy): domain Bacteria; phylum Pseudomonadota; class Alphaproteobacteria; order Caulobacterales; family Caulobacteraceae; genus Caulobacter. The sequence goes on along the minus strand of JBILYE010000052.1, from coordinate 14,136 downwards.
CGCTGAGCTCCAGCGCCATCTGCATGCGCTGTTCGGAGCGTTCGGACTGCTCCAGGGCGCCGACCAGTTCGGAGACGTCGCTGGCGGTCAGAACGATGCCGCCGATCTCGCCGTCCGTAGTCTTCCAGGCCTTCAGATCAGTCTGCAGCCAGACGGTCATGCCGATCGGCAGGGTGACCCTGCTGCGGGCGATGCTGCTGGGAGCGCCATCGAGGACCTCGGCGAAAGCCGTGCGGCTGGGCTCGTAGACCTCCGGGGCGATGTCGAACAGGGTCCGGCCCAGAACCTCGGCCCGGCGCACGCCGAGACTGCGGGCCCAAAGACTGCTGGCGGCGATGACCTTCAGATCCCTGTCGGTCATGACCAGCGAGGTCGGCATGGTGGCGACCAGGGCTTCCAGGGTGGTCTGGGTGGCCTGCAGCGCCTGGACGGCGTGAGCGCGCACCCATTCGTCGGCCACGAACTCGGCCAGGACTTCCAGCCGTTGGGCCTGGACCGGGTCATGGGGCCGGGGCGTCGGGCTGACCACGACCAGCAGACCCGCCACCGAGCCGTCGGCCAGCTTGATCGGGGTGGCGATGTAGGTGCGCAGGTAGGGCGGGCCGGAGACCAGGGACAGGTCGGCAAAGCGGGGATCTTCGCGCGCGTCCTCGATCCAGAGGGGCTTGCCGGACAGCGTCACCTGCTCGGCAATGCTGTCACGGGGATCATAGGGATCGCTATCGCCCCAGCGGCTGCGCCAGGCGACGCCGTCCTTGACCAGAACGATGGTGCTTTCAGCATCGTCGAACAGACTGCGGGCGAAACGGGTGGCGCGGTCGAACACGGCCAGGCTGAGGTCAAGCCCAAACGGCGCAGTCCTCCGCTCTGGTTCGTTGCGGCCAGCCACTGTGTCGATGTCCCCGATCCTTCGTTGGCGGGACATTGGGGCCTTCGGGTTAAGTCCGCGTTATGGCCGGCGCCTCGATGGATTCATGCGGCCGCAGCCCGCCCTTCAACAGGCAGGCCCAGATGCCTTCGGCATCTTCCGCGAAGGAGAAGAGCTCCAGGTCTGCCGGAGCGATCAGGCCGTATTCGGCCAGGGTTTCGAACCCGATGACCTTGCGCCAGAAGGCCTCGTCGAACAGCACCACCGGGATCGGCGGCGCCTTGCCGGTCTGGCGCAGGGTGAGGATCTCGAACAGCTCGTCGAAGGTGCCGAAGCCGCCCGGAAAGACCACCAGCGCGTTGGCCCGCATGGCCAGGTGCATCTTGCGCATGGCGAAATAGTGGAACCGGAAGGTCAGCGCCGGGGTCGTGTAGGGGTTGGGCATCTGCTCGAACGGAAGGGTGATGTTGAAGCCGATCGAGGGGGCGCCGGCCTCAAGCGCGCCGCGATTGGCCGCCTCCATGACGCCCGGCCCGCCGCCGGTGGCGATGACGTTGTCGCGAAAGGGTTGCCCCTCCAGCAGGGCGCCGCCGCGTTCCGAGGCCAGGCGGCCGAAGGCGCGGGCCTCGTCGTACCAATGGGCATGCCCGTTGCCGCCGCCCTCCCCGACGCGGGCGCTGCCGAACACCACGATGGTCGATCGCACGCCCCAGGCCCGCAGGGCTTCCTCGGCCTTGGCGTACTCCAGCTGGAAGCGCAGGCCGCGCATGGCGTCGCTGAGCAGGAAGTCCTGGTCGAGGGCGGCCAGGCGGTAGGAGGCTGACGCCAGTTGCGGATCGTTCGAGGGTCTGTCCATGACTGTCTTCTAGACTATCCCGGCGAGCCGCGCGCGAGGAGCGCGCGCCGAAGCCACGCCCAGACGGCCTTGGGCCCGCCCATAGGGCAAGGGGTCACCTGTCCAGGTGAGTGTCGAGAAACTCGAGGAAGGCGCGCCAGTCGGCGGTGGTGACGCCGTGGCCAAGCGGCCGGCTCCACCAGACCAAGCCGTCCTCGGGACGGTAGTCGCTCAGTCCGGTGGCGTTGAAGCCGGGCGAGCCAAGCAGGCGGTAGGCCGGATCGGCGCCCTGGGCGGCCTTGAAGGCGCCGGCCGGGTCGGACCAGCTGTCGCCCCGTCCCGTGCCGAGCAGCACCGGCCGGGGCGCGTTGAGGGCGATCAGCTGGTGCTGGTCGACGTCCGCCGGCACGCCCCGGGCGTAGCCGGGGGTGAACCAGAAGCCGTAGGACGACGTGATCTGGGCCAGGCTCTCACCGGCGATGGAGCGGGTCAGGCTGGCCCCGCCCCGGCCTGACTGGTGGGCGATGACGGCGGCGAAGCGCGGGTCGAGGGCGCCGGCCAGCAGGGAGGCCTTGCCGTAGCGAGAGTGCCCCCAGGCGACGATCTTCTTCGCATCGAAGCGCGGATCGACCGACAGCACGTCATAGGCCTTGGAGAACAGGTTGGCCCAGACGACGAGGGCGCCGGCGCGCTTGTCGGCCGGCACGCCAGGCGACAGGGCGGCGATGGCCGGAGGGGCGAGCACTTGATCGTCCGGGACCACCTCGCCCGGATAGAAGAGGGCGACGGCATAGCCCCGCTCGGCCAGTTGCCTGAAGTCCGGGCCACTGATCCGCTTGCCCAGGATCACCGTCAGCACCGGATCGAGCTCGTGACTGCGACAGGGTTCAGGCAGGGCGGCGACGTCCTCGAAGATGCTGTCAGGACGCCCCTTCACGGCGTTCCGGGTGGAGCAGAACAGCTCCATGATGATCAGTGGCGCGGCGGTCACGCCCCTGGGCGAGGCGATCAGCATGTGGAAGCGACGGCGGTTCGAACCGTCGCCCATCCTCACGGTCCACTGCTCCATGTCCATGCCGTCAGTGTCCGGCAGGATCAGCTTTTCACGGGCCTCGACCACGGCCGCGCCAAGCTCGGGCGGCTGACCGTAGACCGCGTCGAGCAGGGCCTGGCGCAACAGCGGCGCGCGGCGGGTCCAGTCGGCGGCCGTCGCCACCGGCGGATCGCCGCGGAAGGCGGCCAGCACGGCCGGGGTCGCTTCCGGCTGCCTGCGCAGGTCGGGCGGTGAGGCGCAGCCGGCCAGGGTCAGGGCCACAAGGGCCAGGATCGTTACGCGAAGACTCATGCCTCCCCCCATCATCTCAATCCGGCCAGAGGCTCCCAGGCGGGTCCGATGACCTGACGGGCCAGCATTTTCAGGCGCTCGTCGGCGGCGGCCTGGCGGGCCAGGCTGTCCGGGGTGAAGCGCCTGTTCGGCGACTTGGCGTCCAGCGACGCCACGGCCGCCATCCGCGCCCGGTCGGCGGCGCCGATCTGCAGATTGAGGAAGGGCCGGTCAGGGTCGAGCACCGTTTCCGCAAGGCCCTCGTAGGCGACCGGCCGGGCGCCGGCCGCCACCGCCCTCGCCCCGGTGACGCAGAGCGCGGCCAGCCAGCGGGCGACCTCCTCGGGTGGCGGCAGGCCGGGCTTCGGCTCGCTGCCGCCGGTCTGGGCGACGAGGACTTCCAGCGGATCGCGGTGCAGGACAGCGAACGGCGTCTGTGGCGAGGCCTGCCGGAGACGGGCGTGGTCGAACAGGCTGTCGACATCGAGCTTGATGACCAGCCGCCGCGTTCCGGCCGCACGGACGTAGGCGCCCAGCACCCCGCTCAGCCAGGCCTGCTGCACCCTGGGATCGATACGGATCAGGGTGTGGGCGCTGAGCACCGCGGCGATGGCCTGGGGCTCCGACAGCACCAGGATGTCCGGGACCTGGGCCAGCATCCGCGAGGCCAGGGTCGAGCCGCAGCGGGAGATGTGGAAGATCATGCCGTCGATCGGCCGCTCCGGACCCGGCAGGCTGCCGAGCTCGCCCGGATCGCTGATGGCCGGCAGCAGCTGGTTCAGCGGATGCGCCGCCAGGCGGGCGAAATCCTGATCGGCGAAGGGGGCGGTAAAGGCCTCGCCGCCGGCGTAGACCCAGTCGAGCCGCGCGCCCTGGCCCGTGATGCTGAGCCAGCTGGGCATCCAGCTGGGCGACAGGCCGGCCGCCTTCACCGGCATGGCCGGCGTTTTCGGCCCGCGCGGCGTCATGGCCGCCAGGATATCGTCCACCGCCATGTCGACCCCTGCCCCCCGGCCCATCTCCGCCACCTTGTCGGCGAAAGCTGTCCGGTCGGGGATGGCCCAGAGGGCGGACAGGGCCGCCGGATAGCTGATAAGCGCGGCGCGCAGTTTCTGGAGGTTCGAGGCATGCGGGGGCTGGGACATCGCCCCACCATACCGCCAACCGCCGCGAACGCCATTGGCCGGCTCGCTCCCCTTCCCTAGCGTCGCATGAAGGCGTAGAGGGCCGCCATGACGACCCCTCAAGCCTCGCAAAGCCTTATCGCCCCCGCCTTGGTGGACTGGGACAGCCTGGACGCCGGCAAGTACCGCGATGAGACGGAGACCGTGCGCGACCTTCTGGCCGCCGCCCCCCTGAACCCCGAAGACCGCGCCGCCGTGCGGGCCGAGGCCGAGGCCCTGGTGCGGGGGGCGCGCCGCAGCCTCCGTCGGCAGGGGGTGGTCGAGAACTTCCTTCAGGAGTTTTCCCTCTCCACCAAGGAAGGCCTGGCCTTGATGTGCCTGGCCGAGGCGCTGCTGCGCACGCCCGACGAGGAGACCAAGGACAGGCTGATCGCCGAGAAGATCGGCAGCGCCGACTGGGCAAGCCATATGGGCAAGTCCGGCAGCCTGTTCGTCAACGCCTCGACGCTCGGCCTGATGCTGACCGGCAAGCTGGTCGACGTCGACGAGGAGGCCAAAAGCGACCTGCCGGGCTTCCTCAAGCGCCTCGCGGGCCGGGTCGGCGAGCCGGTGATCCGCGCCGCCGTCGGCCAGGCCATCCGCATCATGGGCGAGCAGTTCGTGCTCGGCCGCACCATCGAGGCGGCCATCGCCCGCGCCAAGAGCGATGGCGATATCTGCAGCTTCGACATGCTGGGCGAAGGGGCCCGCACCGCCGCCGACGCCGAGCGCTACGAGAAGTCCTATGCCGATGCGATCGCCACGGTCGGTCGGCTGTCCGGTGGCCAGGGTCCGGAGGCCGGCCACGGCATCTCGGTAAAGCTGTCGGCCCTGTCGCCGCGCTACGAGGCGACGCATGAAGACCGCGTCTGGGCCGAGCTCTATCCGCGTGTGAAGCGCCTGGCCCTGATCGCCGCGAAACACGACCTCAACTTCACCCTCGACGCGGAAGAAGCCGACCGGCTGGTCATCTCCCTGAAGCTGCTCGAGCGGCTGGCGTCCGACAGCGAGCTGCGGGCCGACTGGAAGGGCCTGGGCCTGGCGGTCCAGGCCTATCAGAAGCGCTGCCCGCAGGTGATCCGGAGTGTGGCGAAGCTGGCCGAGAAGACCGGCCGCCGGCTGATGGTGCGACTGGTCAAGGGCGCCTACTGGGACAGCGAGATCAAGCGGGCCCAGGTCAATGGCCGCCCCGGCTATCCGGTCTACACCACCAAGAGCGCCACCGACCTCTCCTATCTGGTCTGCGCCCGGGCCCTGATCGACGCGGCCCCGCACCTCTACGCCCAGTTCGCCACCCACAACGCCCACAGCCTGGCGGCCGTGCGCCGCATGGCCCGCACCGCCGGGGTGAAGATCGAGTTCCAGCGGCTGCACGGCATGGGCGAGGCCCTCTACAAGGCCGCCGACGACCTCTACGACGGCATCCTGGTGCGGGCCTATGCGCCTGTCGGGGGCCATGAGGACCTGCTGCCCTACCTGGTCCGCCGGCTGCTGGAGAACGGCGCCAACACCAGCTTCGTCCACGCCCTGCTCGACGAGCGGGTGCCGCCGGAGACGGTGGTCGTCGACCCCATCGCCGACGTCGAGGCGGTCGGACCCGGTCCGCACCGGAAGATTCCGTTGCCTGCGCAAATCTACGGCGACCGGTTGAACAGCGCCGGCATCGACCTGTCGGTGACCGAGGAGCGGGCGCGGCTGGTCCAGGCCATAACGACCCTGCCGCCCATCAATGCCGGCCCCGAGGGCGCCAGCGGCTTCGAGGTGGTGCGCAACCCGGCCACCCACGAACAGATCGGCACGACCGGCGAGGCCAAAACCGCCCAGATCGACGCCGCCTTCACGGCCGCGAGGCAGGCCCAGCGCGGCTGGGACGCGGCCGGCGGTATCGAACGCGCCAAGGTCCTGCGGGCCATGGCCGACGCCCTGGAGCAGAACCGCGACCGCCTGATCGCCATCTGCACCCGCGAAGCCGGTAAGACCCTGAACGACGGCATCGCCGAGGTGCGCGAGGCGGCCGACTTCTGCCGCTACTACGCCCGTCTGGCGGAAACGAAGTTCGCCGGCCCCGAGGTGCTCAAGGGCCCGGTCGGCGAGACCAACACGCTGGAACTGCGCGGCCGCGGCGTCTTCGTCAGCATCAGCCCGTGGAACTTCCCGCTGGCCATCTTCACCGGCCAGATCGCCGCCGCGCTGGCCGCCGGGAACGCCGTCATCGCCAAGCCGGCCGAGCAGACGCCGCTGATCGCCGCCGAGGCCGTTCGCCTCTATCACGCGGCCGGTCTCGACCCCGCCCTGCTGGCCCTGACCCCTGGTCGCGGCGAGACGGTGGGCGCGGCCCTGGTGGCCCATCCGGGCTGCGACGGCGTCGCCTTCACCGGCGGCACCGAGACCGCCTGGCGGATCAACCAGACGCTGGCTGCCCGGCGTGGACCCATCCTGCCCTTCATCGCCGAGACCGGCGGCCTGAACGGCATGTTCGTCGACACCACGGCCCAGCGCGAACAGGTCATCGACGACGTCATCCAGTCGGCCTTCGGCTCGGCCGGCCAGCGCTGCTCGGCCCTGCGCCTGCTGTTCCTGCCGAAAGACACCGCCGACCATCTGATCGAGGGCCTGATCGGGGCCATGGACGCCCTGGTTGTCGCCGACCCGGCCGACCCGAAAACCGACATCGGCCCGGTCATCGACGCCGACGCCCGGCAGATTCTCAACGACCACCTCGAACGCCTGAAGCGCGAGGCCAGAGTGCTGAAGGTCCTGTCCGCCCCCGAGGTCGGCACCTTCTTCGGCCCGGTCCTGGCCGAGATCCCGTCGGCGGCCTTCCTCGAGCGCGAGGTGTTCGGACCGGTTCTGCACATCGTCCGCTACGACCCCGAGAACCTGGCCGCCGTCGCCGCCAGCCTCGCCGACCGCGGCTATGGCCTCACCCTCGGCGTCCACTCGCGCATCGAAGCCTTCGCCGAGGAGGTCAAGGCTCGCGTCCCGGCCGGCAACGTCTACGTCAACCGCTCGATCATCGGCGCTGTGGTCGGTGTGCAGCCCTTCGGTGGCGTCGGATTGTCGGGTACCGGGCCCAAGGCGGGCGGGCCAGAGGCGCTCTCGCGCTATGGCGTGGAGCGGGCAGTGTCGGTGAATATCACCGCCCAGGGGGGCGATCCGGCGCTATTGAACCTGTAGCCATGTTCAGCTTCGACTGGGAACGCGTCCAGGGCCAGACGGTCAAGGCCATCCTGGCCCGCCGACCCAGTCTCCTCAACAACGGCACGACCAAGGCGGAAGCGATCTACCTGTGTGTCGCCGGCCTCACGGTCGTGATCGAGGCCAACATCGACACGGACGAACTGGCCCTCACGCTGATCGAGGGGCCGAGGCCTCGCCGCCTTTCTCCGCTGACGCCTTTGCAGGACCTGGTTGGCCGTCCGCTGGGCTGGGCCTGGGAGGGCCGGAATTATCTTGGCTATGAGGATTGCTTCCTCGTGTCCTTCTCGGGCGATCCCGTCGACGATCCCCGCCACAACCGCACCTCGCCCCTGGACCCGGACGTGATGTTCATCGGCTGCGCCTCCAGCGTCCAGATGGCGCGCCTTCGGCAAGTCTGACGCCCGTTGCAGTCGCGCCGCCCGTTTGTGACAATGGCCGCTCAAGTTTCGAGAGAGCCAGTTTCCCATGTCCCTCACCATCGGTGATCCCGCGCCCTGGTTCATGGCGCCGACCGAGGAGAACCCGCAGTTCAACTTCGCCACCCTGGCGGGGCGCTGGGTCGGGCTGGTGTTCGCGCCGGACGGGCCGACGGCCGAGGGGCTGGCGCGGGTGATCAACCTGCAGAAGGACCTCGACGAAACCCACGCCTGCATCTTCGGCGTGGCCAACACCCATCTGGGCCACGCCAAGCTGGGATCGCGCTGGTTCTTCGATCCCTCGGGGGGCCTGGCCAAGATCTATGGCGTGCAGGGCTCGGGCTGGCTGATCCTCGATCCGCAGCTGCGGGTGTTCGACCGAGGCCAGATCGAGGATGTCGGGGCGCTGGTGCGGCGCCTGGCGGAGATGCCGCATCCCGCCAGCCATGCCCAGGTCGAGGTCAGCGCGCCGGTGCTGATCCTGCCGCGGGTGTTCGAGCCGGAGTACTGCAAGGAGCTGATCGCCTTCTACCGCCACGTCGGCGGCACGGAGTCGGGCTTCATGCGGGAGGTGGACGGCAAGACCAAACTGCTCACCGACCCGCGCCACAAGCAGCGCAAGGACGTGCTGCTGGAGGACGAGGGCATGCAGGCCATCGTCCGCGAGAAGATCAATCGCCGCCTGATCCCCGAAATCCGCAAGGCCTTCCAGTTCCAGGCGACCCGCATCGAACGCTATCTGGTGGCGTCTTACGTGGCCGGCGCCGGCTGGTTCCGGCCGCACCGCGACAACACCACCAAGGGCACGGCCCACCGCAAGTTCGCGGTGACCATCAACCTCAACGCCGAGGACTACGAGGGCGGCGAGCTGCGTTTCCCGGAGTTCGGCAACCGGCTCTACAAGCCGCCGACCGGTGGCGCGGTGGTCTTCTCCTGTTCGCTGATGCATGAGGCGCGCCCGGTCACCAAGGGCGAGCGGTTCGCCTTCCTGCCCTTCCTCTATGACGAGGCCGGGGCCAAGCTGCGCGAGCAGAACCTCAAGTACGTCGATCTGCCAGACCAGAAGGCGGGATGAGCATGACCGACCTGACGATCCGCAAGGTGGCGGGCGCCCTGGGCGCCGAACTGGGGGGCGTTGATCTGTCGGGGCCGCTGGACAGCGACACCATCGCCGCCATCCGGGCCGCGCTGAACGCGCACCAGGTCATCTTCTTTCGCAACCAGAGCCTGACGCCCGACCAGCAGCTGGCCTTCGGCCGGCGGTTCGGGCCGCTGAACATTCACCCCTACGTCGCCGGCATGGCCGATCATCCCGAAGTGATGGAGATCATCAAGGAGCCGTCCGACAAGCTGAATTTCGGCGGCGGCTGGCACAGCGACATGAGCTTCCTGGAGACCCCCTCCATCGGCTCGATCCTCTACGCCGTCGAGACCCCGGAGTTCGGCGGCGACACCCTGTTTGCCAGCCAGGCCGCCGCCTATGACGCCCTGTCGGAGGGCCTGAAGGCGACACTGGAAGGCCTGAGGGCCGTGCATTCGGCCGGCAGGGAGTACAGCGCCAAGGGCGCCTCCGCCCAGAAGCGCGCCTCGATGCAGGTGGCCGAGGCGGAAGGCCTGGCCGGCGAGTTCATCCATCCAGTCGTCAAGGTCCACCCGGAAACCGGCCGCAAGGCGCTGTATGTCAATCCGGCCTTCACGATGCGGTTCGATGGCTGGACCCGCCGCGAATCCAGGGCCCTGCTCGACTATCTGTTCGAACACAGCCGCCAGGAAGCCTTCACCTGCCGGTTCAGCTGGCGCGACGGATCGATGGCCTTCTGGGATAATCGCCAGGTCTGGCACTATGCGCTGAACGACTATCCGGGCCAGCGGCGGCACATGCGACGGGTGACGGTCGATCCGATTTGAGCAAGATGTTTCGAGCGGCAATACGCCGCCAGCGAAGTTACGTTAACCAAACCGCCAACATGACGCGCGACGGCAACAAAGCTTTAGCGTAAAAGACAGTTAAATGGAGACCGGGGGCTGGTGGTCTCCGGGGTTCCGGCCGGATTGAGACACGCGTGAAGTTTTTAGGTTCCAACGTCGCCGCGCCCATGGAAGCGGCGTTCAAGGAGTGTCGGCGGCATATCATGTCGGCGGCCTTCTTCAGTGCGCTCGTCAATCTGCTGTACCTCGCGCCGTCGCTGTACATGCTGCAGATCTATGACCGCGTGGTGCCGACGCAGGGCGTGCTGACCCTCGTCTACCTGACCTTCATCATCGCCTTCGCCCTGGCCGTGCTGGCGGCGCTGGAAGCGGTGCGGTCGCGCCTTATGGTGCTGGCCGGCATGCGGCTGGACCGGATTCTGTCGGGCGACATTCTTGGCCGGCTGATGGCCCAGTCGCGGCCCATGAACACCGCCCAGGCGATGCGCGAGTTCGACGGCCTGCGGGCGGCGATCTCCGGCCCGGCGGCCCTGGCCTTCATGGACGCCCCCTGGACGCCGATCTATGTGATCGTCGCCTTCATGATCCACCCGGCCCTGGGGATCATGACCATCATTGCCGGCGTCGTGCTGTTCGGCCTGGCCCTGCTCAACGAGCGGGCCACCAAGCCGGCCCTCATGAAGGCCCAGCAAGCCAACGCCGCCGCCTACGCCAGCCAGGAGGGCGCCGCCCAGAACGGCGAGGTTGTCCGCTCGCTCGGCATGCGCCGCGCCGTCATCGCCCGCCACCTGGAAGAGCGCGGCATTGGCCAGAGCCTGCAGGCGGAGGCCCAGTTCAAGGGGGGCCAGTTCGGCGCCTACACCAAGTTCTTCCGCCTGTTCTTGCAGTCGGCGGCTCTGGGCCTCGGCGCCTATCTGGCCATCAAGGGCGAGATTTCGGCCGGCTCGATCATCGCCGCCTCCATCCTGCTCTCCCGCGCCCTGCAGCCGGTGGAGCAACTGGTCGGCGGCTGGACCCAGGTGATCCAGGCGCGCGGGGCGCTCAACACCCTGTCGGAGCTGTTCGACAAGACCAAGCCGCTGGACGTCGATCGCACCCAGTTGCCGACCCCGATGGGCGCGGTGGAGCTGGACCGCGTCGTGGTGCGGGCGCCGGGCCGCGAGGAGCTGGTGCTCAAGGCGGTCAGCCTGAAGATTTCGCCCGGCGAGAGCCTGGGCATCGTCGGCTCCAGCGGCGCCGGCAAGACCACGCTTGCGCGGGTGATCGCGGGGGCCCTGGCGCCTGACCAGGGCACCGTCCGCATGGACGGCGCCAACTACACCGACTGGGACGCCGACGCGCTGGCCGAGTATATCGGCTACCTGCCGCAGGACCCGTCGCTGATGAGCGGCACGGTCAAGGACAACATCAGCCGCTTCGCCGCCTGGCGCGGCATGCCGATCGAGAAGATCGACCAGCTGGCCGTCGACGCCGCCACCAAGGCCGGCGTCCATGACCTGATCCTCAAGCTGCCCAAGGGCTACGACACGCCGCTGGCTCCGGGCGGACGCGGGCTGTCGGCCGGTCAGGCCCAACGCGTAGCGCTGGCCCGGGCCCTGTTCGGCGACCCGACCCTGCTGATCCTCGACGAGCCCAACTCGGCGCTCGACGCCGAGGGTGAAGCCAGCCTGCTGCGCTCCATCCAGGGGGCGAAAGCCCGGGGCGCCACGGTGATCATCGTCGCCCACCGCACCGGCATCCTGGCCGGCGTGGACCGCCTGCTCGTCATGCGGGACGGAGCCATCGAACGGCTTGGTCCGCGCGAGGAAGTGCTGGCCAAGCTGGCCGGCAAGCCTTCGCCCCAGCCGCAGGCCAATGTCATCGATATGAAGGGCCAAGCGTAGGTCATGCCCCTCGACGTCGCCCCCGGCCAAGCCCAGCCCCAGACCGAAACCGTCGCGGCCGTTAAGGTCAACGACAACCCCCGCCGCGAGATCATGATCGGGGTCGGCATCGCCGCCGCCTTCTTCCTGGGCTTCCTCGGCTGGGCCGCCATGACGCCGCTCGACGCCGGCGCCTACGCCAGCGGCGTGGTCGCCGTGTCAGGCAACCGCCAGGCCGTGCAACACCGAGATGGTGGCACGGTCACCGCCGTCTACGTCGTCGAAGGCGCGACGGTGACGAAGGGCCAGATGCTGGTCGAGATCGGGGCCGGAGAGATCCGGGCCAACGAACGCGGCCTGGCCGGCCAGGTGCTGACCCTGCTCGCCCAACGCGCAAGGCTGGTCGCCGAGCGCGACCGCCAGGCGTCCATCGTCTATCCGCCGGAGTTCGTGAACCTCTCGGCGGAGGACCGGATCATCGCCCTGGACGTGATGAACCTGCAGCAGCTGCAGTTCCAGGCGCGTCGCGACTCCATCCTGACCCAGAAGGGCGTGCTCGAGCAGCGCATCCTGCAGCTCAACGAACAGATCGCCGGGTCGGACCGGCAACTGATCGCCAACCGCGAACAACAGCGGCTGATCGGCGAGGAAACCACCGGCATGAAGTCGCTGGCTGACCAGGGCTATGCCCCGGTCAACCGGGTCCGTGCCCTGGAACGCAACCAGGCCCAGCTGGTCGGTGAGGAAGGCGCCTTGGTCGCCCAGATCGCTCGTTCGCGCGAGGCCATCGGCGAAGCCCGGCTGCAGTCCATCTCGCTCGACCGCCAGGTCGTCGAGGAGGTCGCCGGCCAGCTGCGCGACGTGCAGGTCCAGCTGGACGAGCTTCAACCGAAACTGACGGCCATTCGCGACCAGCTGGCGCGCGCCACGGTCCGGGCCCCGGCGGGCGGCAAGGTTGTCGGCCTGACCACCTTCACGGTCGGCGGCGTCGTCTCGCCGGGCCAGGTGCTGATGGAGGTCGTCCCCGGTGACAAGGCCCTGGTCATCCAGGCCATGATCAATCCCAACGACGCCGACGACCTGAAGATCGGCCAGAGCACCCAGATCCGCTTCACGGCCCTGCACGACCGCAGCCTGCCGATCCTGCGCGGGGTGCTGACCAAGATTTCGGCCGACAGCTTCACAGATGAAAAGTCGGGCCAGCAATTTTTCCGCGCCGAAATTTCGGTGCCGGAGGAGGAGATGACCAAGATCCGCAAGGTCCGCGGCCCGCGCACCGGCATCGGCCCCGGCCTGCCGGTCGAGGTGGTCGTGCCTCTGCGCAAGCGTAACGCCCTGCAGTACCTGACCGAACCGCTGTTCCAGACCTTCTGGAAGACAGGACGGGAGCACTAGGATCCAGTTCCAGGCCTGACGCGTCGCGAACAGTAGCTGCGTCTCGAACCTTGCGACCTGCGCCACGACAGTATCCTGCGAGCGGCGCATGCGACCCTTGTCGGCAAGGGTTTCAGCCGCACACGCATGGAAGAGGCGGCGCGCTGGTCATCGGCGGTATCGCCAGCGACGAAAAAGGGCGGGACCGCGAGGTCCCGCCCTTTGACGTTTGGCCGGCTGGCGGTGGCTAGAGCAGCCAGCCGCTGGAGACCTGGCCGTTTGCGACCAGGGCCATGTCGTGCGTGCCGTTTCCGTCGGTGTCGAAACGGAAAATGGTCTTGTTGACGCCGCCGTCGTAGGTGCGGGTCATCTGGCCGGCCGTGCCGTTGAAGCTGGCCACCAGCGTGAAGGCCTGGTTGCCGGCCAGGCCCGTGTTGGCGTCGATGTTGGAGAAGTCCAGGCGATCGCCCTGGGCCGCCTTGAAGTCGGTGACAACGTCGGTGTTGTTGACGTCGGCGACAAGGTCGCCGTTGTAGAACACGAAGTAGTCGGCTCCGGCGCCGCCTGACAGGATGTCCTTGCCGACCCCTCCGATCAGTTGATCGTCACCGGCCTCGCCCTGGATCACATCGTTGCCGGCCCGGCCGTAGACGAAGTCGTTGCCGCCCCCGCCCTTGACGGTGTCATTGCCGCCAGCCCCGTCGATGCGGTCATTGCCTTCACCGCCATAGATGGTGTCGTTCTCGTCGCCGGCGGTGATGTAGTCGGCGCCATCCCCGCCATCGAGCACGTCCGCGCCGCCGCCGCCGATCAGCACGTCATCGCCGCCCTCGCCGTAGAGTTTGTCGTTGCCTGCGCCGCCCAGCAGAGTGTCGGCATCGTCCCCGCCGTACAGCATGTCGCTGCCGTCGCCACCCGTCAGGGTGTCGATGCCCGCGCCGCCAAAAATGAAGTCGTTGCCGGCATCGCCGTAGAGGATGTCGGCGCCCGCGTCGCCGTTCAGCGTATCTGTGCCGTCACCGCCGTAGAGGTAGTCATTGTCATCCCCGCCGTTGAGGACATCGACGCCGGCGCCGCCCTGCAGACGGTCGATTCCCGTCCCGCCCGACAGCACGTCATCACGGCTGGTGCCGGTGATCGTGTCGTCGCCGCCAAGGCCGTTCA
>JBILYE010000051.1:0-17167 GCA_044377925.1 Caulobacter sp. | reverse complement strand
GGGCCCGGGGGTTGTCGGCCAGCAGTTCGCGGCGCAGCTGGACCGGATCCTTGCCGGCCGCCAGCGCCACCTCGTCGATGAAGCTCTCGACGAAATAGCCGTTCTGGGTGGCCCCGACCGAGCGCCAGGGGGCCATGGGGATGACCTGATCGACCCGCACCCAGTCGATCTTGTAGGTTGGGAATTTGTAGAGGATTTCCGGCAGGATCTGCACCGACGAGCCATCGATCTGGCCCTTGGGCAGGCCGCCCGGCGCAAAGCTGTCGCGCATCGAGGGGCCGGCCGTGCGGATGTGGAAGGCGGTCAGCTTGCCGTCCTTGTCGAGCGCCGCCTTCATGCGGGCCACCTGGGCCGGGCGATACCAGCCCTGGCCGATCTCGTCCTCACGCCGCCAGAACACCTTCACCGGCTTCTTCAGCGCCATGACCACGGCCACGGCGGACGGGATGCCGTCGTCGCCCAGCCGGCGGCCGAAGCCGCCGCCCAGCATCAGGGTGTGCAGCCTGACCTTTTCGACCGGCAGGCCGGCGGACTTGGCGGCCGTGCCGCGATTGCGGTCCTGGGTCTGGAAGGGCCCCCAGAGCTCCAGCCCGCCGTCGGCGGTGGGCGCGAGGGTGACCGAGAAGGGCTCCATCGGCGTGTGGGCGATGTAGGGAACCTCGTAGTCCGCCTCGACCATCTTCGCGGCGCCCGCGAAGGCGGCCGTGACGTCGTCGTTGCGGGCCCCGATGGCCTCGGCATCCTTGTCCAGGCCCATCAGCATGGCCGCCGAGATGGCGTCGGAGCTCAGGCCGTCATAGGCTGTCGAGGCCCAGGAGACCTCCAGCGCCTGGGCGCCCTTCATGGCCGCCCACTGGGTCTTGGCCACCACCGCCGCGCCGCCGTCGAAGGCCACGACGCGCTCGACGCCCTTCACGGCCAGGGCCGGGGCGTCATTGAGCTTGGCGACCTTGCCGGTCCAGACCGGCGACAGCACGGCGCAGGCGTAGACCATGCCGGGCAGGGTGAAATCGGACGAGAAGATCGGCTCACCCCGCACCTTGGCGGGGATGTCGACGCGCGGCGTCGACTTGCCGACGATGGTGTAGGTTTTGGGGTCCTTCGGGGTCCCTTCGACGGCCGGAGCGGCGGCGGCCAGCTTCGCCGCCTCGCCCAGCGACATCAGGGGTTTGCCGGCCCGTAGCAGCTTGCCATCGACGATGGTGACCTCGGCGGCCGGGACCTTGGCCTTGGCCGCGCCGGCGTTGATCAGGCTCTGGCGGGCCGAAGCCCCGACCTTGCGCAGGGCGTCCCACCAGGCGCGCACGCCCAGGCTGCCGCCAGAGCCCATCTGGCCGCCACGGCGGAAGGGATCGCTCGGCTCGGGCGTATCGACAGTGACCCAGGCCAGCGGCACGCCGATCTCGTCGGCGATGATGGCGGCGTGGGCGGTATGGGTCCCCTGCCCCATCTCCGTGGTCGGGGAATGCAGGTGGACGCGGCCGTCCGCGCCGATCGCCAGGTAGGCGGTCCAGGCGGGCGCGGCCGTCGCCTGGGCGCTGGCGAGCGGGGCGACCGTGAAGCTTAAGGTGAAGGCGCCAGTGGTGGCCAGGAAGGCGCGGCGATTGAGCGGAGCGTTCATCGTCATCGTCCTCAGGCGGCCTGGCCGCTGGCCGCCTTGATGGCGGCGCGGATGCGCAGGTAGGTCCCGCAGCGGCAAAGGTTTCCGGCCATGCCGGCGTCGATGGCGGCGTCGTCCGGCTTGGGGTTCTCGGCGAGGAGGCCCTTGGCGCTCATGATCTGGCCTGGCTGGCAGAAGCCGCATTGCGGGACCTGGATATCGATCCAGGCCTTCTGCACGGGGTCATCCTTGGCCAGGCCCTCGATGGTGGTCACCTCGGCCCCGGCGATATCGCCGACGGCCAGGCTGCAGGAGCGCACCGGCTGGCCGGAAACCAGCACCGTACAGGCCCCGCACTGGGCGATGCCGCAGCCGTACTTGGCGCCCTTCAGGTCCAGCTCGTCGCGGAGCACCCAGAGCAGCGGCGTGTCGGGCTCCGAGGCCACGGTCACCGGTTTGCCGTTGACGGTCAGTTTGGTCATGAGAGGCCCTCCTGGCGTGATGGTAGGGTGTGGTGGGTTGTGGCGGCAAGGGGGTGCGTCCTTCGACACGCCCGCATGCGCGGGCTGCTCAGGATGACGAATAGCTGTGCAGCCTACCCAAGGTCGTCATCCTGAGTAGCCCGCGGCAGGCGGGCGTGTCGAAGGACGCACGAACCGATCAGCCGCCCCTTGCCAGCCTCGCCAGCACGCCCAGCACCTTCTCCGCCGCATCCAGCCGCTGGGCCGGTGTGTCCCACTCGCCCTTGACCACGATCTTCTGGTCCGGACGCAGCTTCCACACGGCTGCATTCTTGGCGATATGCCCGACCAGCGCCCCGGGGTTCTCGAAGTAGTCGTTGCGGAACTGGATCACGGCGCCCTTGGGCCCGACGTCGATCTTGCCGACATTGGCCTCGCGGCACAGCCCCTTGATCGCCACCACCTTCAGCAGGCTGTCCGTCTCCGGCGGCAACGGCCCGAAGCGGTCGATCAGTTCGGCGGCGAGGGCCTCGCGATCAGCCGACTTCTCGGCTTCCGACAGGCGACGGTACAGCGACAGGCGGACGTTGAGGTCCGGCACATATTCTTCCGGGATCAGCACGGCGGCGCCAGTGTTGATGGCCGGCGACCAGCCGCGATCACTGAGCGACTCCTCGCCCGCGCGCTCCTTCAGCGCCGCCACCGCCTCTTCCAGCATCTGCTGGTACAGCTCCACCCCGATCTCGCGGATATGGCCGCTCTGTTCGTCGCCCAGCAGGTTGCCGCCGCCGCGAATATCGAGGTCGTGGCTGGCCAGCTGGAAGCCGGCCCCCAGGCTGTCGAGGCTCTGCAGCACCTGCAGCCGCTTCTCGGCCGACAGGGTCAGCTGCTTTTCGACCGGCGTCGTCATGTAGGCATAGGCCCGCGCCTTCGAGCGGCCGACCCGTCCGCGCAGCTGGTAGAGCTGGCTCAGGCCGAACATGTCGGCCCGGTGGATGATCATCGTGTTGGCCGACGGGATATCCAGCCCGCTCTCGACGATCGTCGTCGACAGCAGGACGTCGTACTGCCCGTCGTAGAAGGCGGTCATCACCTCCTCGAGCTGGGTCGGGGCCATCTGGCCGTGGCCGACCACGAACTTCACCTCGGGCACCGAGACGCGCAGGAACTTCTCGAGGTCCGGCAGGTCCTTGATGCGCGGGGTGACGAAATAGCTCTGGCCGCCGCGATACTTCTCGCGCAGCAGGGCCTCGCGCAGGGAGACCTCGTCCCAGGGCATGACGTAGGTCCGCACCGCCAGCCTATCGACCGGCGGCGTGGCGATGATCGACATCTCGCGGATGCCGCTGAGCGCCATCTGCAGGGTGCGCGGGATCGGCGTGGCGGTCAGGGTCAGCATATGCACATCGGCGCGAAGCTCTTTCAGCTTCTCCTTGTGCTTGACCCCGAAGTGCTGCTCCTCATCGACGATGACCAGCCCCAGGTCCTTGAAGCTGACCAGCTTGGACAGCACCGCATGGGTGCCGACCACGATCTCGAACTCGCCGTTGGCCAGCCCCTCGCGGGTCTCGGCGGCCTCGGCGGCGGGGGCCAGACGAGACAGCCGGCGGATCTTGATCGGCCAGCCCTGGAAGCGCTCGGTGAAGGTCTTGAAGTGCTGGCGGGCCAGCAGGGTGGTTGGACAGACCACCGCCACCTGCTTGCCGCTCATGGCCATGACGAAAGCCGCCCGAAGGGCCACCTCGGTCTTGCCGAAACCGACGTCACCGCAGATCAGCCGGTCCATCGGCTTGCCGGATCCCAGATCGGTCAGGATATCGGCGATGGCGTTCAGCTGGTCGTCCGTCTCCTCATAGGGGAAGCGGGCGCAGAACTCGTCGAACAGGCCGGACGGCGGATCGGTCTCCTCGACCGACTTGGTCGCCCGCGCGGCGGCGATGGCGATCAGGCCCTCGGCCATGACCCGCAGCCGCTCCTTGGCCTTCGACTTGCGCGACTGCCAGGCGGCGCCGCCCAGCTTGTCCAGCTGAACGCCGTCGCCCTCGGCGCCGTAGCGGGTGAGCAGGTCGATGTTCTCGACCGGCAGATAGAGCTTGGCCTCGCCGCCGTACTGCAGTTCCAGGCAGTCGTGCGGCGCCTGCTGCACCTCCAGGGTTTTCAGCCCCTCATACCGACCGATGCCGTGGTCAATGTGGACGACCAGGTCGCCGGGCGTCAGGGCGCTGGCCTCGGCCAGGAAGTTGGCGGCGCGGCGCTTCTTGCGCGGCCGGGCCAGGCGGTCGCCGAGGATGTCGGTCTCGGAGATGACCGCCAGATTGTCGGTCTCGAATCCGTGCTCCAGCGGCAGCACGACGCGCTGCGGGACTTTCGGGTCGTTGGCCTTGGCCGCCTGCCAGTATTTGGCGACCGGCAGCTTCTTCATGCCGTGGTCGGCCAGCATGGTCCCGAGCCGCTCGGAACTGCCCTCCGACCAACTGGCGAACAGCACCCGCTTGCCGCCAGCGCTCAGGGCCCTGGCATGCTCGGCCGTGGCCTCGAACAGGTTGACGCTGTCCTGCTGGCGCTCGGCCGCGAAGGTGCGGCCCTGCCGGGCGCCCATGTCGACGACGGCGGCGCCCTCGCGCTGGAAGGGCGTGAACCAGCGGGTGGCCCGCAGGCTCATCAGCCCGTCGAATTCCTTGGCCGTCAGGTACAGCGCATCCGGCTTCAGCGGCCGATAGCTGTCCTTGCGCAGGGCGTCGGCGCGGCTGTCATAGGCATCGTTGATGACGCTCAGCCGCTCTTCGCGCGCCTCGGTCGCCTGGTGGTCGAAGGCGATCAGGGCCTCGTCCGGCAGATAGTCGAACAGGGTTTCGAGGTGCGGATAGAAGAGCGGCAGCCAGTGCTCCATCCCCGCCCGCCGGCCGCCTTCGCTGACGGCTTCGTAGAGCGCATCCTGGCCCGGGGCCCCAAACTGGCCGACATAGCCCTTGCGGAAACGGGCCACGGACTCCTTGTCGAGCAAGGCCTCGCTGACCGGCAGCAGGCGGATGTCATGCAGTTGCTTGGTCGACCGCTGCGTTTCCGGATCGAAGGCGCGGATCGATTCCAGGCTGTCGCCGAACAGGTCCAGCCGCAAAGGCTCATCCCCGCCCGGCGGAAAAACGTCGATCACCCCGCCCCGGATGGCGAACTCGCCGCGCTCCGAAACGGTCGAGGCGCGCTGATAGCCGTTGACCGCGAAGTACCGCTCCAGGTCCTCGATCTTCACCGTCGCGCCCGGCCGGGTCGAATAGGTGGCCTCGATCACCGAAGCGCGGGGCGGAACCCGTTGCATGGCCCCGGCCATGGCGGCGACCAGCAGAAGCGGCTTTTTGGCGTCCACCCCGGCGGCAAGCCGCGACAGCGTCGCCATGCGCTGGGCGGCGACGGCCGGCGCCGGGCCGACGCGGTCGTAGGGCAGACAGTCCCAGCTGGGGAACTGCACCACCTCGATCTCGGGCGCGAAAAACCCCATGGCCCCGACGAACGCCTCGGCCCGCGTGCCGTCGCGGGCGACGAACAGGGCGGGACCGCCGCGGGTGCGCAGCAGGTCGGCCATCACCAGGGCGTCGAACCCTTCGGGCGCCGAGGTCAGGTCGAGGCGGCCCTCGCCCTTCGCGATGGTCTTCAGATCGCCGTCACGCGCCACGGCCGATGCCTTGGGAAGGGTCGAAGGCCTGCAGTTTCTTCAACAGGGAGGTATCGTGTTCGGCGGGGGGCGGTTCCCGCCCGATGATCCAGCCGTAGACATCCTGGTCGTCAGCCTGCAGCAGCGCCTCGAAGGCGGCCAGTTCGGCCTCAGCCAGATCCTGGGCGTGCTGGTCCGCGAAGGGCCCCAGAATGAGGTCCATTTCCCGGAAACCACGCCGCCAGGCGCGCATCCGCAGGCGTTTCAAGCGAGCGTCATCCATGCAGGCGGCGGGATATAGGGCGGGGTGGCGGCATAGGCCAGTGGGAAAGGGCTCTCCGCTACCCATGCGACGAGAATCCGGCTCACCCAACCCCACCCATCATCCCGGACGGCCCGCAGGATGACGGTGTTTGAGCGGCGGATGTCCCCTCTTGAGCGCCGGTCGTGCCTTCAGCCTTCCAACGCGCCGCCGACGCAAGGTATCCACATTCCCCATGAAGGCGCCCGTCAAACGCTCCGGATCGAAGAAGACCCTCAACCTCGCCAATCTCGAGCGGCTGGGGGCGGAGCGGCTGGCCGCCCTGATGATGGAGATCACCGAGGGTCAGGCGGCCATCAAGCGGCGCTTGCGGCTGGAACTGGCGGGCGAGGCCGGGCCCGACGACCTGGCCAATGAGCTCGACAAGCGCCTCGCCTCCATCGCCGAGAAGCGCACGCGCATCACCTGGCGCCGCTACGCCGAGTTTGTCCGCGAGCTGAAGCAGCTGCGCGCCGCCATCGCCGGCCCGATGGCCGAACTGAACCCCTTCGTGGCGCTGGAACTGCTGTGGCGGCTGCTGGCCCTGGCCGACCCGGTCATGGACCGCATCGACGACTCCAAGGGCGAGGTCGCCGCCGTTTTCACGCTTGCCGTCCAGGACCTCGGCCCCCTGGCCGTGGCCGCCAAGGCCAAGCCGGGCGGCCTCGCCGACCGGGTCTTCGAAATGCTGACCTCCGACACCGAGGGCCTGATGAGCGGCATCGTCGCCGCCGTCCTGCCGGCGCTGGACGACGCCGCCATGTGGGCGCTGCGGGAAAAGCTGACGGGGGCCATCAACCGCCGGGCCCGCACCAGCCTGACCCTGCGCCGGGCCGTCCAGCAGATCGCCGACGCCCAGGGCGACGTCGAAGGCTTCATCGCCACCTGGACGCCCAGGGAACTGGAGGAGCCGCTGGTCGGCGCCCATGTCGCGTCCCGCCTGCTGGCCGCCGGCCGCACCGCCGACGCCTTCGCCGCCCTGGAACGCTCCCGCCCGACCGCCGGTCCCCGCACCCGCAGCACCGCCGACTGGGAACGCGGCTGGCTGGCCGCCCTCGAGGCCGACGGCCGCAACGCCGAGGCGCAGGAGATCCGCTGGGCCGGCTTCGAGGAGCGCCTCGACGCCGACCTGCTGCGGGCCCACCTCAAGCGCCTGGGCGATTTCGACGATGTCGAGGCCGAAGACCGCGCCATGGTCTATGCCCGCGAATTCACCAACGCCGCCATGGCCCTGCGCTTCTTCGTCGAATGGCCAAACGCCGCCGAAGCGGCCCGCCTCGTCCTGACCCGTGTCGGTGACCTCAAGGGCGACGCCGTCGACCTCCTCGAACCCGCCGCCCGCCTGCTGGAAGCTCGATATCCCCTGGCCGCCGCCGCGATCCTGCGCGCCATGATCGAGGACACCGCCCGCTGGCGCCGGCACGAACGCTACGGCTCGGCCCAGCGCTGGCTGCTGGAGGCCGCCTCGCTCGAACCCCAGATCGCCGACCACCAGGACTTCGGCACGCACCAGGAATTCCTGAGGAAAATCGAGCCCTTCCGGCGGTTCTGAGATCCGGTTCGGAATATGTCTAGACATATTCATCGCTTTTGGAGGCCCTGACCGGACCGCTCGAACGGTCCGGCGGAGGCCTGTAGGTCGGCGGGACCTCATTGCGACCTACAAACGCGCACAGTCGACCTACGCCGAGGCTACACTGGAGGCTACGCCCACACAGCCTCGACCCACGCCAAAACCTACGCCAGCAAGCGTTTCGCCCCCTGGGCCAGAGAATCTCGCTGTTAATGTGGGTCGGCCCGGCCGTGGTATGATGGACAACCGCTTCGATTAGCCCGCCCCGTCGCCACGGGCCTTTGTCGGCCTCCCCACCCCCGCGCTATACCTCGGCTCATGCGTCCGGAGATTCTCTTCCCGCTGTTCGCCTCGATCTCGACCCTCAAGGGCGTCGGGCCCAAGGTCGCGCCTCTGATCGAGAAGCTGGCCGGGCCGCTTGTCCGCGATGTCCTCTTCCTCAAGCCCCACAGCCTGATCCACCGCCGCCCCTCCGATTTCGCGCATCTGATCGAGGGCGAGGTCGCCACCCTGTCGGTGACCATCGACGCCCACATGAAACCCCGCGCCCTGCAGCAGCCCTGGCGCATCCGGGCCTTCGACGGCGCGACCGGCTTCGTCACCCTGGCCTTCTTCAAGGGTCACGGCCCGCATCTTGAGCGCCAGCACCCGGTCGGCGCCAAACGCATCGTCAGCGGCAAGGTCGAGCGCTTCGGGGCCGAGCTGCAGATCGTCCACCCTGACTATTTCGTCGATATCGCCCGCGCCGCAGAGGTGCCGGAACTGGAAGCCGTCTACCCGGCCACCGCCGGCCTGCCCGCCCGCACGGTTCGCAAACTGGCCCATGAGGCGCTGGAGCGGGCGCCGGATCTGGCGGAATGGCAGGACCCGGCCTGGCTGGCCCGGGAGCGCTGGCCGAGCTGGCGCGAGGCGCTGGACCTGCTGCACAACCCGCGAAGCGACGCCGATATCGCCCCCCTTGGCCCGGCCAGGCGACGCCTGGCCTTCGACGAACTGCTGGCGCACCAACTGGCCCTGGCCCAGCGCAAGGCGGCGCGGAAGACCGAGCCTGCCCCCGCCATCCTCGCCGGCCAGCTGGCCGACCGGCTGGAAGCGAACCTGCCCTGGAAACTGACGGGCGCGCAGATCCGGGCGTTGTCCGAAATCCGCGGCGATCTCCAGGCCGGCGAGCGGATGAGCCGCCTGCTTCAAGGGGACGTCGGCTCGGGCAAGACCATCGTCTGCGCCCTGGCCATCGCCGACGTGCTGGACGCCGGACGACAGGCGGCGCTGATGGCCCCGACCGAAATCCTGGCCCGCCAGCACTTCGAGACCATCGCCCCGATGCTGGAGCCACTTGGGATCCGGGTCGTGCTGCTGACGGGTCGCGACAAGGGCGGGGTGCGGGCCGAAAAGCTCATGGCCCTGATGGACGGCACGGCCGGCGTCGCCGTAGGCACCCACGCCCTGTTCCAGGACGAGGTGAGGTTCAGGGGCCTGAGCCTGGCCGTCATCGACGAACAGCACCGCTTCGGGGTCAACGAGCGAAAACGCCTGACCGACAAGGGCGCCGGGGTGCATCTCCTGGCCATGTCGGCGACACCGATCCCGCGCACCCTGGAACTGACGGTGTTCGGCGACCTCGACGTCAGCCGTATCGATGAGAAGCCGCCCGGCCGCACGCCGGTGGCCACGGCGGCGGTTCCCTCCCCTCGCCTGCCACAGGTCATCGAACGCCTGCGCAACGCCGTGTCGGAGGGCGCGCAGGCCTTCTGGATCTGCCCTCTGGTCGCCGAGTCGGAGGAGCTCGACGTCATGGCCGCCGAGACCCGGGCGACCGAACTGCGCAAGGTGATGGGCTCGCACGTCGGGCTGGTCCACGGCCAGATGAGCGGCGCCGAGAAGGACGAGGTGATGAGCGCCTTCGCCGAGGGTCGTCTGCCGGTGCTGGTCGCCACCACCGTGGTCGAGGTCGGGGTCAATGTGCCCAATGCCACCATCATGGTCATCGAACACGCCGACCGCTTCGGCCTGGCGCAACTGCACCAGCTGCGCGGCCGGGTCGGGCGCGGCCGGCGGGAAAGCGCCTGCCTGCTGATCTACGACCCGCCGCTCGGCGACATCGCCGAACAACGGCTCGATATCCTGCGCAAGACCGACGACGGCTTCGAGATCGCGGAGAAGGACCTCGAACTGCGCGGCGGCGGCGACCCGCTGGGCCTCAAGCAGAGCGGCTTCCCGGCCTATCGCCTGGCTGACCCGGCGGCCCACCGCGACCTGATCGCCGTGGCCGCCGACGACGCCCGCCTGGTGCTGGCCCGCGATCCCGAGCTGACGGGCGAACGGGGCCAGCGCCTGCGGACGCTGCAGGAACTGTTCGACTGGCGGCCGGCGGCGCAGGGCGACTGACGGCCGGGTTATCCCGGCGAGGCTTTCGGCAATCGGTTGACTGACGGTGGGTGAAGGGTCGGAATCGAAATCATGGACGAACTTCAACAGGCCCTCGCCCCCCTCGCCCCGCAGCTCGACGCCGGCGCCACGACGGTGGTCAACCTGCGCCGTCTTTCCGGCGGGGCCAGCCAGGAAACCTGGGCCTTCGAGACCGACACCGGCGCGCCGATGATCCTGCGTCGCAAGCCGCCGAGCGCGACAGGCAGCGGGACAGCCGTGCCCCTGGCGACCGAAGCCGCTCTGATCCGCGCCGCCGCCGCCCAGGGGGCGATCGTTCCCAGGGTGCTGGCTGAAAGCGCCCCGGGCAGCGATATCGGCGAGGCCTATGTGATGGCCCGGCTGGAGGGCGAGACCCTGGGCAAGCGCATCGCCCGCGACCCGCCCTTCGAGGCCATTCGCCCGGGCCTCGCGGCGCAGTGCGGAAAGGCCCTGGCGGCCATTCACGCCGTACCGACCGAAGGCCTGCCGCCTCTGGTGACATCCAGCGCGCTGACCGAGCTGGAGAAGTACGAGGCCGTCTATCGCGGCTCCGGGGCCGAAAGACCGATCTTCGAGGCCGCCATCCGCTTCCTGCGCGACCGCGCCCCGGCCCTGGACAGGCCCGTGCTGGTGCACGGCGATTTCCGCAATGGCAACATCATGGTCCACCCCGAGCAGGGCCTGGTCGGCGTACTCGACTGGGAGCTGGCGCATCTGGGCGACCCGGCTGAGGACATGGGCTGGATCTGCACCCGCAGCTGGCGTTTCGGCGGCGCAAAACCGGTCGGCGGCTTTGGCGACTACGCCGACCTGCTGGACGCCTACCACGCGGCCGGCGGCCGTGAGATCAGCCTCGAACGCGTCCTCTACTGGGAGATGCTGGGCTCGCTGAAATGGGGCTGCATGTGCCTGACCATGTACATGGCCTATGCCAGCGGCGCCGACGCCTCGGTCGAGCGGGCGATGATCGGCCGCCGGGCCAGTGAAACCGAAATCGACCTCGTCGCCCTGCTGGAGCAAGCCGCATGATCAGCCAGCCGACCAGCATCGAACTGATCGAGAGCGTCATCAAGTTCATCGAGGAACGGGCCGCGCCGCAGCTTAAGGACCGCGACGCCTTCCATGCCCGCGTCGCCGTCAACGCCCTGGCCGCGATCAAGCGCGAGATCGCCGGCGGCCAGGCGGCGGAGGACGCGCAGGTCACCCGAATGGCGGCCCTGCTTGGCCACGACGGCGACTGGGCGACACTGAACAGCGAGCTTTGTGCGACGATCCGTGACGGGGCGATCTCGCCGACCGATCCGGCGCTGCTGGCCCACCTGAGAGCCTCGATCATCGACCAGGTGCGCATCGACCAGCCGCAGTACGCGGGTCTGAAGACCCTGGTGGGGCAAGTCTAGTCGATGCTGTGGGTCGGCACCGTGCCGACCGAGATCGACTGGCTGATCGGCGGCGCCGCCTTGGCCCCTTCGGGGACGCCCAATAGCGCCGCGACCCGCGCCTCGGCGTCGGCTTCCAGGTCGCCGTAGAACAGGTTGTAGGGCGGCATCCTCAGGCGATCGGCCCAACCACCGCTACGCCGCAGGGCTCCCGACCGGGGACGTGAAACCTTGAGAATTCCCCCGTCGCATCTGGCGTGGACCGCCCGGGCGATCAGCGGCGGACGTTCGCCCCAGGCCAGGCGGGAGGCATTGGCCGCGCCCAGGTTTGAGCGCTCGGGCGCATCTTCGTTGGTCGCCGTCCCGGTCAGCGGGTTGACGCACAAGGGCGTGCGGCCGGCCAGATTGACCAGGGCGCCGTTCGGCCCCCAGACCAGCGAGCGCTCCGTGATCCGGCCCCGCTCCACCGCCCCGCCCGACTTCCAGGCCAGCACACAGCCGGCCTGGTAGCGCGCGGTGCAGGCCGGCGGCGGACGGGTCGGGCCATAGGCGTCGGCGGGCACCACCGTCTCGATAAAGTAGGCGGCCGCCATCTGCTTCATCAGGGCCGGGTCGGGAGCAATTTCCTCGGACAGCAGGCGCGCCGCCAGCAGCCCGCCCTGCTCGACGCCGACCAGGATGAAGGGTCTGGAGCCGCGGTACTTCGCCTTCCACAGCCGGAAGGCGTCCCGCACGTCGGTATAGGCAAAGGCGCGGGCGTCGCGGGCGTCCTCGCGCAGGGTCAGTTGGGCGTACAGACTGGCCTGGCGATAGTGAGGGGCGAACACCCGGCCGGCCTTTGCGAAGGGGCCGGCGTAGTTGGGCAGCATGACGTCGCGGGTCAGCCGCGTGGCCTTCGAATCGCGGAACGGGGCATTCCAGTGATCGCCGCCGTCGTAGGTGGTCGGATGGATGAAGAAGACGTCGGCGGCCGGATCATCGACCCTGGGCCTGTCCGCCGCCTTGGGGATCAGCGCCCAGGCCCGGGCCTGGGCGTAGTCGGGCTTGCCCGGCGGATCATAGGTCTGGAACGGCACCCGCGGGTCGAGGGAGGCGCGGAGCACATCAACCCCAAAGACCATCCAGGCCAGACCCAGCAGCAGGCTGAGCGCCACGGCGCCCAGCGCGATCCAGAGTCGGCGTCCTTGCAACCACGGTGGCATGCCGCCAACCTCGCACGCCCGAGCCTGAGGGTTAAGCCCTAACGCGCCCGTTCCAGACTAGTCGTCGCGGGGCAGCGACCGGATCTCGACCGTTCCGCCGGCCTCATACACCGGGTTGCCCGTCAGCAGGGCCTGCGCCGCCTCGAGACTCTCTGCCTCGACGCGGATGTAGCCGGTCAGGTGATCGGCGGCCGGTCCGGGCGTCCCGCTTTTCCGATAGCTCGCGCCGACGCCGACCGCGCTGCCGCCCTGGAAGACGCCGAGGTCATTCAGCCGCGTGAAATAGGCGTCCCAGCCCGTCTCATGCCCGGTCGTGTCGCCGTGCATCAGCAGGATGAAGTCAGCCACGGCTGCCTCACCGATAGGAGTCAGACGCCGCGAGGTACTTCGTCACATACTCGGTGATGCCGTCCTCGAGCGGGGTGAACTGGCCCGGGTAGCCGGCCTCGCGCAGGCGGTCCATGCGGGCCTGGGTGAAGTACTGGTACTTGTCACGGATGCTGTAGGGCATGTCGACGTAGTCGATGAGCGGCGCCTTGCCGGCCGCCTTGAACACCGCCTCCGCCATCTCCGAGAAGCTGCGGGCCTGGCCGGAGCCGAGGTTGTAGATGCCGTTGACCGAAGGGGTGTCCACCAGCCAGGCGATGACGTCGGCGACATCACGGACATAGACGAAGTCGCGCAGTTGGCCGCCGTCGGCGTAGTCGGGATTATGGCTCTTGAAGAGCTGGACGGTATGACCGGACTTCACCTTCGGGAAGATCTGGGCGGCCACCGACTTCATGCTGTCCTTGTGGTGCTCGTTCGGGCCGTAGACGTTGAAGAACTTCAGGCCGACCCATTGCGGCGGATGATAGTCCCGGGCGGCCTGGCGGGCGGCGAAGACGTCGAACAGGGCCTTGGACCAGCCGTAGGCGTTGAGGGGCTTCAGGGCCTTGAGCGAGTCCAGGTCGTCGTTGTCGTCAAAGCCGGTGACGCCGTCGCCGTAGGTGGCCGCGCTGGAGGCATAGATGAAGCGGCGCTGACGGTCGGCGCACCAGCGGAAGAGATCGCGGCTCAGGCAGAAGTTGGTCTGCATGATCTTGTCGGCGTCGGGCTCGGTGGTCGAGCTGATGGCGCCCATGTGGATGACGCACTCGATGTCGCGCCAGCGCTTCTCCAGCCAGTCGAACATCTCCTCCGGCGGCACGAAGTCACCGATCGGATGCTTGGCGATATTCTTCCACTTGCCGCCGTCGGCCGTGCCCAGCCAGTCGCAGACCACGACATCGAGGGTCGGGTCCTCGCAAAGCCTGGCGACGATGTTGGAACCGATGAAGCCGGCCCCGCCGGTGACGAAGACGATACGGCGGGTCATTTCAGGCTTCCTTGGCAGTCATGCGGGCAATGGCGGCGGTGGTCGAATAGCCGTCGACGAGCGGGGCCAGCTTCACCTCGCCGCCCCAGCCCTGGACCAGTTCATGGCCCACGACGCCCTCGACGGTGTAGTCGGCGCCCTTGATCAGAACGTCGGGGCGGGCGGCCTCGATAAGCTTCAACGGCGTGTCTTCATCGAAGGCGGTGACCAGGTCGACGCCGGCGAGGCCCGCCAGCACCATCGCCCGGCTTTCCAGGTCGTTCACCGGCCGGCCCTCGCCCTTGAGGGCGCGCACCGAGCTGTCGCTGTTCACCGCCACGATCAGCCGGTCGCACCAGGCGCGGGCCTGGGCAAGGTAGGCGACATGGCCCTTGTGCAGGATGTCGAAGCAGCCGTTGGTGAAGCCGACCTTTAGGCCCTGACGGCGCCAGTCGGCGGCTTGCTGGGCCATCTGGACCGGGCTGGCCAGCTTGGCCTCGGCGGGGGCCAGGTGGGCGGCGATCTCGGCTTCGACCAGGTCGCGCGGAGTGGCCGTGGCGGTGCCGGCCTTGCCGACCACGACACCGCTCGCCAGCAGGGCGAAGCTGACGGCGTCGTCCATCGTCTGACCAGCGGCCAGGGCCAGGCCGAGGGCGGCCAGCGCCGTGTCGCCGGCCCCGGAGACGTCGAACACTTCGCGGGGGCGCCCCGGATAGTGCTTCACCCCCTCGCCGCGCACGGCGAGGGACATGCCCTTGGCGGCGCGGGTGACCAGCACGGCCTTGCAGCGCGACAGGTCCAGGGCGTGCTTCAGCGCGGCTTCGACCTCCTCGTCGGTCTCGGTCGGCATATCGGTGGCGCGGGACAGTTCGCTGGCGTTGGGCTTGACGATGTCGGCGGCGCCGTAGCGGGCGAAGCTGCGGGCCTTGGAATCGACGATCAGCACCGCCCCGGAGGCGCGGGCGTCGAGACAGGCCTCGATGACCTTCTGGGTCACCGCCCCCTTGCCATAGTCGGACAGCAGGATCGCCCCTGCCCCCTCGGCGGCGTAGCGGGCCGAATCCGCGATCTTCTTTTCCGTGTCGCGGACAGCGGGCGAGGCGTCTTCCGAATCGACCCGCAGCAGTTGCTGACCCGACGCGACGTAGCGGGTCTTGACCGTGGTCGGGCGCCCCGACTCGGCGATCAGGTGGGACTCCACGCCCGCCTCGGCGCTGATCATCCGCAGCGCCTCCTTGCCGGCGGCGTCATCACCGATCAATCCGGCCAAGGCCGCCTTGCCGCCCAGCGCCGCGACATTGCGGGCCACATTGCCCGCCCCGCCCAGCATGGCTGTTTCGCGGCCGAGGGCCAGCACCGGCACGGGCGCCTCGGGGCTGGTGCGGCTGACATCGCCATAGACGAAGCGGTCGACCATCACATCGCCCACACAGGCGACGCGGGCGCCAACGACGGCGTCGAGGAGTTTCTGAAGGCCGGCTAGGTCCATGAGAGGCAGGCTGTGCTCCGTGACGCCGGGTCGGTCAAGACCGGCATCAGTGATCCATACAGCGCGCGTCCGCGTACCGCTTGGCGTGAGTACGCCAAGACAAGACGCCCCGACCCTCCTCTGGCTGCGCCAGGACCTGCGGCTGGCCGACAATCCGGCCCTGATGGCCATCGAGGGGCCGGTCATTCCGGTCTATATCCTTGATGAGACAGAGGGCGTGCGACCGATGGGAGGGGCGTCGCTCTGGTGGCTGGACAAGTCTCTTAAGGCGCTGGCCGAGGACCTTGAGGCGCGCGGGTCGCGGCTGATCCTGCGCCGTGGCAAGGCGGCGGAGGTTCTGACGAGTCTTGTCGAGGAAACGGGCGCCGGCGCCGTCCACTGGAACCGGCTCTACGACGCCGGGTCCATCGCCCGTGACAAGGCGATCAAGGCAGGACTGACCGAGGCCGGAACCCGATGCCACTCCTGCAACGCCGCCCTGCTGAACGAGCCCTGGGAAATCCAGTCCGGCTCCGGCGGCCCCTACAAGGTCTACACCCCCTACTGGCGGGCGGCGCGCCAGCGGATCGGCGCGTTCGTCCTGCATCAGGCGCCCAGCGAGATTCCGGCGCCGGCCTCATGGCCCCGATCGGATCGGTTGGCCGACTGGAACCTGCATCCCAGCAAGCCAGACTGGTCCATAGGATTTGCCGACTGGACGCCGGGCGAGGCGGGCGCCAAGGCGGCGCTGCACGATTTTCTCGGCGGTGCGGTCGGCGCCTATTCGGAAGACCGTAACCGGCCGGACCGCGCCGGAACCTCGCGCCTCTCTCCGCACATGCATTTCGGCGAGATCGGCCCCCGGCAAATCTGGCGGGCCGCCGAGGACGCCGCCCACCACGGCGCCCCCCATGCCCAGGTCGAGAAGTTCCTCGCCGAAGTCGGCTGGCGAGAATTCCACCATCACCTGCTTTTCCATTGGCCCGATCTTCCGACCCGGAATTTCAGGCCGGAGTGGGACCGCTTCGTCTGGAGCGAGAACGAAAAGCCCTTCGAAGCCTGGTGCAAGGGACTCACCGGCTATCCGATCGTTGACGCCGGCATGCGTGAACTCTGGGCGACCGGCTTCATGCACAACCGGGTGCGGATGATCGTCGCCAGCTTCCTGATCAAGGATCTGCTGATCGACTGGCGACGCGGAGAGACCTGGTTCTGGGACTGCCTGGTCGACGCCGATGTCGCCCAGAACGCCGCCAACTGGCAGTGGGTGGCCGGTAGCGGGGCTGACGCCTCGCCCTATTTCCGGATCTTCAATCCGATCACCCAGGGCGAGAAGTTCGATCCGGACGGCGCCTATGTCCGTCAGTGGATCCCTGAATTGCGAAAGCTGCCGAACAAAGTCATCCATGCGCCCTGGACGGCCGTACCTCATGTTCTGGCCGCGGCTGGATTGACGCTTGGTCGGGACTACCCCAAGCCCATCGTCGATCACGCCGTTGCCCGCGATCGTGCGCTGGAAGCTTACGCGGCCCTGAGAGCCGCGCCATTGGAGACGGAACTCTCGTGAAAATCGCAGTCATCGGTTCGGGAGTTTCCGGTCTGGGCGCCGCATTGGCGCTGAAGGACAGTCATGAGGTCGTCCTGTTCGAGAAGGACAGCCGTCTGGGCGGCCATGCCAACACCGTTACGGTCGACTGCTCGGACGGGCCGGTCGCTGTCGATACCGGCTTCATCGTCTACAACGAAGAGAACTATCCCAACCTCGTCGGCCTGCTGGACAGCCTCGGCG
>JBILYE010000062.1:0-16510 GCA_044377925.1 Caulobacter sp. | reverse complement strand
CTCGACAAGCCCTACGTCATGGCCGGCTTCAACATCTTCGCCGCCGACACCACGGCGGAGGCGAAACTCCTCTTCACCTCCCTGCAGCAGGCCTTCGTCAACCTGCGCACCGGCAACCCCGGCCAGCTGCCGCCGCCGGTCGAAGGCTTCGGCGAGCGGCTGGACCCGCAGGCGGCGGGGATGCTGGCCAATGCCCTGAGCTGCTCGGCCGTCGGCGACCGCGACGTGGTTCGCGCCGGCCTGCAGGCCTTCATCGACCGCACGCAGGTGGATGAAGTGATCATCACTGCGCAGATCTTCGATCACGCCGCGCGGCTGAAGTCCTACGAGATCGTGGCGGAGGTTCACGCGGGCCTCAAACAAGCCGCTTAACGACCTTCCTCCCCCCGCTTGCGGGAGGAGGACAGGTTTCGAGCCTCAAGCGAGAAACCAGGGGGCGGGCAACTGTTGGCCGCACGGACCGGGGGCCTGTCGGATATGGCCTGCCGCGGAAGCGCCATTCGATCAGGTCTCACGCGCCCGCCCCCTGCTTCTCGCTAGGGCTCGAAGCTGTCCCCCTCCCGCAAGCGGGAGGCGGAAGATCTAGACCCGCGCCAACCCCTCAGGCGCCAAGGCGTCATCCGCCAACGCCTTCCAAAGCACCCGCCGCTGATCGACCGGCCCCGGCATCCGTACCCCCGGCGCGGGGACAAACCCCATCCGCCCGAAGTAGGGCGCATCCCCGACCAGGAACACGGTCCCCCAGCCGGCCGCCTTCGCCGCCTCGCACGCCCGCGCCACCAGTTCCGCGCCGATGCCGTGCTTGCGCGCGTCCGCCTCGACTGCGATCGGCCCCAGGAACACACTCACGCCCGACCCGACCTTCACCGGCCACATCCGCACCGAGCCGAGCAGCGCCTCGCCGCGCCAGGCGCTGATCGACAGGTCCGCGATCAGCACATTGCCCTCGCGCAGCCGCTCGGCCGCCTTGGCATAGCGCCCCGGCCCAAAGGCCCGGTCGGTCAGGTCGAGAATCAGGTGCGCATCGTCGGGCGCTTCGGGACGGTAGGTGATGTCGGTCATGGGGCTCGGCACAGGCAACAGGAACAGGAGCTCGCCCGGCCCTGCCGGTGAGCAGTCAACGGCGCCCGGATCGGACGCGGAAGGGGGTTCGTCGCAGAGCCTTCATCACGGCGCGGCCAATAGGGCTCATGCGATCCAGCGTCAACGCCGTTGCAGCGCACGGCCCCAAAGGCCAAGCTGCGCGCGCCCATGAGCGACTCCCCAGACACAGCGTCCGCCCCCGAAGACACCTCTGTCCGCGCCCTGCTGCGCGAGCGCGACTACGTCTTCTTCTGGTTCTCCCGCTGGACCGCCGTGCTCGGCGTCCAGATCCAGAGCGTGGCGCTCGGCTGGCACGTCTACGACATCGCCCGCCGCACCATGGACGTGAAGCAGTCAGCCCTGATGGTCAGCCTGATCGGCCTGGTCTCATTCCTGCCCGTCCTGCTGCTGGCCCTGCCGGCCGGAGAGACCGCCGACCGCCACAACCGCCGGCGCATCGTCCTCATCTGCTATGCCGTCGAGATCCTGGTCGCGGCCGCCCTGGCCGCCGCCGCCTTCTGGCGGCAGGAGACCATTCCCATCCTGCTGGGCGCCGCCATCGTCTTCGGCGCCGCTCGCGCCTACTTCTCGCCGGCCAACACCGCGCTCGGCCCCATGCTGGTCCCGCGCGCCCTGTTGCCGCGCGCTATCGCCTGGAACTCGCTGGCCTGGCAGACCGGCTCGATCATCGGCCCGGCGCTGGGCGGCTTCCTGATCGCCGTCTCGCTCAGCGCCCCCTACACCGCCTCCCTCATCCTCTACATCGTCGCCGGCGTCTGCATGCTGATGATCCGCGGCAATGCCCAGCCCCAGCTGCAGCCCGGCTCCCGCTGGTCCCTGATGAAGGAGGGCCTGGCCTACGTCTGGAACAACAAGATCGTCTTCGGGGCCATCTCGCTGGATCTGGCCGCCGTCATCCTCGGCGGCGCTGTCGCCCTGCTGCCGGTCTTCGCCCGCGATGTCCTGGTCCTCAGCCCCGACCAGCAGGCCTGGGCCTTCGGCGTACTGCGCGCCTCGCCGGCCGTCGGCGCGGCCCTGGTCGCCGTCTATCTGGCGGCCAACCCGATCCATCGCCGGGCCGGCCCGATCATGTTCATCGCCGTCGCCCTGTTCGGCGCCTTCACCATCGTCTTTGGCCTCTCGACCTCGCTCTGGCTGTCGGTCGCCGCCCTGGCCGTGCTGGGCGGCGCCGACATGGTCAGCGTCTACGTCCGCCAGACCCTGATCCAGCTGGCCACCCCCGACCATATGCGTGGCCGGGTCGCCACCGTCTCCTCCCTGTTCATCGGCGCCTCCAACGAACTGGGCGAGTTCGAAACCGGCCTCGTCGCCCGCTTCCTGGGACCCGTCGGCGCCGCCGTCTTCGGCGGCGTCGGCGCCCTGGCCGTCACCGGCCTCTGGGCCTGGATGTTCCCGCAACTGCGCAAGGCCGATCGGCTGGTCTAGTGCGTGCTTCGACACGCGGCCTGCGACCGCTACTCAGCATGACGGAGATCTTTGAGCCGCACCCATCGTCGTCCTCCTGAGTAGCTTGCCGACTGGCGGGCGTGTCGAAGGACGCACTTGCGTGACCTTGCGTCTCCCCCCTAAACCCAAACCAACAATCGTTTGAGGGAGAGCTTCCATGGGCGTTCTGTCGGGCAAGGTCGTGATCGTCACCGGCGCCGCCGGCGGCATCGGCAAGGAGTGTGCGCTGCTCGCCGCGCGCGAAGGCGCGAAAGTGGTCGTCAACGACCTGGGCGGCAGTGTCGGCGGCGGCGACGAGGGCGACGCCGGCCCCGCGCAACAGACCGCCAACGAGATCAAGGCCGCCGGTGGCGAGGCCGTCGCCAACTCCGACAGCGTCACCAGCATGGCCGCCGTCAAGGCCATGGTCGAACAGGCCAAGGACGAGTTCGGTGGTCTGCACGCCATCATAAACCCGGCCGGCATCCTGCGCGACAAGATGTTCCACAAGATGGACGACGAGGACTGGGACCGCGTCATCGAGGTTCACCTGCGCGGCGCCTACAACGTCTCCCGCGCCGCCGTCGAACTGTTCCGCGACCAGCAGGAAGGCTCCTACGTCCACTTCACCTCGACGTCGGGCCTGATCGGCAACATCGGCCAGGCCAACTACGCCGCCGCCAAGCTCGGCGTCATGGGCCTCTCGCGGATCCTCGCGATGGAAGGGGCGCTGAAGAACGTCCGCTCCAACATCATCGCCCCCTTCGCCTGGACCCGGATGATCGCCACCATCCCGGTCAAGGACGAGGCCTCGGCCGAGCGCGTCGGCCGGATGAAGAACGCCATGCGCGCCGACCAGGTCGCCCAGCTCGCCGTCGCGCTCGCTTCGCCGGAAGCCAGGGACGTCTCGGGCCAGATCTTCGCCGTGCGCGGCAACGAGGTCATCCTGTTCGACCAGCCCCGTCCGGTCCGCAACATGGCCAACCTCGAAGGCTGGACCCCCCGCTCGCTGCTCGACGTCGCCCTGCCGGCCATGAAGAACAGCTTCTTCGACACCGGCGCGTCCGCCTCGGTGTTCCCGTACGACCCGATCTGAGGATCAAGCTCATGCGCCGCGCCGCCATCGTCAGCCCCCTCCGCACCGCCGTCGGCAAGTTCCAGGGCAGTCTCGCCAGCATGACCGCCGGCGAGATCGGCGGCGTCATCATCAAGGAACTGGTCGAACGCACCAAGATCGATCCCGAGCGGATCGACGACGTCACCTTCGCCCACGGCTACCCCAACGGTGAGGCGCCCTGCATCGCCCGCTGGTCCCTGCTGCAGGCCGGCCTGCCGATCGGCATCCCCGGCGTTTCCATGGACCGCCGCTGCGGCTCGGGGCTGCAGGCGGTGATCGACGCCGCCATGCGCATCCAGACCGGGGCGGCCGATGTCGTGATCGCCGGCGGCTGCGAGAGCATGAGCAATGTCGAGTACTACTCGACCGACATGCGCAACGGCGCCCGCGCCGGCAGCGTCGTCATGCACGACCGCCTCGCCCGTGGCCGGGTGATGAGCCAGCCGATCGAGCGCTTCGGCGTCATCAGCGGCATGATCGAAACCGCCGACAACCTGGCCCGTGACTACCAGATCTCCCGCGAGGACAGCGACGCCTACGCCGTGATGAGCCACCAGCGCGCCGTCGCCGCCTGGAACGAGGGCAAGTTCGCTGAGGAACTGGTCCCGATCTCGGTCAAGCAGCGCAAGGGCGACCCCATCATCTTCGATCGTGACGAAGGCCCCCGCGCCGACGCCTCGATGGAGACCCTCGGCAAGCTGCGCGCCATCGAGAAGGACGGCGTTGTCACCGCCGGCAACGCCAGCCAGCAGAACGACGCCGGCGCCGCCTGCCTTGTCGTCGCCGAGGACAAGCTGGAGGAACTCGGTCTGGAGCCGATCGGCTGGTTCCACAGCTGGGCCGCCGCCGGCTGCGAGCCCTCGCGCATGGGCATCGGTCCGGTGCCGGCCGTCGAGCGCCTGTTCGCCCGCAATGGCCTGGGCTGGAGCGACATCGACCTGGTCGAACTCAACGAAGCCTTCGCCCCGCAGGTGCTGGCGGTCCTCAAGGGCTGGAACTGGGACGACCGCGACAAGCTCAACGTCAACGGCGGCGGCATCAGCCTGGGTCACCCCATCGGCGCCACCGGCGGCCGTATCCTCGCCAACCTGCTGCACGAGATGCAACGTCGCGAGGTCCGCTATGGCCTCGAGACCATGTGCATCGGCGGCGGCCAGGGCATCGCCGCCGTGTTCGAGCGGGCGTAAGTCTCGACGGTGACTGTCGTCCGGCCCCGCCGGGGGACAGTCACCTCCACACCCTATATCTTGGGCGCGCTCTGCAGGCTGCGGCGCGTCACGTCGTCGAGGTTTTCCTTGGCGCTGCGCTCGTCGGCCGCCCACTCGCCCGCCGTCCGGCAGATCTTCTTGCCGGGGGTGCGCGAGCCGGTCGGGTTGATCCGCTTGCAGACCACCCGCGACTTGTCATCGTCCTTGCCCGACTTCTCGCCGTCGACGGAGACCGGGGTGACGGTGGTGGCCGGCTCGGCCGCCTTGAAGGCGCCCGGCGCGGCCATGGCCGGCAGGGCCAGGGCGGCCATCGCCGCCGAAACGATCAGAGTGCGCATGATCATCGTTGGGTCTCCCCGGAGGCTCAGCGGCCGCCGCCCGCATTCTGGATCTTGTTGACCGTGCTGTTCAGCCGGATCTGGGTTTCCAGCTCACTCTTGGCGTCGGCCGCCTGCCGGTCCCATTCCTCGGCCGTCTTGCAGACCTTGCGGGTCGGCATGCGGCTGCCGGTGATGACCAGCACCTTGCACAGCCGCCCGTCCTTGTCCTTCACCTTGCGGCCGTCGCTGCCGACGGTGCCCGGCTTGGCGGTGATGGTCTGGACCTGGGCCGCGGCGGCGCCGGCCGACACCAGCAGGGCGGCCGAGGCGGCCAGCGCGATAAACAGCTTCATCCCGATCCCCTCTTGGTTGTTCGAAGGGCAGCCTGAGCCAATTGAGCGCAACCCGCAATAGCGACCAGCGATATGCGGGAATGCGCCAAAAATCAGCCGATCTTGACCCCTGGCGGCGGCGGCATGTCCTCCGGCACGAAGAAGTCGGGCATCAGCGGCCGGCTGGGATCGACGCGGTAGGGCTCGAAATCCCGCACACCTTCGCCATAGAGGAAGGTGTCGTCGATCAGGAAGTTGCCGGTGAACTCGGCGGCCTTCTTGCCAAAGATGGCATAGGCTGCGTCGGCCATGATCTCCGGCGTCCGGCACATCCGCATCCCGTCGTCGCCGGCCAGGGCGAACTGGATGGCCGCCGTCGCAATACCCGTGCGCGGCCACAGACCGTTGAAGGCGATCTGACCCCGGTACTCGTCGCTCATCCCCAGCATGCACAGGCTCATGCCGTACTTGGCCATCGAGTAGGCGACATGCCGCCCGAACCAGTGGGGCGCCAGATCGAGGGGAGGGGACAGGGCCAGCACATGCGGATTGGCCGACTTCTTCAGGTGCGGGATGCAGGCCTTGCTGGTCAGGAAGGTGCCGCGCGCATTGACCTGGTTCATCAGGTCGAACCGCTTCATCTCCGTCTGTTCGGTCCCCGTCAACTGGATGGCCGAGGCGTTGTTGACGCAGATGTCGATGCCCCCGAACGCCGCGACGCATTTCTCGACGCCTTCGTAAACGCTTGCCTCGTCCCGCACGTCGACGATCAGCGGTAGGGCCTTGCCGCCCGCCGCCTCGATCTCCTCGGCGGCCGAATAGATGGTCCCCGGCAGATGCTTGTGCGGCTCCGCCGTCTTGGCGGCGACGGCGATATTGGCCCCGTCACGGGCCGCTTTCAGCGCAATGGCCAGGCCGATGCCCCGGCTGGCCCCGGTGATGAAGAGGGTTTTTCCGGCAAGGCTCATCGCGTTGGTCTCCGTTGAAACAGGGTGGGTCCTTCGACACGCGATCCTGGCGGATCGCTACTCAGGATGACGAAGGGGGGCAGGATCACAATCATTCGTCATCCTGAGTAGCCCGCGCCAGCGGGCGTGTCGAAGGACGCGTTGACGGTTCAACCCGCCCCGGTCGTCTCGACGCTCAGCGCCCACAGCCGCTCGGCGCTTTCCGGGTCCAGCGCATGCGCCATCACCCCGGCCCGCGGGTTCTCCTTCGACCACGGCGCGGCCTGCGCGCAGTCCTCCAGATATAGCCCGCCGACGCCCTCAAGCTCGGCGCCCACCGCCGCCCAGACGCTGGTGCTGGCGCCCTGCTCGGTGGTCTTGAAGCCGGTCACCGCCTTGTCGTTCTCGTCCAGCCAGCCCATGGCCCGCTGCTCCTCGATCGGCAGGTGGCGCTGCAGGGGGGTGAGGATGCCGCCCGGCATGACGGCGTTGGCCGTGACGCCCTGGTCCTTGAACCGCCTGTTGAAGCCGACGGCGAACAGGGCATTGGCGGTCTTGGCCTGGCCGTAGCCCGCCCACTTCTCATAGTCGCCGTTCTTGAAGTGGGGGTCGTCCCAGCGAATGTCGCTGCGCACATGGCCGATCGATGACAGCGACACCAGCCGCGAGGTCTTCCCCGACGCCTTGGCCCCGGCGATCAGCGCCGGCGTCAGCAGGGCGGTCATCAGGAAGTGGCCGAAATGGTTGGTGCCGATCTGCATCTCCAGCCCGTCCTTGGTGTGATCCAGCGGGCAGGCCATGACGGCGGCATTGTTGATCAGGATGTTCAGCGGCCGCGCGCCCCACCGCGCCCCGAAAGCCCGGATCGAGGCGAAGTCCGACAGATCGAGCATCTCGAAACTGACCTTGCCCTTGGCCGTCGTCTCGACGTCGGCGATGGCCGCCGCCGCCAGGTCCGGCTTGCGCGCGGCGATGACGACATCGGCGCCGGCCTCGGCCAGGGCCCGCACGGTCTCGACGCCGATGCCGGTGGCCGCCCCGGTGACGATGACGGTCTGCCCGCTCAGGTCATGCCCCGCGACCACCTCGCGGGCGGTCGAGAAGCGCTGGAAGGGCGAGGTGATGCGATCGCTCATGGTGTTTCCTCTCTTGTTCTACCTGTTCTCCCCCCGCTAGCGGGGGGAGTGGCCATTGCGAGCGCTGAAAGCGAGCAATGCCGAGGGGGGCAAGTGGTAGCCGCCGCGACGCTTGCGTCTGGCAGGCACGTCGTCGGCAGAACCGATACTCGTCGACTGGCCCGCCCCCTGGTTTCTCGCTTGAAGGCTCGAAACCTGTCCTCCTCCCGCAAGCGGGGGGGAGGAAGGCTTGTTCTAACCGACTTTACTGAAATCCGCCGGACGCTTCTGGAAGAAGGCCGCGAAAGCCTCCGCCGCCTCGGCCGACTGCAGGCGCTCGCCGAAGTAGCGGCCCTCGATGTCCATCAGCTCGGCGATCTTGTCGGCGTCGCGCATCAGCCGCTTGGTCACCTTCAGCGCCCCGATCGGCCGTTTGGCCAGGGCCTGGGCCGCCGCCAGCGCCGCCGCCACGACCTCATCGGTCGGCAGGCATTTGTTGGCGATGCCCGTCGTCACCGCCTCCTCGCCCATCATCGCCTCGCCGAGCGCGAACATCGCATAGGCCCGCGCATGGCCGATCCGGGCCGGTAACAGCCAGCTCGAGGCCGCCTCCGGCACCAGCGCCAACCCCACGAAGGGCGTCGTCAGCTTGGCTTCCGGCGAGACATAGACCAGGTCGCAATGCAGCAGCATCGTCGTTCCGACCCCGACCGCCAGACCCTGCACCGCCGCCACCAGCGGCTTCTCGGCCCGCGCCAGGGCTTTCAGGAACCGCGTCACGTTGCGCTCCCCGGCCGGACGCTCACCGGCGTCGCGGCTGGTGTCGCCCGACGAATTCTGGGCCGCAAAGTCGCTGACGTCGTTGCCGGCGCTGAAGGCCGGGCTGGACGACTTGAACAGCACCGCCCGGATGGCCGGATCGGCCTCGGCCTGCGCCATGCTGTCGGCCAGCACCTTGTACATGCCGTCGGTCAGGGCGTTCTTCTTGTCAGGCCGGTTGAAGGTCAGGGTCATCACCCCGGCTTCGATCTCGACGAGGATATGGTCGCTCATTTGGGGGCTCCTTGCGGGAAACGGGCCTGCAGGCTGGTCAGCCAGCGGGCGACGGTGTCGATCTCGGCCTCGCTGAAGCCGTCGGTGATCTGATTGTTGATGTAGTCCAGACCGGCCTTGGCGTAGTCGCGCCCGGCCCGGCCCTTGTCGGTCATGTGGATGCGCTGCGCCCGTCCGTCGCCGGGATCGGCCCGCCGCTCGACCAGGCCCGCCCGCTCCATGCGGTCGATCAGCCCGCTCATGGCGCTGGGCGCCGTATCCAGCGCCTCGGCCACCTCGCCGATCAGCGCCCCGTCCTGCTTGCCGAGAAAGAACAGCACGCCCGATTGGGCGGAGGTCAGCCCACCCTTGGCCGCCATCTCCGCCTCGATCCAGCGCTGCACCCGCCGGTTGGCGGCGCTGAGCAGGAACATCAGCCGACGATTGGGAGGCGGGGACATGCCACCGTTATATGCTTCGCATGCGAAACATCAAGTTCGCGTGCGAAGTAAGCGGTGGCTAGTCGTTGTATACGCCCGATCGCTAACCGTGCCGGGCGAACACCCGGGCGCCGCCACCCTTCAGCAGCAGCAACGTTTCAAAGGGCTCGATCAAGCCGTCGGGATGCTCCATTCCCGGGGTTCCGAACGGCATGCCGGGCACGCTTAGCCCGATCGCCTTGGGAGCTTCCTTCAGGAGCCGTTCGACATCGGCGGATGGCACATGGCCTATGGTAAAATAGTCGCCGATCGTCGCCACATGGCAGGACGACAGCTCATCGGCTACGCCCCGCGCCTGCCACAGCGGCGTCAGGTCTTCGACCACCACCACACGGGGTTTGAACCCTGCCTTGGCCATGGCATCCACCCAGCCCTCACAGCAGGGGCAGGTCGCAGTCTTGTAGACGACTAGCTCGCGCGGCGGGGCGGCCTGGGCGCAACCTGTCGAGGCCAGGGCGACGAGCCCGGTGAGAAACGACCGACGAAGCGGCATGAAATTGCTCTCTGTCTTCAGCTTGGGGACTTTGGCGCGGCGCGCCCCGACCAATGGATATGAATGATCCGCCAGCCCGCACGATCCCGGCGCAGCACCATGGTCTCGATCGATATCCGGTCCACGGCCTTGCCCGCAAAGTCGCCTCGCATAGTGCTCTCGGTAAGCACGACGGCCATGCCCTGGGCCCTGGTCGTCTGGCGGCTGGTCGTGGTGGAGGCCACGGCGGCGCTGAACTTCATGTCGGCGGGAAGATGACCCTCGACATACTCAGCCTTGCTGCGCTCGACATAGCCCTCCTCAAAGATGACCGCATCCTCGGCCAGCAGAGCCACCACCGTCGCCCCGTCACCGCGGTCCAGCGCATCGTGGAAGGCCGTCACGGTCGCCTCGGGTTCGCCCGCCGGTCCGGCTTGTTGGCCGGCCTGGATCGGGCCCGCCAGCAAACCGAAGCCCAGCAGCAGGCCGAGCGCACCTCGCCGCGCCACGCGTGAAAGAATCATCTGGCCGGCTCCGATCCCATCCGCCTTTTTCACGGGCCTCACGCCGCCCGATACCACGTCACCCCGTCCGCATCCGTCTCCGCCACGGCCCGCCCACGCCCGATCAGGCAGTTCAGGTGCGCCAGGCTCTCGCCGGTCGCCATCCCCATCAGCTCCGGTCCGATCGGCCGGGCGAACAGGCTGCCGAACACGTCGATGCTGCGCTTGGGCGCCTCGCTGATCGACTTCTCCAGCCGGCCCAATTGCCGCTCATGCCCGGCCGCCAGGTGGTCGAGCCGCGCGTGGACGCCATAGAAGGGGTCGTTGTGGGCCGGCAGGGTCAGCACCCCGGCCGGGATCGAGGCCTTCAGCTTGGCCAGCGACCCCAGCCAGTCGGTCAGCGGATCGCCGTCCGGCTCGGTCGGAAACACCGACACGTTCGACGAAATCCGCGGCAACACCTGGTCGCCGCTGATGAACAGATTGAGCTCGGGGCACCACAGACAGGCATGGTCCGGCGAATGGCCGTTGCCGGTCACAACCGTCCAGTCGCTGTCGCCGATGCGGATCGTCTCGCCGTCGCTCATCCGCCGATAGCTGTCGGGCAGCTGGTAGATGCCCTTGCCGAAGCCGCCGAACCGGGCCCGATAGTTGTCGATGGCGTCCTCGTCCCAGCCGGCCGCCTTGTAGAATCGCAGGCCGTCCTCCGGCGCCTCGCGGCCCGTGTCGGCCACCAGCATCCGGCACTGGATGTACTCCAGCCGCGTCATCCACAGCCGGCACTGGAACTTGCGGGTCATCCAGCCGGCCAGGCCGATATGGTCGGGGTGCAGGTGGGTGACGATCACCCGGGTGATGGGGCGGCCTCCCAGCGCGCCCTTGAAGGCCTCGCGCCAGGCCTGCGCCGTCTCGCGCGTCTGCATGCCGGTATCGACGATGCACCAGCCCTCGCCGTCGGCCAGGGCCCAGACATTGATGAATCCCAGCGGCCCGCCCAGCGGCTGACGCAGCCACAGAACCCCCGGCGCAATCTCCACCGCATCCCCGGCCCCCGGGGTCGGCACGGTCTCGAAGGGGTAGTCCAGTTTAGGCCGGCGCAGCTCCGCCGAAATGTCTTCCACGCCGTCGTGCACAATGTCTCTCCGATGAACGCCGCCATCATCCCGCGTTCAGCGGGACGCCGCAATTGCGCCTGTTAGGTTAGGCACCTTGACCCGCTAAGGTACGGGGGGTTTAAAACCCCCAAAACAACAGCCTATCCCCCCAGGAGCTCGGGTAGACATGAGTCGCAATCGTTACGGCATCGCCGCCGCCGTCATTCTCGCCATGTTCGCCACATCCGGCGTCACCGTGGCCCAGGGCAAGAAG
Source organism: Caulobacter sp. (assembly GCA_044377925.1). Classification (GTDB taxonomy): domain Bacteria; phylum Pseudomonadota; class Alphaproteobacteria; order Caulobacterales; family Caulobacteraceae; genus Caulobacter. The sequence goes on along the minus strand of JBILYE010000062.1, from coordinate 5,067 downwards.
AAGGAAAAGGAAGCGGCCGCCGCTCCGGGCGTCATCGCCCAGAAGGATCGCGACCGCGGCATGGCCGAGGCGCCGGCCCTGGCCAAGGCCGCCGGCCTGACCTGCAATGTCACCGAGGCCCGCTTCATCCTCACCGACGCCAAGAACAAGACCAACTACTTCGAAATCGCCTGCGACCAGGGCTTCGGCTTCGTCGTCGAACAGAACCCCGCCAAGCCGGCGGCCGGCCTGTTTCCCTGCGTGAACCTGGAAGACAAGGTCGATGCGGGCGGCGGCAAGATGGTCGACAGCCCGCTGAAGTGCCGGCTGGCCGGCAACGGCAATCTGAACGGCCAGGTCGCGTCCTACATGACCAAGGCCGGCAAGACCTGCACGCCCAGCGGCTTCCGCTACATCGGCAACAACGCGACCAAGACCTTCATCGAAGTCGCCTGCGGCACGGGCGTCGGCTACGTGCTCGAGACCAGCTACCCGGCCAACCTGACCGGCGACGCCAAGGCCCAGTCCTGCCTCGTCTACGATACCGGCAGCACCCTGGCCTGCACCCTGACCACCCGCGAAAGCCAGCTGGCCGTTGTCGACAGCCTCGCCGCCACCTCGGGCAAGACCTGCGTCGTCACCGACAAGCGCTACGTCCTCACCACCCCGGCCGGCGCCAACTGGTTCGAAGTCGCCTGCCAGGCCGGCAACGGCTTCATGCTGGAGCAGGTCGACGGCAAGAACGGCAAGACCGTCCCCTGCGCCGAGGCCAGCTTCGTCGGCGGCGGCTGCACCATGACCGACGCTCTCGCGGCCAAGACCGAACAGAACGGCCTCTACACCAGCCTGGCCGGCAAGGTCGGCTTCAAGTGTGACGTGGCCCAGTACGGGGTCTTCAACGTCCCCGACAAGGAAATCGTCGAGCTGAAGTGCAACGACCGTCCCGACGGCGCCGTCATCGAGTTCAAGGGCGCCGCCAGCGGCGTGGTCTACCCCTGCGCCATCGCCGAGGCGCAAGGCTACCGTTGCTCCTTCACCAAGAAGGACAGCGGCTACGCCCAGCTCTCCAGGGACATCAAGTCCCTGCGCGACACCAGCACCTGCGAAGTCCGCGAGAGCCGCGCGATGGACAAGGCCAGCGAGGGCGCTGTCTACGTCGAAGCCAACTGCGCTGACGGCAACGGCTCCTACGTCCTCGGCTACGCCCGTGGCTCGACCAAGCCGGTCGAGGTGCTGTCCTGCGCCCAGGCCAAGCCCTTCGGCGCCTGCAAGCTGCCGGGCAACTGATAGGCGGGGGCTCCGCCCCCACGCTTTCAAATGAGAAGGGCCCGCCGGGCGACCGGCGGGCCCTTTTTCTTTCAGGACGTCACCCCAGGACGGATCGCCGCCGTCCGGGCTTCAAAGCCGGGAACCAAGGCCTCCGCGCAACGCTTGGAGAGTTCAGGAAAACGCTGGAGGAAAATCAGATGGCGGACGGAAACAGTGGCGGCGGCAATTCGGGCCTGGCCTTCGTGGTCGGGGGGCTGCTGGTCCTCGTGGTGGTCATCGGCGCCTTCCTCATCTTCGGGGGCGGCCTGACCCAGAAGAAAGAGATCGACGTCAACATCAAGGCCCCGGACATCCAGGCGCCGAAGCTGCCGAGCGGCGGCTGATGGCGGCCGGCTTCTGGAGCCGGCTTCGGCCTCTATGCGGTGCTGGAAGCGATGTGGCGCCGGATTGATCCCCCGGACCCGGTCTGGCTCGCAATCTGGCCTGACCCGCGCCACAGTAGGCGCATGTCCGCCGACCTCATCCGCCAATCGCTTGAACGCCTCGCCGAACGCCGGGGGGATCCGACGTATCACGTCTACGCCCGCCTGTTCGCCGGCCGTCCGGACGCGGAGGCCCTGTTCGTCGGCGACCGCAGCGGCGCCGCCCGCGGCGAGATGCTGGCCCAGGCCTTCACCGCCCTGCTCGACCTCGCCGAAGGCGGCGACCAGGGCGCGCGCCTGATCGCCATCGAACGCATCAACCACGAAGGCCTCGGCGTCCCGCCGGACGTCTTCGCGGACTTCTTCCCCGTGGTGGCCGAGGTGGTGCGCGAGGGTCTGGGCGAGGACTGGACGGCTGACGTCGCCGCCGCCTGGGAGGCGCTGACCGACCGGGCGCGGGCCCTGGCGGGTTCAAACGAAGCGGGGACACATTGACTTGCCGCTGGCTGCCCGGCTTGGGCTCGAACCGGCGGGGCGCGGCAATTCAATGTGTCCCCTCTTGCCGCAGCGCTGGCTGACCGCGTTGGACGGGTGGATGCGCCGGTTCGACTGACCGGTTCCTCCCCCGATGGGGGAGGACCCTGATCAGTACGCGTACCAGTCTACCGGACAGTCGACCGACCCCGTGATCATCGTCCCCTCGGCGAACCGCTTGCGCGCATGCGTCGTCGCGCAGCCCGGCGAGCAGAGCAGCCCCCGGTCCGACCAGTAGGCCGGCCCTTCCTGCCGCTCGCCGTGAAAAAATACCCAGCCCGGAGCCCCATAGGCCCGGCGGCATTCGATGCAGACGGGCTTCGGGGTCCGGGCCAGCATCAGCGGGCCGCCTCACGCGCCGCGGCGGCGATCTTCTCGGCCTCCGCGAACAGGGCCGGATCGACTTTCGCGTCCACGGCCCTGGCGTTGTCGTCCAGCTGCGAAGGCCGGCTGGCCCCGACGATGCAGGACGCGACGTTCGGCTCGCGCAACACCCAGGCCAGTGCGAACTGGGCCAGAGTCAGCCCGGCTTCGGCGGCCAGCGGCTTCATCGCCTGCGCCGCCATAAGGACGGGTTTCTCCATCCAGCGGCTGATCGCCCCGCTCATGCTGTCGCTCGCGGCCCGGCTGTCGGCCGGCGGCGGGGAGTTGGGGTCGTATTTTCCGGTCAGCACCCCCTGGGCCAGCGGCGACCAGACGATCTGGCTGATACCGTTGGCGGCGCACAGCGGGATGACTTCCTTCTCGGGCCGCCGCCACAGCAGGCTGTACTGCGGCTGGCTGGAGACGAATTTCTCGACGCCGGGAATGGCCAGGGCGTCGCGGATATTGTCCGGCGACCACTCCGAGAACCCGATCCACCGCGCCTTGCCGGCCCTGACCACCTCGCTCAGCGCCTGCATGGTCTCTTCCAGCGGTGTCGCCGGGTCATAGCGGTGACACTGGTAGAGATCGACATAGTCGGTCCGCAGCCGCTTCAGCGAGGCGTCGATCTGCTTGTGGACCTGCGCCGCCGACAGCCCCTGGTCGCCGTCGCCCATGTCGCCCCACAGCTTGGTCGCCAGGACGTAGCTGTCACGCGGCACGCCGGCCAACGCCTCGCCCGTCACCGTCTCGGCCGCCCCGCGCCCATAGACGTTGGCGGTGTCATGGAAGGTGATTCCCAGGTCCACCGCATGGCGGATGTTGGCGATGGCGGTATCCTTCTCCACCCCGACCCCGGCCGTCAGCCAGGACCCCAGCGAAATCTCCGAAACCATCAGGTCGCTCGACCCAAGCTGGCGATATCTCATGCGCGTTCTCCCTTTGGCTTCAGGGTAGGCCCCCCGCGTCCTTCAAAACAACCCGCTTCAGAGCGCGATACGCAAGGTTCAACTCTCCCCCCGCGTGCGGGGGAGAGTTTGAGAGGGCGCTCTTGCCTAACTCGCGCTCTGAACCGAAGTACGGACCATGCCCCACAAGACCGTCCTCGCCCTCCATGCCGCCCGCCGCGACGACATCGCCGATCTCGTCACCCGCCGCCCGCTGCCGGGCCCGGGCCTCGACCAGGTCGACCCCTTCCTGTTCCTCAACCACCACGGCCCACAGACCTACCCGCCGAACAACCGCGGCCTGCCCTTCGGCCCCCATCCCCACCGCGGCTTCGAGACCGTCAGCTTCATCCTGTCCGGCGAGATGGCCCACCTCGACAGCGGCGGCCATGAGAGCGTCATCGGCCCCGGCGGGGTGCAATGGATGACCGCCGGCTCCGGCCTGGTCCACGCCGAGATCTCCCCGGCCGCCTTCAAGCAGACCGGCGGCCCGCTCGAGATCCTCCAGCTCTGGGTCAACCTGCCCCCGGCCCTGAAGATGACCGCGCCCCGCTACATCGGCCTGCAGGCGCAGGACATCCCGGTCCATGAGGCCGACGACGGCCGCGTCCATCTGCACCTGATCTCCGGCCAGTACGGCGACACCGTCGGCCCCATCGACAGCCTGACCGGCGTCTTCATGTCGACCCTGAACCTGCAGGGCGGCGGCCGCATCCACTTCGACGGCCTCGCCGGCCGCAACGCCTTCCTCTACGTCGTCGACGGCGCCGTCCGCATCGAGGGCCGTGACATCCCGCGCTGGACCCTGGTCACCCTCGACCTGGCCGGCGACCACCTGGAGATCGAAGCAACGCCCGACGCCCGCCTCGCCTTCGGCCACGCCGACCCCATCGGCGCGCCCGTCGTCGCCCATGGCCCCTTCGTGATGAACTCCGTACCCGAAATTCAAAAAGCCATCGCCGACTACAACGCCGGCAAATTCGGCACGGTGCGGCTCTGATCCTGGCCGTAGGTCGGCGAGGGCTCGGATCAACCTACATCTGCTGACGATCGGGCTACGGTCCGGGCTACGCTACAGGCTACATCCGGCCGCAGCCGGGCAACGCAAAGGCACAACGATATCAACCGATTATGCAGATCGGGGGTCTCGACCGCCGTCTCCCCTGCTATAATCGGCCTGCGCTTCGACAAGCCCGCCTTCCCCTGGCCCGCCCAGCCGGTAGACTGCGCGCCGATGACCACCCCCATGCTGGCCCTGCACGGCCTGACCAAATCCCTGCCTGGCGGCCGCGTGCTGTTCGAAGGTCTCGAGCTCGCCGTCGCCCCCGGTGAGTTCGTCGCCGTCATGGGCGAAAGCGGCGTCGGCAAGTCCACCCTGCTCAACCTGATCGCCGGTCTCGACCGCGCCGACCGGGGCGAGATCGTCATCGGCGGCCAGCCGCTGTCCGGCCTCGACGACGACGGCGCCACCTTGATGCGGCGCGACCGCATCGGTTTTGTCTTCCAGGCCTTCCATGTGCTGCCGCACCTGACCCTGGCCCGCAACGTCGCCC
>JBILYE010000266.1:0-4572 GCA_044377925.1 Caulobacter sp. | reverse complement strand
GGCGGTTGGGCTGACCCTCGAAACTCTCCCCCCGCGAGCGGGCGGAGGCTCGAAAGCGGTCCTCCGCCCAAAGGGCGGAGAGTTTGAACCCGCTACCCGACAACCCTTGCCCGTGGCATACCGCCGTCATGGACGGCAGCCACACCCCCGCACCCTTCCGCGACGCCCGCTACGCCCCGCGCCGACTCGATGTCGAGCGCCTTGCCGACGGCGGCGTTGTCCTGACCAACCCCACGCCCTGGTCGGAGCGGTTCCTGACCACCACCGCGCCCCTGGGCCACTGGGCCGCCGAGGCCCCCGACCGCGTCTGGCTGGCCGAACGCGACGGCGAAGGCTGGCGCGCCGTCACCTACGCAGAGGCCCACCGGCAGGTCTCCGCCCTGGCCGGCGCCCTGAAAGCCCTGGACCTCCCGGCCGGCCGGCCCCTGCTCATCCTGGCCCGCAACGGCATCGATCATGCCCTGATCTCCTACGCCGCCATGGGCATCGGCATCCCCATCGCCCCGGTCTCGCCGCAGTACGGGCTGAAGGGCGCCGACCTCGCCCGCCTCGACTACGCCTGCCAGGTGCTTCAGCCGGCCGTGGTCTACGCCGACGACGCCGAGGCCTTCGCCGGCGCCCTGGCCGCGCCCTTCCTCGCCGGTCTGCCGGTCATCGCCAGCCGCAACCCGCGCCCGGGCGACATCCCCTTCGCCGAGGCCCTGCAAAGCCCGCCCGCCGCCTTCACCGCCACCCCCGACGATACGGCCAAGTATCTTCTGACCAGCGGCTCCACCGGCCGGCCCAAGGCCGTCATCGGCCTGCACCGTAATGTCTCGCTGAACGCCGCCCAGATCGCCGCCTGTTTCGACGACCCCGATCCGCCGGTCGTCGTCAACGCCGCCCCCTGGAGTCACAGTCTCGGCGCCAACGCCATCCTGCACATGGTCCTGCACCGGGGCGGGACCCTCTACATCGACGCCGGCCAGCCGGTCGCCGGCCGCTTCGATGAGACCGTCCGCAATCTGAAAGAGGTCTCGCCGACCTACCACAACATGGTCCCCGCCGGCTGGGCCCTGTTCGCCACCGAGCTGGAGCGCGACGAAGACCTGGCGAAAACCTTCTTCGCCCGCGTCCGCATCCTGCAGTACGGCGGCGCCTCGCTTGGCCAGTCGATCATCGACCGGGTCCAGGCCGTGGCAGTGCGCGTCTGCGGCCACCGCATCACCTTCGCCACGGGGTATGGCTCGACCGAGACCGGCCCCACCGCCTGCAACATCCACTGGCTGAACGCCCGCTCCGGCATGTGCGGCCTGCCGGTCCCCGGCACCAGCGCCAAGCTGGCCCCCGTCGGCGAAAAGTTCGAACTGCGCATCCGCGGCCCGCAGGTCAGCCCCGGCTACTTAGGGGAGCCCGACCTCTCCGCCGCCGCCTTCGATGAGGACGGCTTCTACAAGCTCGGCGACGCCGCCCGCCTGGCCGACGACGCCGACCCTGAGGCCGGCCTGGTCTTCGACGGCCGCCTGGTCGAGAACTTCAAGCTGGCCAGCGGCACCTTCGTCGCCGCCGGGGCCCTGCGCGTCGCTGCCGTCTCGGCCATCGGCGGCGCCGTCTCCGACGCCGTCGTCTGCGGGGAAGGGGAGGAGGGCGTCGGCCTGATGCTCTTCCTCGACCCCGCCTACAACGCCCGCCACACCCCGGACGAGACCCGCGCCGTCATAGAAGCTGGCCTTGCGAAGATGAACGCGTCGGCCAAGGGCGGCGGCGGCCGCATCTGGCGCGCCCTCATCCTCGACGGCGCCCCCGACGCCGCCAGCGGCGAACTGACCGACAAGGGCTACATCAACCAGGCTATGGCCCGGGGACGGCGGCCGACTGAGCTGGCCCGGCTGTTCGCGGCGGAGCCGGATGCTGGGGTGCTGACTTTCTGATGCGCCGCCTCCTACTTGCGCTCGCCCTCGCCGTTCTGAGCCTCGCCGCGCCCGCCGCCGCCCAATCCCCCTTCGCCGGCCCGGGAACCCCCGTCGTCATCGGCCAGGGCTACGACCTGCCCACCCGGCTCTACCCCAAACCCCGCCGCATCAACGTCCAGCTGCCGCCCGGCTACGACGACCCGGAGAACAAGGACCGCCGCTATCCGGTCCTCTATCTGCTCGACGGCGGCGCCGGCTGGCAGGACTTCGCCCATATCGCCGGCGTCGTGCAGCAGGGCGGGACCTGGGGCATCAGCGCGCCGGTCATCCTGGTCGGCGTCGAGAGCGGCGACCGCAAGGCCGAGTTCACGCAACCCTCGTCCGACGCCGGCGAACAGAAGGACTTCCCCACCCACGGCAAGGCCGAAACCTTCCGCCAGTTCCTCGTCCAGGACCTCAAGCCCGCCGTCGACGCCGCCTACCGCACCGACGGAACCGACGGCCTGATCGGCGAGTCGCTCGCCGCCCTGTTCGTGGTCGATGAATTCCTCACCCACCCCGCCGACTTCGACCGCTACATCGCCATCAGCCCCAGCCTCTGGTGGGGCCACCAGGCGCTGGCGAAGTCGGCCCAGGCCAGACTCGCCGCTCCGGATAAGCCGCCCCGCACCCTGTGGCTCTCCATCGCTGACGAGGGCGGAACCATGCAGTCCGGCGTCGATCTGGTGGTCGCCGCGCTGAAGGCCAACCCGAACCCGGCCGTGACCTGGACCTACGCCCCGTATCCCGCCGAGAAACACAGCACCATCTATCACCCGGCCGCCACCCGGGCGATCCGCGAGGTGTTTCCCGCGCCGCCGGAGGAGTAGGTTTTGACCAGGGTCATGGCGCGCCGTCTCCCGGCGTGCTCTGAAGGGTCGAACCAGACCCGGAACCCGCCATGGCCCGCCTTCACCGAGAGTCCCACCGCATCGACCGCGTCGGCTGGCTGCGCGCCGCCGTGCTCGGCGCCAATGACGGCATCGTCTCCACCGCCAGCCTGATCGTCGGCGTCGCCGCCGCCTCGCAAGGGCGGGGGCCGATCCTGGTGGCCGGCGTCGCGGCGCTGGTCGCCGGGGCCATGTCGATGGCGGCCGGCGAATATGTTTCGGTCAGCTCCCAGTCCGACACCGAGCGCGCCGACCTCGCCAAGGAGCGGGCAGAACTTGAGACCCAGCCCGAGCATGAGCTGGAGGAGCTGACCCAGATCTACGTCGCACGGGGGGTGGAGGTCGGTCTGGCCCGGCAGGTCGCCGTCCAGATGTCGGCCAACGACGCCCTGGGCGCCCACGCCCGCGACGAGCTCGGCATCTCCGATTTCACCACGGCCCGCCCGATCCAGGCGGCCCTGACCTCGGCTGCCACCTTCGCCGTCGGGGCGGCCCTTCCGCTGGCGCTGGCCGCCATCGTACCGCTCAGCCTGCTGGTCCTGACGGTGTCGATCGCCTCCCTGCTGTTCCTGGCCCTGCTCGGCGGCGTCGGCGCCCGGGCCGGCGGCGCGCCGATGCTCAAGCCGATCCTGCGGGTCACCTTCTGGGGCGCCATGGCCATGGCCCTGACCGCAGGGGTCGGGGCGCTGTTCGGGGTGGCGGCCTAAGCCGTCTTCTCGGCCAGCCTGCCGCTGACCCCCAGGCAGATCATCACCTGCCCGGCGAGATACAGCCCCCAGACCGCCAGCCCGACCGTGAAGCCGGGCTCGATCCGCCCCATGCGGGCGAAGATCAACAGGTCGGACACCAGAAAGAAGATGGCCCCCAGCCCCGTCCACAGCCGTGGAAAGCGGCTGATCCAGGCGCAGGCGGCCATGACCGACAGCCCCGTCGCATAGAGGGCGATGCCCGGCGCCTCGGCCCGCTCCGTCGGCAGCAGGAAGGCGATGATCACCGTCGCGGGAACCAGCACCACGGCCAGCAACAGCTGGCTGCGGGTCAGGGCAGGGCGGCGATTGCGCAGATAGAGGCCGATGGCGACCAGATGCCCGACCAGGAAGGCCAGCGCCCCGACGATGAAGTTCACCCCCAGCAGCACATCGCCCAGCAACCCGAAGGTCATGACCGCCGTCAGCAGCCAGCCATCAAGGCTCCGCGCCCTCAGGCCTGCGAACACCGCCAGGAAGCCGACCCCGGTCCCCTTCCACGCCAGGTCCCAGGCCGGCGGCAGGTTCATCCCCCAGGCCAGCACATAGCTGGTCCCGCCGATCACAGCGGCGAGCAGCGCCAGTTTCGCCAGATTGTCTCTCGTCATTCCCCGCTCCCTTGCCCGACGCATAGCGCATTCGCTCTCCGACCACGAGAGTGGGTGGAGGATGGTTCGGAGCGCCAGCGACGGAGCAGGAGGCGGGACCGCCCGTTCAGACCGACAACCCACGACCGCCGGGGGTGACCCCCCCTCGGTGCGGCTCGCTTGCAGCGCTCGCCACATCCACTCCCCAACAGGTGGGGGAGAGCGATCCGTCGTCCCGCCATTCCCTCGGCGCGCGGAATCCGGCATGACCCACCGTAACGAGGAGACATCCCCCATGAACGGCGCCGACGCCCTGATCACCACCCTCTGCGACAACGGCGTCGAGGCCTGCTTCGCCAACCCGGGCACCAGCGAGATGCAGTTCGTCTCGGCGCTGGACCGCGAGCCGCGCATGCGG
>JBILYE010000050.1:0-17347 GCA_044377925.1 Caulobacter sp. | reverse complement strand
GCCGCCGCCATCGGCGTGCCCGACGCCGAGCTGCTCGAGCGCCTGGCCGCCAAGGGGCCGGTGAAGATCAAGCTCAACATGGCCTCGAGCGTCGACGAGAAGGACGTGGCCTGGAACATCTCGGGCGATATCGTCGGGTCGTCGAAGCCTGACGAGGTGCTGGTCATCGGCGGTCACCTCGACAGCTGGGACGTTGGCACCGGCGCCATCGACGACGCCTCGGGCATCGGCATCACCACCGCCGCCGCCAAGCTGATCGGCGACCTGCCGCGCCACCCGGCCCGCACCATCCGTGTGGTCATGTGGGGCAGCGAGGAGCGCGGCGGCTCCAGCGACGCCTTCGCAGCGACCCACAAGGACAAGCTGGCGAACTTCGTCGTGGCCGGCGAGAGCGATCTCGGCGCTGACGCCATCTACCGCATCGCCCTGCCCAAGGGCGCTGTCGCTGACCACCGGATGGCCGACCTGCCGGCCCTGATGGCCCCGCTCAAGGTCATCGTCAGCCGCGATCCCGCCGCCTTCGCCGGCGCCGACACGGAAGGCCTGCAGGCCGCCGGCGTGCCGGTGATGCAGCTCAGCCAGAGCGCCCTGCGCTACTTCGACCTGCACCATTCGCCGGACGACACGCTGGACAAGGTCGATCCCGTTCAGCTGAAGCAGAACGTCGCGGTCTGGGTCTCCATCCTGTGGCTCATCGCCGACAGCGACATCGACCTGCGCACCGTTGGCGCCGCCAAATGAGCAAGCTTGCCGGTCATCACGTCGCCGTCCTGCTGGGCGGGCTGTCCTCGGAACGTGAGGTCAGCCTGGTTTCGGGCAAGGCCTGCGCCGATGCCCTCGAGCGGCTGGGCGCGAAAGTCACGCGCGTCGACGCCGGCCGCGACCTGGCCCAGGTCCTGGCCAAGCTGAAGCCCGACGTCTGCTTCAACGCCCTGCATGGCGAATGGGGCGAGGACGGCTGTGTCCAGGGCATCCTGGAAACCCTGGCCATCCCCTACACCCACTGCGGCGTGCTGGCCTCGGCTCTCGCCATGGACAAGGCCAAGGCCAAGGCCGTGCTGGCGGCGGCCGGCGTCACCGTGCCCGGCGGCGGCCTGTTCAACCGCCATGATGTCGCGCGCGATCACGTCATCCCGCCGCCCTATGTGGTCAAGCCGAACGCCGAGGGCAGTTCGGTCGGTGTCTTCATCGTCATGGAGGGCGCCAACCGTCCGCCGCAGGAGGTCGGGGTCGAAACCTGGACTCATGGCGAAGACGTGATGGTCGAGCCCTTCATCGCCGGTCTCGAGCTGGCGGTGGCGGTCATGGACGGGGTGGCCCAGGCGGTCACCGAGATCGTTCCGACCAGTGGCTTCTACGATTTCGAGGCCAAATACGGCGAGGGCGGCTCCCAGCACCTGATCCCGGCCCGCATGCCGCAGGAAGATTATGACGCCGCTTTGCGCCTGGCGGAGCGGGCTCACGCCGCGCTTGGTTGTCGCGGAGTTACCAGAAGTGATCTTCGTTATGACCCTGTTAAGCGTGATTTGGTTCTCTTGGAGGTCAACACGCAGCCCGGAATGACGCCCACCTCCCTCGCACCGGAGCAGGCGGCACACCAGGGTGTGTCGTTTGATGACCTGGTGTTCTGGATCGTGGAGGACGCGTATGCCCGCGGCGGTGCGGGGGGGCGGACGCAAAATCGTCAACCCTCGGGGCAAAAGCCCCAGTAATCCGAAGTCCCGGCCCGCTGCTCCCAAAGGGGGGCAGGCGGCCATGAAGCTGCGCGCGGCGCGCGGCGTCGGTCTTTCCCCCAGGATCGCAGTCGGCGCCGCGGGCGGCATCCTGCTGCTCGGCCTGGTCGTGGCCCTGTCGACAGGTCATCGCGGCCAGAACCTCGCGGATTCGACCACCCAGGCGCTGGCCAGCAAGACCACCAGCCTCGGCTTCACGGTTCAGGAGATCCACGTCGCGGGCGCAACCCCGGCCGGCGAGGAAGCCATCCGCGCCGTCCTTGCCCCCGCCAAGGGCCAGGCCATCCTCGGCCTCGACCTCGACCTGGTGCGCCAGGGCGTCGAGAACGTCGGCTGGGTCCAGAAGGCCAAGGTTGTCCGGCTGCTCCCCAACACCCTGATGGTTCAGGTCCAGGAGCGTGGCGCCCTGGCCGTCTGGCAGAAGAACGGGCGGCTGCTGGTCATCGACGGAACCGGCCGCACCATCCCCGAGGCCGACCCGGCCGCCTTCCCGCAACTGCCGCTGGTGGTAGGGCAGGGGGCCGAGACGGTCGCCGCCGACATCCTGAAATCCGTGGCCAGCCGGCCCCGCCTCAAGTCCCGCGTCGAGGCCCTGGTCCGGGTCGATGAGCGCCGCTGGGATATTCACCTCAAGGACGGTTCGATCATTCTGCTCCCGGCCGTCGACGAGGAGAGCGCCCTGATCGAGCTGGACCTGCTGGACCGCCGCGATGCGATCCTCGAGGCCGGCCTCGAGCGCATCGATCTGCGCGAGCCCGGCGCCCCCGCCTTCCGCCGTCGCCAGACGGCGCTGGTTTCCGCTCCCGTCGATGGTGGCGTCTGATGATGTTCAAGGTGTCCCGCCCGTGCTGAAGACTGCGCAACGCAACGAACCCAAGAGCCGCAAGGCCCAGGACTCGCTGAAGGCCGCGCTGAGCCGCCAACCGCTGGTGGCCGCCGTGGACCTTGGGGCCAGCAAGGTCGCCTGCTTCGTGATGAAGCCCGAGGGCGTCCGCAAGGCCGACCGCACCCTCACCGCCGCCGGTGTCGGCTACGTCCAGTCGCGCGGCGTCAAGGGCGCCGCCATTGCCAGCATGGACGACGCCGCCGAAGTCATCGCCCTGGCCGTCGAGCGGGCCGAGGGCGTCGCCGGCGCCGCCGTGCAGGGCGTCACCATCGCCACCGCCGGCGGCCAGCTTGCGTCCTGCCGCGTGTCCGCCCGGGTCTCGCTCGGCGCCCGGCCGATCAGCGACAACGACTGCTCGCGCGCGCTCGCCGCCGCCCTGGCGGAGATCCGCCTGCCGGGCCGCAAGCCCATCCACCTGCTGCCCATCGCCTGGCAGGTCGACAACCAGCGCGGCGTCCGCGACCCGCGCGCCATGTTCGGCAAGAGCCTCGGCCTCGAGCTCCTCGTCGTCTCCATCGCCGAGAATACCTTCCAGACCCTCAGCCACTGCGTCGAGCGCGCCCACCTCGAGTTCGAGGGCGTCGTCGCCGCCCCCTTCGTCTCGGCCCTGGCCGCGCTGGAAGAGGACGAGATGGAGCTGGGCTGCGTCTGCATCGACATGGGCGGCGGCTCGACCAGCGCCGCCGTCTTCGCCAACGGCAGCCTCGTCCATATCGACAGCCTCCCCGTCGGCGGCGAACACGTCACCCAGGATATCGCCCGCGGCCTGTCGACCAGCCGCGCCGGAGCCGAGCGCATCAAGACCCTGCACGGCAGCGCCATCGCCTCGGCCAACGAGGACCGTGAAATGATCGAGGCCCCGCCGCGCGGCGACGACCCCGGCGCCGGTCCGGTGATCGCCCCCCGCAGCCTGCTCAAGGGCATCATCGCCCCCCGCGTCGAGGAGACCCTCGAACTCCTGCGCGACCGGTTGAAGAACGCCGGCGTCATGATCGAACCGGGCGCCAGCGTCATCCTGACCGGCGGCGCGTCTCAGCTGGCCGGCGTCCGCGAAGTCGCCGTCCGGGTGTTCGACCGCCCGGTGCGCCTGGGCCGTCCGCGCCGGGTGCCGCACCTGGCCGACGCCGTCACCGGCCCGGCCTTCTGCGCCGCCGCCGGCATCCTGCACCGCGCCGCTTTCGGCCCGCGTGAGGCGGTGTCGCCGAAGATGCTGGCCACCATCAAGAAGCCGCGCGTCCCGGTCGATCCCAACGCCAACGGTCTGGTCAAGACGCTGAGCTGGCTGCGCGATAATCTCTAGGCCGTGAAGCATCGCCACAAGTGAATCGGCCGCCCTTTAACGGGCGGCCGTTTTGGGTCGAGAAGACTCACTTCCGACTCAACTATCCCCGAAAACGCGGCTTAACCCACAACTGTTGATCGCTGCTACGCGCCGTCGCGATTCGCGCAAGCCCTTATGTCGCAACAAAAATCCTCAGTTCACGGCTGGCCGTGGGGCCGACTCACGGTAATCGAATTAACTGCCAATTAACGATGCAGGTCGTCTAGTTAACGGGTCGTAAGGCATATCAGCGGGTGGGTCGCTGATGGCCAAGGCCAACGACTTCACCAGGACGCGGGGTCCAAGACTATGAAGCTTTACGCTCCTCAAACCACCGAATTGAAGCCGCGTATCGTGGTCTTCGGCGTCGGCGGAGCCGGCGGCAATGCCGTCAACAACATGATCGAGGCCGGCCTCGAGGGCGTGGAGTTCGTTGTCGCGAACACCGACGCGCAACAGCTAGCCTTCAGCAAGACCGCCCTGCGCATCCAGCTCGGCGTGCAGGTCACGCAGGGCCTCGGCGCCGGCGCCCACCCCGAAGTCGGCATGAGCGCCGCCGAAGAGAGCACCGTCGAGATCGGCGAGCATCTCGATGGCGCCCACATGGTCTTCATCACCGCCGGCATGGGCGGCGGTACCGGCACCGGGGCTGCCCCGATCATCGCCAAATGCGCCCGTGAGCGCGGCATTCTGACGGTCGGCGTGGTGACCAAGCCCTTCCACTTCGAAGGCCGCCACCGCATGCGTCTGGCCGACGCCGGCATCGCCGAGCTGCAACGCTACGTCGACACCCTGATCGTCATTCCGAACCAGAACCTGTTCCGGATCGCCAACGAGAAAACCACCTTCGCCGAAGCCTTCGGCATGGCCGACCAGGTCCTGCACTCGGGCGTCCGCTCGATCACCGACCTGATGGTCCTGCCCGGCCTGATCAACCTCGACTTCGCCGACGTCCGCACGGTGATGACCGAGATGGGCAAGGCGATGATGGGCACCGGCGAGGCGACCGGCGAGGACCGCGCTCTGATGGCCGCCCAGAACGCCATCGCCAACCCGCTGCTCGACGAAGTGTCGCTCAAGGGCGCCAAGGCCGTGCTGGTCAACGTCACCGGCGGTCTGGACATGACCCTGCTGGAAGTCGACGAGGCCGCCAACGCCATCACCGAACAGGTCGATGCCGACGCCAACGTCATCTTCGGCGCCGCCTTCGATCCCTCGCTGGAAGGCGTCATCCGCGTCTCGGTGGTCGCCACCGGCATGGACGGCGCCTCGATGGCCGCCATCGAGCCCAGCCGCACCCGCAACACCGGCGCCAAGCCGCTGATCGCCGGCGACATGCGGCCCCCGGAACCGGCCCCCGTCGCCCGTCCCGAGCCCGTGGTCGCCTCCGTGCCCGAGCCGGCCCCGCAGTACTGGGGCCAGCCCGCCGCCGTCGCGCCCGAACCGGAAGTCTTTCGTCCCGAGCCGGTGACCATCGCCGGTCCGGCCGCCGAACCCGCGCCGGCTCCGGCGCCGCAGGCCGCCGACTATGGCCTGTTCGACGAACCGACCCGGCAGCCCGAGATCCGCACCGCCGCGGTGGTCCAGCCGCAGCAGCGCACCCTGATCGTCGATCCCCTGGTCGACGACCGTGCGGCCGACGACGACTTCGCCATGGACCCGAACTTCGAGCCCCGCGAGGAGCGCAAGACCGGCTGGATGAGCCTCTTCGGCGGTCGCCGACAGCCGGCGGCCTACGAACAGGCCCCGCCGCCCCAGGCCCGCGCGGCCTTCGGTGGCGGCGCCCGTCCGGCCCCGCAGCCGGTTGAGGACGTCCACCAGGAAGAAGAGGGGGACGACCTGGAAATCCCCTCGTTCCTCCGCCGCCTGGCCAACTAGAGCGCGTTCCGATAGGTGGGAACCGGTTATCGGATCAAACGCGCGACCACAAAGACGCTAGAGCGGCCGATTTGATCCCATCAAATCGGGTCCCGCTCTAGCCAGCGACCGATCAAGACTGGAGAGGCCCCGGCGTTCGTCGGGGCCTTTTCCTTTTGCGGTCGCGCCCGTGCTGGATTTAAGCTTTCTCGATGGATGCCAATGCCACCGTTGTCCTGCGTCCGGCGGTCGCCGCTGACGGTACGGCTATTGAGGCCATCCTGTACGACACCTTTGAAAGCACCTGGCGGCCGAACCTCACGGAGGAGGCGGCCAGGGCTTTCCGGGCCGAGAGCCGTCCGGCCGCCTATGTCGCCAGGCGCGGCCTCGAATTCTGGCTTGTCGAGCGCGATGGCGAGGTCGTTGGCTTCGTCGACTGGGAAGCGGACTTCGTCAATGCCCTGCACGTCCGGGCGGATCACGCCCGAACGGGCATCGGCGGGCGGCTGATGGACAAGGCGGAGCATGAGATCGCTTTGGCCGGCTTCCCGACAGCGCGACTCGAAACTGACACCTTCAATGTCAGGAGCCGGGCCTTCTATGCCGGCCGGGGCTATCGCGAAGCCGCCCGGTATCCCGACGAAGAGTGGAGCAGTGGACTGGTGACGATCCTGCTTGTGAAGTCGCTGACGCAGGCGCCCAGGAAGCGCCGCGCGGGAGGGGCGGGGTGACAGAACCGAGACTGGGTGTGGGCGCCTGTATCGTCAGGGACGGCAAGCTGCTCCTGCTGCGCCGGCTGCGCAATCCCGAGGCGGGCCATTGGAGCATTCCCGGCGGCAAGGTCGACTTCCTCGAGCCGGTCGAGGACGCTCTGCGCCGCGAGGTGGCGGAGGAAACCGGCCTGATCCTGGGTTCACTGCGCCTGCTCTGCGTCACCGACCAGATACAGTCTGACACGCCGGAGCACTGGGTCGCCCCGACCTATCTGGCCGAAAGCTTCACCGGCGAGCCGGTCAATCTCGAGCCGCACAAGCACGAGGGGATGGACTGGTTCGCGCTCGACGCCCTGCCGACGCCGCTGTCGATGGCCGTGAAAGCGACCCTGCCGGCCTTGAAAACGGCCCTCTGCTGACCAATTTCCAGGGTTCGCGCGACCGGTGAAAGATCAATAAATTCAAGCTATTAACCACGTAACAATTCGAAACAGCTCTTGCTTTGCTGCATTGCGAAGAGACGCCTACAAAGACGACGGGGCGTGATGCGGTCAGTTCGATCGCGCAGCAGCAGTTCAAGGGTCGGTCTTGTCCGTTTCGGCATACCATCAGCACACCGTCGGCGGCCCCGCGATCTTCGCGGGTCTGGGCCTGCACACCGGTGAGCACGTCCGCGTTTCGATCCGCCCGGCCGCGCCGGACGCCGGCATCGTCTTCGTCCGCACCGATGTGCGCGATCGCGACAACGCCGTGCGCGTGTCGCCGCAAGCCGTTGTGAAGACCCAGCTGGGCACTGTCATCGGCAACGACGCCGGCGTCACCGTCTCGACCATCGAACATCTGATGGCCGCCATGGCCGCGCTCAGCATCGACAACGCCGTCGTCGAACTTGACGGTCCGGAACTGCCGATCCTCGACGGTTCCTCGCAGCCCTTCATCGAGATCCTCGACCGGGTCGGCCGTCGCCGCCAGGAAGCGGCCCGCCGCTACATCGAGATGCTGGACACCGTCGAGGTCATCGAGGGCGACAAGCGCGCCAGCCTGGCCCCGTCCGAGCAGTTCGAAGTCGCCTTCGAGATCAAGTTCGACGCCGCGCCGATCGGCACCCAGCGCGTTGACCTCGTCGTCGACGAAGAGTCGTTCCGCGAGCAACTGGCCGACTGCCGCACCTTCGGCTTCGTGCGCGAAGTGGAAGCCCTGCGCGCCATCGGTCTGGCGCGCGGCGGTTCGATCGAAAACGCCGTTGTTCTCGACGGCGACCGCATCCTCAACCCGGAAGGCCTGCGCCGCCCGGACGAGTTCGTGCGCCACAAGGCGCTGGACGCGGTTGGTGACCTCTATGTTCTGGGCATGCCGATCCTGGGCCGTTTCGACGGCCTCTACGCCGGCCACGGCCTGAACAACCTGGTCGTCCGCGCCCTGCTGGCCAACCCGGACGCCTGGCGCGTCCGCACCTGGACCCAGGAACTGGCCCAGGCGGTCTAAATCCTTCTCCGGCTTGTCGGGAGAAGGTGGCCCCGTAGGGGTCGGATGAGGGCAGCGCCAGCTTTTCAGATTGAAATACGTTCTGGCGCCATACGCGCCGCTGCCCCGATTCCCCTGTCCTGAACCCTCCGGACTGCCCTCATCAGACCCGCTTCCCGGCTCACCGTCTCCCCGCAAGCGGGACAAGGGCGTTTGTTGTGACAATCGCCACATTTGCGCCCGCCCTTGCGTGGTGTAGATACCTCTTCCAACGGCGCGGGGGCGCCCGCGTTGGATTTCGATTGTGAGGGTTCGTGCTGCCTCTTCCCTGGAGCCGTAAGGCCATCTTCGCCGCCGCCGTCGCGGGGGCCCTGGTCGTTACCGGCTGCGCGGGCCAAAAGCCCAAGCCGCGCCTGGCCTACATCGAGCGTCCGGTGGAGCTGCTCTACGCCACCGGCGCTGACCGCCTGGACAACAAGCGCTGGGCCGACGCCATCTCCTACTTCGAGGAAGTGGAGCGTCAGCACCCCTATTCGGAATGGTCCCGCCGGGCGATTCTGATGACGGCCTACGCCAACTATCAGGCCAACAACTATTCCGACGCCATCGAGAACGCCGACCGGTTCATCAACCTGTACCCGGGCAACCCCTCGACGCCCTACGCCTACTACCTGAAGGCCATCTGCTACTTCGAACAGATCGTCGACGTCGGCCGCGACCAGGCTGCCACCGAACAGGCCCTGGTCGCCCTGCGTGACGTGCAGCTGCGCTTCCCCAAGAGCGAGTACGCCATCGACGCCCAGTACAAGCTGGACATGGTCTACGACCAGCTGGCCGGCAAGGAGATGGAGGTCGGGCGCTGGTACCTGCGTGAGGGCCAGACCATTGCCGCTATCGGCCGCTTCCGCACGGTGATCGACAAGTACCAGACCACCAGCCACGCGCCGGAAGCCCTCTACCGCCTGATCGAGGCCTATCTGACCGTCGGCCTGGTCGGCGAAGCGCAGCGCACCGGCAGCATGCTGGGTTACAATTTCCGGGACGATCCCTGGTACGGCGAAGGCTACAGGCTGCTGACCGACAAGGGTCTGCAACCGGCCGTCGCCCCGCTGACTCCCGGCGCCAAGCGCAGCATCCTCCAGCGCATGACCGGCACCGGCAAGAACAAGAGCCAGACGATCGCCCCGCCGGCTGACACCAACGCCCCGGCGCCCGCCGCGCCGCTCTAGACGCCTGAGCCGCAGCCGCCGGTGACCCCGCCGACGCGCTGGGGACTGCAGTGGTGAGGACGTTTGTTCTCGTCTCGTTCTCGTGCTAGAGTTTCGCCTGCTTCGCCACGTGCGGGGCTTTGAACGAACTCGATTCGAGACGAAGCTGACCGCATGCTGATCGGCCTCACCATTCGCGACGTCGTGCTGATCGAACAGCTCGACCTCAATTTCGGGCCCGGCCTGACCGCTCTGACCGGCGAGACCGGGGCCGGCAAGTCGATCATCCTCGACGCCCTGGGGCTGGCCACCGGCACGCGCGCCGACGCCGGCCTGGTGCGGCGCGGCGCGACCCAGGCGGCGGCGACCGCCATGTTCGCCCTGGCCGCGGATCATGCGGTCTGGGGCCTGCTCGAGGAAAAGGGCCTCGACTACTCCCCCTTCGAGGATCTGGTGCTGCGCCGCCAGCTGTCGGCCGACGGCCGGTCCCGCGCCTTCGTCAACGACCAGGCGACCAGCGTCGCCACCCTCAAGGAGATCGGCGGCCTGCTGCTCGAGGTGCATGGCCAGCACGAGACCGTCGGCCTGCTAGACGCCCGCACCCACGGCCGCCTGCTCGACGCCTACGGCCAGGTTTCCGTGGAAGCCGTCACCGCCGCCTGGAGCGGCTGGCGGTCGGCCCGCGAAGCGCTGAAGGTCCTGCGCGAGAAGGCCGACCGGGCCGCCGCCGAGGTCGAGGAAATCACCCTGCGCCTGTCGGAGCTGGACCAGCTCGCGCCCCGCCTGGGCGAAGAGACGGAACTGGCGGAGGAACGGGCCCTGCTGGGCGCCGCCGAGAAGGCTCTGGCCGACATCTCCACGGCGCGGGAAGCCATCGAGGCCGGCCAGATCGGCAACCGCCTGGCCACGGCCTTCCGGGCCCTGGAGCGGGCGCGGGAGCGGGCTGTTCAGGCCGGGGCGGGCGACGGCGGCCTGGCCCTGACCCGACTGACGGCGGCGCAGGAGATCATCGACCGGGCCGTCAACGAGGCAGAGGAGGCGGCCGCCGCCATCGACGCCGCCGCCGATGCGTTCGAGCTCGACCCCCAGCGGCTGGAACAGGCCGAGGAGCGCTTGTTCGCCCTGCGCGCCATGGCCCGCAAGCTGTCCTGCGCTGTGGAAGACCTGCCGGACCTGAGGATAAGGTTCGCCAAGGACCTGGCCGCCATCGAGAGCAATGGAGAGGCCCTCAAGGAAGCCGAGGCCGCAGAGGACTGGGCCCGCGACGCCTACTTCACGGCCGCCCGCCGACTGTCGGCCGAACGCCGCGCCGCCGGTGACCGCCTGACCGCCGCGGTGATGGCCGAACTGGCCCCCCTCAAGCTGGAGAAGGCCCGCTTCCAGGTGGCCGTCGAGCCCTTGGTCGAGGACCGCGCCGGTCCCTCGGGCCTGGACCGCATCGCCTTCGAGATCAGCACCAACCCCGGCGCGCCGTTCGGTCCGCTGGAAGCCATCGCCTCCGGCGGCGAACTGGCCCGCTTCGCCCTGGCGCTGAAGGCGGCGCTGGCCGGGCGCGGCGATGGTCCCCAACCGCTGATGATTTTCGACGAGGTGGACCAGGGCGTCGGCGGCGCCGTCGCTGACGCGGTCGGCCTGCGGCTCAAGCGCCTGGCCACAGGCGCCCAGGTTCTGGTCGTGACCCACTCACCCCAGGTGGCGGCGCGCGGCGACGCCCACTGGCGGATCGCCAAGGCCGGCGACAGCGAGAAGACGCGAACGTCGGTCGAGACCCTTGCCCCGGACGCCCGCGAAGAAGAGATCGCCCGTATGCTGTCCGGCGCGGCAGTGACACCGGAGGCCCGGGCGGCTGCCAGAGCGCTCATCAGCGCCTGATCAGCGGTCCTTCTCCCGCTTGCCGGGAGAAGGAATCCGTTGAAGCGCCGGCTGTCGTCGCTACAAATCCCGCCATGATCGCCGTCGCCGACCTGACCGAAGCCGAAGCCGTCCAGGAGTTGACCAGGCTCGCCGATGAGATCACGCGGCATGACCTGGCCTATCACCAGGACGACGCCCCCACGATCAGCGACGCCGACTACGACGCCCTCAAGCGTCGCAACCTCGATATCGAGGACCGCTTCCCGCACCTGATCCGCGAGAACTCGCCGTCCACCCGGGTCGGCGCGCCGCGGGCCGAGCAGTTTTCGCCGGTCACGCACGGCACGCCGATGCTGAGCCTCGACAACGCCTTCTCGGACGAGGACGCGCTGGAGTTCGACGCCCGGATCCGACGGTTCCTCAAGCTCGACGAGACGCCGATCCGCTACACCGCCGAGCCCAAGATCGACGGGCTGTCAGCCTCCATCCGCTATGAAAAGGGTGTGCTGGTCCAGGGGGCGACGCGCGGCGACGGGCGGGTCGGCGAGGATGTCACCGCCAACCTGCTCACCATCAGGGATATTCCTCACAAGCTGGCTGGCTCCGGCTGGCCCGAGGTCATCGAGGTGCGGGGCGAGGTCTATCTGGGCCATGAGGAGTTCGCCGCCCTGAACGCCGCTGCGGCCGAGGCCGGAGACAAGGCCTACGCCAATCCACGCAACGCGGCGGCCGGCTCGCTGCGCCAGATCGACAGCACGATCACCGCGAAGAGGCCGCTCAAGTTCTTCGCCTACGCCTGGGGTCTGCTCAGCGAGAAGTTCGCCGACAGCCAGTGGGAAGCGCTGGAGAAGCTGAAAAGCTGGGGCTTCCAGACGACGCCGCAGTCGGTCTGTGTAGGGGGCGCCGAAGGGCTGCTCGGCGCCTACGCCGCCATGGAGGCGGCGCGGCCGAACCTCGGCTACGATATCGACGGTGTCGTCTACAAGGTCGACAATCTCGACTGGCAGCGGCGTCTGGGCTTCGTCTCCCGCGCGCCGCGCTGGGGCATCGCCCGCAAGTTCCCGGCCGAGCAGGCGCGGACGGTGCTGGAAGCCATCGACCTGCAGGTCGGGCGCACCGGCGCGGTGACGCCGGTGGCCCGGCTGAGGCCCGTGACAGTCGGCGGCGTTTCGGTGACCAACGCCACCCTGCACAACGGCGACGAAATCGCCCGCAAGGACCTGCGGGTCGGCGACACGGTGATCGTCCAGCGGGCCGGCGACGTGATCCCGCAGATCGTCGGGGCCATCCTCGAAGCGCGTCCGGACGGGGCCGAGCCCTTCGCGTTTCCGACCCATTGCCCCTGTCCGCTGAAGACGCCGCTGGCGCGCGAGACGACGGCCAGCGGCGCCGAGACGGTGGTGCGGCGCTGCACCGGTGAGCTGGCATGTCCGTTCCAGCGGATCGAGCATCTGAAGCATTTCGTCTCCCGCCGGGCCTTCGACATCGAGGGGCTGGGCGAGAAGCAGCTGCAGGGCTTTTTCGACGACGGGATGATCCGGGAACCGGCCGACATCTTCCTGCTGGAAGAACGGGACAAGACCTCCCTCAAGAAGCTCAAGGACCGTGAGCGGGCCGGGGAGACCAGCGTCGCCAACCTGCTGGCGGCCATCGAGAGCCGGCGGACCATTCCGCTGGACCGCTTCATCTATGGGCTGGGCATCCGCCACATCGGTGAGCAGACGGCGCTGGTCATGGCGCGAGGATACGGCACGGCGGCAGAGTTCCTGGCCGCCATGGACAAGGTGGCGGCGCGCGACGAGGAGGCGGTGGCCGAACTCGACGCCCTGGACCAGATCGGCGATGCGGTGATCGAGGCGGCTGCGGCCTTCTTCGCCGAGGATCACAACCGGGGCATGGTCCAGCGGCTGCATGACCAGCTGACCGTCCAGGACGCCGAGAAGCCCAAGACCGACACCGCCGTGGCCGGCAAGACCGTGGTGTTCACCGGCGCTCTGGAACGCATGACCCGCGACGAGGCCAAGGCCCAGGCCGAGGCCCTGGGCGCCAAGGTTTCGTCCTCTGTGTCGAAGAAGACCGACCTCGTCGTCGCCGGACCTGGCGCCGGCTCCAAGCTGAAGACGGCGACCGAGCTGGGCATCCAGGTGATGACCGAGGACGAGTGGCTGGCGATGGTGGCCGGTTAGGCGGTCTCGGGCTTTCGCCTCTGGAGATCGGCCAGGGCGGCCACGCCGACGACCACCAGGAAGACGATCAGGGCGGTCCGTCCGTAGGCCACGGTCGAGCCGGTCGGCACCGTCAGGCCGGCGACGATCTGCAGGGCGACCAGGAAGGCGATGAAAGCCAGGGCCGGCCAGGGGGAGCGGGACCAGGCGCCGCGGCTCCACAGCCAGGCGCCGCCGGTCAGGGCGATCAGGCCCATCTCGAGGGTCTTCTCGGCATCGGGATAGTCCCACCAGCCAAGGCCCACCTTGGGCCCGCCGAACCAGAGTTCGAGGTCGGGGCGGTGGACCAGGAAATCCAGCGCCCAGTGGCTGAACACCACCAGGGCGACAGCCACGCAGGCGCCCCAGGGCAGGCGCAGCACCCAGCGGCAGAGGGCCAGGGCGGCCAGCGACCAGACCAGCACGGCCGGCAGGCTGTGGGTCCAGGGCATGTGGTAGAGTTCGAGCGGACTGCCCGGCAGGTCCGGGTTGAAACGGATCTTCTCGACCCCGGCCATGACCAGGCCGGCCCAGCCGATGTCGATGAGCTGCGCCCCGGCGATCAGGGTCCAGAGCGGGGCGCGAGGCTCTACCGCCTTTGCGGCCAGAGCGGCGGCGTAGTGTCCGACAAACATGACCTGCAAGCCCCCCGTGACCGCGCCGCTATCGAAGCGGCAGGACCATTATACCGCCGATCAGCGATGCAAGCACAAAGTTCAACCGGCGTGGGCAGGCAGTCGCTGAGCAAGCGAAGGCCAGTGTTGGCCTCCGGTCTGGCGGATGGCCGAATCCGGTTGCCTGCTTGTCGGGTTGTTGTCCTGAAAAGGGCCGGTCTTTGTCAGGCCGTCACTGCTGTTGCTGCTGTTGCTGCTCCTCACGCAGCGCATCGACTCCCCGCCGCCGCCCACCCCGGAAAGTCGGCCTCGGCAGGTGGAAGAACTCAGGCTCCGAGACGGCGGACTTGGCCTTGGTGACGGCGACATCGACGGCGACCTGGCTTTCGCTGTCACCCTTGTAGACGCCCCGGCTCGGAGGAACGTCCCCATAGTCCCGCCCGATGGCCACCCCCACGTGACGCTCGCCGGTCAGCATGTTGTTGGTCGGGTCGAAGCCGATCCATCGCTGGCTGGGCAGGAAGACCTCGACCCAGGCATGGGTCGCGTCCGGGTCGGACCGGTCACCGCCCTTGCGATCGGTGAACAGATAGCCCGAGACGTAGCGGGCCGGCAGGCCCCAGTCGCGGGCGATGGTGATCATGATGTGGGCGAAGTCCTGACAGACGCCGCCCCCCCGCTTCAACGCCTCGTCGATCTTGCTGTCGGCGCGGGTGACTCCCGGCTCGTAGGCGAAGGCGTCGTAGATGGTCTGGTTGAGGTCACGCAGCCGGCTCAAGGGATCACGGACCTGGCTGGCCTCGAGGTCCTTGCCCTGCATGAAGGCGCGCAGGGCCGGGGTGATCTGGGTGAAGCCGTGCGGCTGCAGGAAGTCGAAACATTCGGCCTGGGTGAAGCTGCTCTTCAGCCGGTCCCATTCGCCCAGATCCAGGGATTGGGGCAGTTCGGGCGGAGGCTGTGTCTCGACACAGGCGCGGGAGACGATGGTCAGCTCGTCGTGCGGCTGGGGCACGTCGAAGTGGTGAACCGCGTTGCCGAAGGGGTCGATGTAGCTGAACAGCTGGGCGCGGGGATCCAGTTCCAGGTCGAAGCTGATCAGCCTCTGGCGGATCGACTTCTGGGGCTGCATCCGCAGCTCCATCAGGCTTTCCCGGATGGGGCGCTCGTAGTGGTAACGGGTGACGTGGCGGATATCGAGCAGCATCAGGCCGGGAGCCTCATCTCGAGGGGGTAGGCGACAAAGGTCTGGTAGAGGGCCTCGTGGATGCGGCCACAGTCGGCCACCACACTGGCCAGCAGGGCGGCTGCTCCGTTGGCTTCCAGCTCCTCCAGATCGGTGAATTCCAGCCGCGAGCTGAGACGGCCCGCCAGCCGTTCAGGCCGGCCCCGGCCGCCGAAGGCGACGTGGCTGGCGATGTCGGCCATGGATTCCTCGATGCGGGCCGTGGCGAAGCGGATCGAGCGCGGGAAGTCCTCGTCGAACAGCAGGAAGTCGAGGATGTGCCGGGGCTCGATCTCGGCGGTGTAGGTGCGCAGGTAGGGCTCGAGCGCGCAGCCCATGCGCAGGACGTTCATCAGGGTGACGTGGTCGCCGCTGGGGACGGCGCCATCGCCGAAGGCCGCGCGCAGCAGGCGGGCGATGAGCTGGGCCCGCTCGATGTAGACGCCCAGCATCAGGAACCGCCAGCCCTCGCCGTGGCTCATCGTGGCGTCGGCGGCGCCCTTGAACAGGTGCAGGTCGGCGATGATGTCGTGCAGGAAGCCGGTGTGCTCACGGTCGAAGGTGCGTTCGGCGCCCTTCTCGTTGACCCGCAGATAGAGGAGGTTCAGCCGTTCCCACATCTCGGTGGTGATCTGGTCGCGCACCTGGCGGGCGTTCTCGCGAGCCTTGGCCAGGGACATGCGGACAGAGTTGGCCTCGTCATTGCCCAGCGCCAGTTCCTTGGCGGTGTTGAACAGATTGCTGTCGGCGGCGGTCAGGTCGTCGCCCAGGGCCGAGAGAGCGATGCGGGCCGTCTCGTTGGCGGCCATCGAGCGGTCGAGCGTGGCGTTGAGGGTGACGTCGGCCAGGCGGCAGACGTGCTCGGCCCGCTCCACATAGCGGCCCATCCAGTAGAGGCTGTCGGCAACGCGGGCGAGCATCATGGCGCAACGTCTCCCGGACCCAGGACCCAGGTGTCCTTGGACCCCCCGCCCTGGCTGGAGTTGACCACCAGGCTGCCCTGGCGCAGGGCCACGCGGGTCAGGGCGCCCGGGGTGACGACGATCTTCTCGCCCGACAGAATGAAGGGCCGCAGATCGACGTGGCGGCTCTCGACCCGGCCGTCGATCAGGCAGGGGGCGGTGGAGAGCTGGATGGTCGGCTGGGCGATGTAGTTGTCGGGGTCGTCCTTGATGGCCAGGGCGAAGTCCTCACGCTCCTTCTTCGACGCGTGCGGGCCGACCAGCATGCCGTAGCCGCCCGAGGCCCCGACCGCCTTGACGACGAACTTGTCGAGGTTGGCGAGCACATGGCTGAGCTGGGCCGGCTCGCGGCAGAGGAAGGTCTCGATGTTGGGCAGGATGGCGTCCTCGCCCAGGTAGTACTGGATGATCTGGGGGACGTAGGCATAGACGGCCTTGTCGTCAGCCACCCCGGTGCCGGGGGCGTTGCAGATCATCACGTTGCCGGCGCGATAGGCGTTGAACAGCCCGCCGACGCCGAGGCTGGAATCGCGCCGGAAGGCCAGGGGGTCGATGAAGTCGTCGTCGACCCGGCGGTAGATGACGTCGACCCGCTGCAGGCCGGTGGTCATCCGCATGTAGACCATGTTCTCGTGGATCACGAGGTCGCGGCCCTCGACCAAGGGTACGCCCATCAGCCGGGCGAGGTAGGCGTGCTCGTAGTAGGCGCTGTTGTAGACCCCGGGTGTCAGGACCACGACCTGGGGGTCGGGACGCCATTCCTGAGCCATCGACTTGAGCGTAGCCAGCAGCAGGTCCGGATAGCGTTCCACCGGCCGCACGCTGGCGGCCCGGAAGGCGCCGGGGAAGGTGCGGCGGGCCGCATCCCGGTTGGCCAGCATGTAGGAGACGCCGCTGGGAACGCGCAGGTTGTCTTCCAGCACATAGAAGGCGCCGTCCTGGCCGCGGATCAGGTCGCTGCCGCAGACGTTGGCGTAGGCCTTGTGCGGCACATAGAGGTGCTGCATCTCGCGACGATAGCTAGGCGCGCCCAGCACCAGGTCGCGCGGCACGATGCCGTCCATCAGGATCTTTTGCTCGCCGTAGATGTCGGCGAGGAACATGTTGAGGGCCCGCAGGCGCTGGGTCAGGCCGGCCTCGATGACATCCCACTCGGCCGAGGGAATAATGCGCGGGATCAGGTCGGTGGGGATGATCCGCTCGGTCGCCGCCTCGGCGCCATAGACGGTGAAGGTGATGCCCTGCAGCAGGAAGCTGCGCTCCAGCGTCGACTGGCGGGCGTTGAGGTCTTCGGCGGAGAGACTGGTCA
>JBILYE010000049.1:0-17580 GCA_044377925.1 Caulobacter sp. | reverse complement strand
AATCGAAGATCGGTGTTCGAGTCTCCCCCGCTGTCATCAAAAGGCTGAGACAAATCAAGGCGACGGTCTGGCGGCCCCGGAGGGACTCGAACCCCCGACCTTGGCTTTAGGAAAGCCCTGCTCTATCCGGCTGAGCTACGGGGCCGCGCTGGCGCCGTGATAGCCTCCAAGACCCCCGCGTCACAACCCTGCTTGGTCTGGCAGTGTGACGGAATAGCGCAATCGCGACTTCCGTCTCTGGCGTCACAGGTTCCTTAAGGTCGTTACGCCCAATTTGACCGGATTGAGTTCCAGCAGGTCCGGAAGCGGCATGGCGACGAAGGTTCTGATTATCGATGATGATCCGCTGCTGCGCGAAGTGGCGGTCGAACTGCTTACCGAGGCCGGTCATGACTGCGCGATCGCGGAAGACGGTCGGCTGGGGATCGCCAGTCTCGAGGCGCGCCCGGTCGAACTGGTCCTGCTGGACATGATCATGCCCAACATGGACGGGGTCGAGACCCTCGGTCAGATCAAGGCGCGCTGGCCGGAGCTGCCTGTGGTGGTGATGTCCGCCGGCACCCGCAGCATGGCGATGCAGAGCCTGTTGCGTCTGGCCGCCAGCCTGGGCGCGGACGAGGTGATGCAGAAGCCGCTCCGTCGCGACGTTCTTCTGCCTCTGGTCGAACGCCTGCTGGGCCGGGCGACGAAGGCGGCCTGACCGCTCTCCATAACGGACGGACGCCTGGCTCGGACCGACTTCGCATCGGCCGGCGGCTGCTCTATCGTGCCGCACCAAGTTCGGGGGAGGGGTCATGCGTTATCTGCGCCTGCTTTATGTCCAGGTCCTGTTGGCCATTGCCGCCGGCATCCTGCTGGGCTGGCTCGCGCCGGGTCTCGGGACCGAGCTGAAGCCGCTGGCCGACGGCTTCATCAAGCTGATCAAGCTGATCATCGCCCCGGTCATCTTCTGCACCGTCGCCGCCGGCATCGGGCACATGAGCGACATGGCCAAATTCGGCCGGGTCGGGGCGCGGACCCTCACCTACTTCCTGGTGGTCTCCAGTTTCGCCCTGGTGGTCGGCCTGGTGGTCGCCCTGATCGTCCGGCCTGGCGCGGGCATGAACATCGATGCGGCGGCCATCGATCCGGCCTCCAAGGCCGCCCAGGCCGTGGCCGGCTATGCCGACAAGGCCGCCCACGCGCCGGGGCTGGCCGAGTACCTGCTGCGCCTCATCCCGGACACCTTCGTCGGCGCTTTCGCTGACGGGGCCATCCTGCCGGTGCTGGTGATCGCCATCCTCACGGGCTTCGCCTGCGCCCGCCTCGGCGAGTTCGGTGCCAGGGTGTCCGGCGTGCTTGAGGACATCGCCAAGGTCTTCTTCTCGATCATCCACATCGTCGTGCGGTTCGCGCCGATCGGCGCCTTCGGGGCCATGGCCTACACCATAGGCGAGCATGGGCTGGGCAGCCTGGTCCAGCTGGGCAAGCTGATCCTGACCTTCTACGCCACCTCCCTGTTGTTCGTTCTGGTGGTGCTGGGGGGCATCTCGGCCTGGGCCGGGTTCAGCCTGATCAAGTTCCTGCGCTACATCCGCGAAGAGCTGCTGATCGTGCTGGGCACCTCTAGTTCGGAATCGGTGCTGCCGCAGATCATGGAGAAGCTGCAGCGACTGGGGGCATCGAAGTCGGTGACCGGCCTTGTCATCCCGACCGGCTACAGCTTCAATCTGGACGGCACCAACATCTATATGACCCTGGCCATCCTGTTCCTGGCCCAGGCGACCAACACCCACCTCGACGGCTGGCAGATCGCCACCCTGCTGGGGGTGTCCATGCTGACCTCGAAGGGGGCGGCGGGGATCACGGGGGCCGGCTTCATCGCCCTGGCGGCGACCATCACCGAGGTCCACACCATTCCGCTGATCGCCCTGGCGGTGATCTTCGGCATCGACCGGTTCATGAGCGAGTGCCGGGCCCTGACCAACCTGGTCGGCAACGGCGTCGCCACCCTGGTCATCGCCCGCTGGGAGGGCGATCTGGACGTTCATCACCTCCGCGCCGAACTCGACCGCGGCCCGATCCTGGCCGTCAAGGAACCCCTGCTGGAGCCCGCCCCGTGATTCGCGTTCTCGGCGTCGTTGTCGCCGCCCTCTGCCTCGCCGCCTGCGGCGACGCCGCCCGCCTGGACGCCCTGGCGGCGCAGGGCAAGGCCAGGGTGGTCGAGGTGGTGACCGGCGACATGGTCCGGCTGTCGGATGGCAGCGACCTGAAGCTGGCCGGCATCACCGCGCCGAAGCTGGACGAGCCCTATGGCGAGGCCTCGCGGGAACGTCTGGCGACCATGGTGCTTGGCCAGGAGGTCGAGTTGATGTCGGCCGGCGCCGCCCGCGATCCCTTCGGGCGGAAGGTGGCCCAGCTGCGCCTGGCCAAGGGGCGACGCTGGGTGCAGGGCCGCATGCTGCGCGAGGGCGCGGCGCGGGTTCGCACCTTCCCGGAGAGCCGGGCGCTGGCCAGCGAAATGCTGCGGCGAGAGGGCGAGGGTCGCAACGCCGGCCGGGGACTGTGGGCGCTGCCCGGCTACCGGGTGCTGATCGCCCGGGAGGCGGCGGTCGCACCACCGGGCTTTGCCCTGGTCGAGGCCCAGGTCGGCCAGGTGCGAACCGCAACCGATTCCCGGCGGCTCAACCTCGGCCACGGGCTGTCGGCCATCATTCCGGCCCGGGCGATCCAGGATTTCGACAGCGCCGGCCGCTCGCCGGCCTCGCTTGAGGGGCGTCTGGTGCGGGTGCGGGGCTATGTGCGGGATGGCGAGTTGCGGCTCGACCACCCCGAGGGGCTCGAGATCCTCAACCCCCAGTGATCAGCGGGCCCCAGTGATCAGCGGGCCCCAGTGATCAGCCGACCAGACCGGCCAGGGCCGAGGGGCTGAATTCGCTCTGCAGGGCGCGGCGCAGCTTTTCCAGGGCGCCGTGTTCGACCTGGCGCACACGCTCCTTGGAGACCCCGAGCTCATCGCCCAGTGATTCGAGCGTGCGCGGCTCTTCACTCAGCCGCCGGGCCTTGATGATGGCCAGCTCCCGGGGTGACAGCACCGTCAGGGCCCGGGCGACCGCGCCGGCCCGGGCTTCGCCGTCCAGCGTCTCACTGGCGGCTTCTTCGGGATCGGGGCGATCATCGGGCAGGAAGTCCTGATAGGCGTCCTCGGCCCCGGCGGTGATCGGGGCGTTGAGCGAGCGGTCGGACGCCGAAAGCCGCGAGGCCATGGCTTCCACATCCTCTTCGTCGACGCCCAGTTCGATGGCGATGGCGGCCCGCGCCTCCGCCGTCAGCCGGCCTTCGATGTCGCCGAGACGGGCGCGCAGGCGGCGCAGGTTGAAGAACAGGCTCTTGCCGGCCGCCGTGGTGCCGGTGCGCACTATCGACCAGTTGCGCAGCACATAGTCCTGCATGGCCGCCCGCACCCACCAGCCGGCATAGGTGGAGAAGCGAACCGCCCGGTCCGGCTCGAACCTGGCCGCCGCCTGCATCAGGCCGACGCTGCCTTCCTGGATCAGGTCGCCGTGCGGCAGACCGTAGGCCTTGAACCGTCCGGCCATCGCGATGACCAGCCGCATGTAGGCGCCGGTCAGTTCGTGCAGGGCGTCCTCGTCCTGCTGTTCTTTCCAGCGGACGGCGAGATCGTGCTCATGCTGGGCCTCCAGCATGGGCGTCCGCATCGCCCGGCGGATGTACCGCCGCTCTGCCGTCTCAGCCGTCACTGCTTCCCGTGCCATGGAGCGAGGTACGCTGAGCGTGCGCGGGTGGATCAGTGTTTGTGGAATTAGTTGTTCAGAGCGTCGGGACCGGCGGGATCGGCCGACCAGTTTTCATGACCGTGGCGCACTCTGACGATGAAGATGCAGCCATCTTGAATCACATAGATGACGACAAGGGCCCTGTATGGATGAGCTCGAACCGGCGGAACAATTTCGGTTCGCTCGCGAGCGGCTTCAGGGTGACGCGCGAGGAAATCGAAAACGGCCTCAAGTCCGTCCTGATAGCGGTCGGCTTGCTGCGGCCCAAAAATCCGGCAGCCGGAAGCATAGATGTTTTCGAGGTCGAGTTCGGCGGCGTCGGAAAGTCTAAACTTCATCCAGACCCGCCTTGCGGCGTCCCGCAGCACGAATTTCCGCCATCGTCCGCGTTCCGACGCCGCTGGCGAACCCCTCGTCAACGAGGATCTGCATCGCTGCTATCTTCTCGGAGCGCTCTTGATCACGGCGGATCAGGTCACGGACGTAGTCGCTCGAATTGCTGTAGCGACCATCATCCGCCTGGCGCTCAACCCACTCTTTCATGGCGGCAGGCAGGGAGACGTTCATTGTCGCCATAAGTCACCTCTTTCGAGGAGATTTGACGTTTTGGCAAAGTTTGTCAATTTCGTATCGGGCAAAGAAAAACGCCCGGACCTTTCGATCCGGGCGTCAATCTTCAAACCGTAGAGGAACCGCCTACGCGGCCTTCTGCAGGCTCTTGGTCAGCAGGTTCACCGCCGCGTCGCGGTCGATGCGTTCGACGGCGGCGACTTCCCGGGCCATGCGGTCCAGGGCCGATTCGTACAGCTGGCGCTCGGAGTAGCTCTGCTCCGGCTGGTTCTCGGCGCGGTGCAGGTCGCGGACCACTTCGGCGATCGAGACGAGATCGCCCGAGTTGATCTTGGCTTCATATTCCTGGGCGCGGCGCGACCACATGGTGCGCTTGACCCGGGCGCGGCCCTTCAGGGTGGTCAGCGCCTTGCTCATAACGCCTTCCTCGGCAAGCGAACGCAGGCCGCTGGTGGCCGCCTTCTTGGTCGGGACGCGCAGGGTCATCTTCTCGTGGTCGAAGGTAATGACATAGACTTCCAGGGCCATGCCGGCGACTTCCTGGGTCTCGACCGCCTGGATCGTGCCCACGCCATGGGCGGGATAGACAACGTGGTCACCCACGGAAAACGCCAGACCGGACTTGCTCATAGTCTTCCTTCTCCATCACCTCCGCGGACCGCGCGGAGCACCTGCTCCCACGAAAGCTCCTGTCAGGACGCGCAAAAGCCCCAGGCGCCGAGGTGGCGCGGGCTCAAACTGTCTTGCTCAAAAGTCTTCTAGGACACCCTTCGCCTTCGTCCGGGCGCGCCGTTCGGGAGCGGCTGTTCTTGAACCGAGGCGCAAGCAGGAAAATCCCACCGCGTCGAGGGTGTATTAGCACAAAATTCAGCCGGATGAAAGGTTTGCGACAACCAGGCGTCGCGCGGCCCTAGCTGCCCTTGCCGGGCTTTTCGCTGAAGTACTTCTCGAACTTGCCGGTTTCGCGCTCGAAAGCCTCGGCGTCGGCCGGCGGTTCGCCCTTCAGGGTGATGTTCGGCCAGACCTTGGCGAAGTCGGTATTGATCTTCAGCCACTTGCTGTCGGGATCGTCCTCGGTGTCCGGCTTGATGGCGTCGACCGGGCACTCGGGCTCACAGACGCCGCAGTCGATGCATTCGTCCGGGTTGATGACCAGGAAGTTCTCGCCCTCATAGAAGCAGTCGACGGGGCAAACCTCGACGCAGTCCATGAACTTACATTTAATGCAGGCATCGGTGACGATATAGGTCATCAGGCGCTCTAAGGGCGCGCAGGAGAGATCGCGCGCGCGGGATCGGATCGTGAAGCCGCGTCATCCGATGGGGAGGGCGCCTTGTCAATGCGGCGAGGGCTCGCGGCCCGTCAGTTATTCTCCAAGGTCGTATAGAGGGCGCGGGCTTCGGGCGGCGGACCGCGCCGTTCGCCGGCCTGTTCCATGCGCACCGCGATCAGCCGGCCGCCCAGGGCAAAGACCAGTTCGTCGCCGATGTGCAGGGTGCGGCTGGGCTTGTCGAGGCGCGTCTGGACGCCGCTCCGGGTCATGCGCACCCGGCCTTCCTCGATGAACTTGGCGGCCAGGGACCGGCTCTTGATGAAGCGGGCGCGCCACAGCCAGACATCGGCCCGGCAGGCGGTCTCGGCCGCCTCGCTCACGGTTTGACGATCCTGGTCGCCTTTCGACGCGGTCGGCGGGGTTTGGGCGCGGGGACAGGGACCTGCAGCCTGGCCAGGGCGGCAAAGGGGGAGCCGGGCGGCGGGCTGACCGGCGTGGCGGCGGTGGCTCTGCCGGCGCCGCGCCGGCGCCAGGCGATGGGGTGATCGCGATTGACGGGGGTCAGGCCCAGGCCCCGCAGGATGTCGGTCGCGTCCTTCGCGGCCCAGCCCAGCCCTTCCACAAGCTGGTCGGAGACCACCGAGCCGCCGGCCTTCTGCGGCGCGGCGCGCAGGGCTTCGTCCAGCGCCTCCAGCTGCTCGACGGGGACGGCCAGCCCGCCGACGGCCATCAGGCCCCGTGCCGACAGGCCCTTGACGTCGACGGGACCGGGCTTCAGGCGGCTGACCTTGCCGGCGGCGGGCGCGGTGGGATCAGCTTTCAGCGACTGGGCGAAGGCTTGCGCGTCTTCGGTCAGCAGTCCTGGCAGGTGCAGGCTGAAGGCGCCGATCCGCACCCCCAGACTGCGCAGGGCCCGCCGCTCGGCCTGGCTCAGCACCTTCATCTCTTCCTCGACCTGCCGGCGAGGCAGGACGCCGCCGTTTTCCAGCAGCCGGTGCGCCAGACCCCGGGCCAGACCGCGCAGCCCGCCGTCGCTCATCGCCGCCTCCAGCGCGGCCAGGGGCGAAAGCTTGCGGGCCCGCTCATGGGCCATCCAGGCCTCCAGCCGGCGCTGGGCGCGCTCACGGGCCGGGGCAGGGCCCAGTTCGCCCAGCAGCTTGACCTTGCCGGCCGTATCCAGCCGACCAGCCGCCGCGCCGCGCCACAGGACCATGCCGTCCGGCGTCAGGCTGAAGGCGCCATCCTCCTCGGCCGCCAGCGCGCCGAGCCGCTTCGCAACCTCCGGCGCTACGGCCCGCTGGGCCGCGCCGCGCAGGGCCTTTTCTTCCAGGCTGGTGATGGCCTTCGGCTGGTCGAAGACCACACCGCTCAGCTTGCCGACATAGTGGCCCTCGACCGTCACCGTGCCGTCCTCGGCGACGCCGGCCATCATCGATTCGCGGTCGCCCAGCTGGCGCATCAGCACGCTGGTCCGCCGGTCGACGAACCGCGCCATCAGCTTCTCGTGCAGGGTGTCGCTGAGGCGGTCCTCAAGCTGGCGCATGGTCGACTGCCAGAAGGCCGGGTCGTGCAGCCAGTCCGGCCGGTTGGCGACGTAGGACAGGGTGCGCACCGCCGCCAGCCGCGCCGCCAGGGAGTCGATCTCGCCGTCGGTCCGGTCGAGGCCGGCGAACTGGGCCGCCATCCAGTCGTCGGGAATGCGCCGCCGGCCGCTGGTCAGCTCGTTGAAGATGCGGCGCAGCAGGTTGAGGTGGTCATCGCTGGCGATCTTGCGGAAGTCCGGCGTCTGGCAGACCTCCCACAGCTTCTCCAGCTGCGGCCGGGCCTTGGCCCGGTGGGCGATCTCCGGATCCTCGGCCAGCTTCTTGAGGGTCAGCTCGTCCAGCGCCTCGGCCGACAGCTTCAGCCCCTCGCGCTGCGGCGCCTCGTCCAGCGTCTTGATCAGCGTCGCCATGCTGGTGAAGTCGAGTTTGCTGTTGCGCCATTCGGCCGTGGTGATCGGCTCGAACTGGTGATTCTCGACCCGCTCGACCAGGTCCTCATCGATCTCGTCGGCCTCGCCGGTGACGCCGAAGGTGCCGTCACGGCGATAGCGGCCGGCCCGGCCGGCGATCTGGGCGATCTCGGCGGCGTGCAGCCAGCGGGTCCGCTTGCCGTCGAATTTGCGCAGGCCGGCGAAGGCGACATGGTCGACGTCCATGTTCAGCCCCATGCCGATGGCGTCGGTGGCGACCAGGAAATCGACCTCGCCCGACTGGTAGAGGGCGACCTGGGCGTTGCGGGTGCGGGGGCTCAAGGATCCCATGACCACGGCCGCGCCACCGCGCTGGCGGCGGATCAGCTCGGCGATGCCGTAGACCTTGTCGGCGCTGAAGGCGACGATGGCGCTGCGCCGGGGCAGGCGGGTGATCTTCTTGGGTCCGGCGTAGGTCAGCGAACTGAACCGCTCGCGGGTGATGATCTCGGCCTTCGGCAACAGCCGCCGCACCAGGTTCACCATGGCGCCGGAGCCCAGCAGCATGGTCTCGTGCTTGCCCCGCGCATGCAGCAGCCGATGGGTGAAGACATGGCCGCGCTCGGGATCGGTGCATAGCTGGATCTCGTCGATGGCCAGGAACTCGACCTCGCGGCCCAGCGGCATGGCCTCGACGGTGCAGATGAAATAGTTGGCGCGCGGCGGGACGATCTTTTCCTCGCCGGTGATCAGCGCCACCTCGCGCACGCCCTTCAGCTTGACGACCCGGTCATAGATTTCCCGCGCCAGCAGGCGCAGGGGCAGGCCGATCATGCCACTGGCGTGGCCGCACATCCGCTCGACGGCCAGATGCGTCTTGCCGGTGTTGGTGGGCCCCAGAACGGCCGTAAGCCGGGCCGGCGCCTGTCCGGTAGAGCGGTCACTCATGGCCTATAGGTGGGGCGAGGTGTCGAGTCGGGCAAGCATTGCGTCGATCCTCCAGGCCAACCGGTGAGGATCAACCGCCAGCCGCGGGCAGATGTTCCGGCCGGCGCCCGCTCAACGGGCGTCGAACACCGTCCGCCCCTTGACCACGGTCAGCACCGGCCTGGCCTTCATGATGTCGCCTTCAGGCACAGTCAGCAGCTCGCGGGAGAAGACGGTGATGTTGGCCGGGCTGCCGACGATCAGGCGGCCCCAGCCGGCCGGTCGCTGATCGGCCTGGGCCGGGTTGATCGTGAACAGGTCCAGGGCCTGCACCCGGTTCAGCGCTTCCTCGGGATGCCAGTCGGGGCCCGAGGCGCCCTTCAGGTCCTTGCGCACGGCGACGGCGTAGTACTCGATCCTGGGATCCCCCACCTCGACCGGCGCATCGGAGCCGCCGATGACCAGCGCCCCGGTGGCGGTCAGGCCGCGCCAGGCATAGGCGCCCTTCAGGCGGTCCTGGCCCAGACGGGCCGGGGCGAAGTAGAGGTCGCCGATGGCGTGGCTGGGCTGCATCGAGGCGATGACGCCCAGCTGCTTGAAGCGCGGATAGTCGGCCGGATTGACGATCTGGCTGTGCTCGACCCGCCAGCGCACCTGTTTTGCGGCGGCCGGATCGGCGGCGAAGGCCTCGGCCATCCAGTCCAGCACCTGGCGGTTGCCGGCGTCGCCGATGGCGTGGAAGGCGATGTCGGCGCGGACCTTGAGGGCCTGCTTCATGATCGCCAGGGCCTCGTCATGCTGGGCGATCTGCAGGCCGCGTGTCGTCGGCTGGTCGCTGTAGGGGGCCAGCAGCAGGGCGCCGCGCGAGCCGAGCGCGCCGTCCATGTAGAGCTTCACACCCCGCACCCGGACCATGCCGGTGGGGTCGCTGTAGGGGCCGCGTTTGAGGACCTCAGCCGAATCCTCAGGCGTCATGAAGACATCGACCGTGATCGGCAGCTTCTTGTCGGCGGCCAGTTCGAACAACGCCTTCACGTCGTCCGCCTCGGTGCTCATGTTGGCGCCGCCGGTCCAGCCGCGCGCGGCGTACAGGTTGACGGCCTTTTCCAGCGCTTCACGGCGCCGGGCATAGGAGAGCGGCGGCAGCTTGGCGCCGATCAGGCCCTGGGCGGTGTCGATCAGCATGCCGGTCGGCTCGCCGGCGGCGTCCCGCTCGATACGGCCGCCGCTGGGATCCTGGGTGTCCCTGGTGATGCCGGCCAGGGTCAGGGCGGCGCTGTTCAGCACCACCGCGTGACCATCCGAGCGTTCCAGCACCACGGGACGGTCGGCGACGACGGCATCAAGGTCTGCCCGCGTGGGGAAGCGCTTCTCGGGCCAGTGGGTCTCGATCCAGCCGCGGCCGGTCAGCGGCTCCTTGCCCGGGTTGGCGGCGTCCCAGGCCTTGACCGCCTCGGTCAGCTCAGTGACCGACTTCACCTGGTCGAGGTTGAGGGTCATTTCGCGTAAGCCCACGCCGGTCAGGTGCACATGGCTGTCAACGAAGCCCGGATAGGCGGCCGCCCCCTTCAGGTCGATCTGCGGCAGGCCCTTGGCCTGGGCCCGGGCGGCCGCCAGGTCGCCGGCGAACACCACCTTGCCGTCCCGCACCACCAGCGCTTCGGCCGGAATGACCTGCGTCGAGCCGTCGGCCTGCGCCGCGCCGCCATCACTGAAGATCGGACCCCCGAACATCAGGAAGTCGTCGCCGTCGGGGCCGCCGGCCTGTGCGGCGCAGCCGGCAAGAATGAGCGCGCCGAAGACGGCCAGCGGGCGGAGGAACTTTTGCAAGGGATGGCCCCGAAGAGAGTCGTTGTTCCGCAGAGTCTAACACGCGCCGGGCCGGGCGCGCACTGCGGCGGGTGGCAGGTTAACGGCGAGGGCGGAACGACGCGAACAGGCGCGAAACGAATCAGGACCGAATCAGTGACTTCGTCCGATTCGGCATTTGTTCCCTACAAGCTATTGTATCTTAAAGCTGATTAACCACAACACCCTGACTCTCACTTGGGCTTCTTCGGCGGCTTGGGCGGGCAGGTCGTGCCGATCCAGGTCGCGTCGATCGAGCCGGTGGGCGTGATCGGCAGGCCGATGATGCTGGTCTTGATCCTGGCCGTCAGGGTGAACCGCTTGGGGCTGTAGGTCCCGGACGCCGTGACGAAGGCCTTGCGGCCGCGCTTGTCGACGCAGGTCCCCTGGAACTCCGCCTTGCCGTTCGCGACGTTGCGGGTCGGGTAGGTGCATTTGTAATGGCGGTTGCTGGGGCCGCTGAAGAACTTGTCGATGTCCTTGGGCTCGACGCACCGCTTTTCGACGCTGCTCGACGAGACGCCGTAGCTGACCTTGCTGCGATACTCCCAGTAGCCGGGCAGGATGGTGTTCGTCGCCTGGCTGGAGGCGACGGCCGGAATGGCCAGCAGGGCGACTGTGGCGATGATGGCGGCCGGGCGGATCATGGCTTGCTTGGGCTCCAGGGCGTCAGGACATGTCGTCCTGTTTCATAATGGCGGCGCATGAATGGCGGCTGAAGGGGTCTCTCGCCACGCGGGCAGAGAGTTGTTTCTGAATCGGCTCAAAGGGTTGACGCTTCCCCGCCCTTACCCCTATAGACGCCCCTCTCGTGCGCAGGGGTTCCCTGGCGCGCCCGACATTCTATTGCGAAGGTTCCAACATGTCGCGTCGCTGCGAACTCACCGGTGTCGGCCCCATGGTCGGCCACAATGTGAGCCACTCGAACATCAAGACCAAGCGCCGCTTCCTGCCGGCTCTGGCTCCCGCCACCCTGGTCTCGGAAGTTCTGGGCCAGTCGTTCAGGCTGCGGATCACCAACGCCGCGCTGCGCACGCTCGACTTCAAGGGCGGTCTCGACCCCGTGATCGTCAAGCTGAAGGACGAGACCCTCTCGCCCCGCGCCCTGAAGATCAAGCGTCAGGTCAAGGCCGCGCTGGCCGAAAAGGCCGCCGCGTAAATCACGCGGTTCTAAAGTTTTGAAGACGGCCTGCGAGGCGACTCGCGGGCCGTTTTTCTATTGCGCCAGAAGGCTGGAATCCGCCGCGCGCACATCTGTGCAGCCGGTCAGGGCCATGGTCATCATCATCTCCTGGCGCAGCACGGCCAGAACATGGGCGACGCCAGCTTCCCCGCGCGCACCGAGCGCCCAGGCCCAGGCCCGGCCGATCAGCACCCCCTTGGCCCCCAGCGCCAGCGCCTTGACCACGTCGAGCCCTGACCGCACGCCGCCGTCCATCAGCACCGTCGTTTCATCGCCCACGGCCTGCGCGATCGCCGGCAGGGCGCGGGCGCCGCTCAGCACCCCGTCGAGCTGACGCCCGCCGTGGTTGGAGACGACGATGCCGTCGACGCCGTGCCTGACCGCCTCACGGGCATCCTCGGGATCGAGCACGCCCTTCAGCACGATCGGGCCCTTCCAGTGCTGGCGCACCCATTCGAGGTCGGCCCAGGTCAGGGTCGGGTCGAAGTTGCGGGTCACCCAGGGCC
This sequence comes from Caulobacter sp., assembly GCA_044377925.1. GTDB lineage: Bacteria > Pseudomonadota > Alphaproteobacteria > Caulobacterales > Caulobacteraceae > Caulobacter. Next base: position 5,543 of record JBILYE010000049.1, on the reverse strand, counting down.
AGAATTCCATGATCCCTCTGGCGTCGGGAATCGCCGCGGCGATGTTGCCGAAGCTGTGCGGCCGCCCGCGCAGCCAGACGTCCTGCACCCAGTCCGGATGCAGCGCCCCGTCGAGGCCGCGCTTGAGGAAGGTCTTGGCCGCGTTGCCGCCGAACAGGCCCGTGCGGTAGTCGCGATATCGCGCCCCCGGCACGGGCAGATCGACGGTGAAGACCAGCACCTTGACCCCCAGGGCCGCCGCCCGGGCCAGCAGGTCGGCCATGTAGGCGCGGTCCTTGATCATATAGAGCTGGAACCAGGGCGCCTCGCCGGTCGCCGCCTTGACCTCCGAGAGGTCGCAGACCGAGACGGTGGACAGGATCATCGGCACCCCGGCCGCCTGCGCCGCCCGGGCCGCCTGCGCCTCGCCCCGGCGCGCATACATGCCTGCCATGCCGACGGGCGCCAGGGCCACGGGCATGCTGAGGGGCTGGCCGAACCATTCGGTGGCCAGGCTGATCGTCGAGACATCACGCAGTACCCGCTGGCGCAGGGCGATGGCTTCGAGGTCCTCGACGTTGCGGCGCAGGGTGACCTCGCCGTAGGAGCCGCCATCAATGTAGTCGAACAACACCCGGGGCAGTCGCCGCCGGGCCAGTTCCCGGTAATCGGCGACGCAGGCGGCGATCACTTGCGGCCCGTCCAGTCGAAGACCATCAGCAGGGTCCGCTGACTGTCGCTGGCATTGTCGTCGCTGAGCAGCAGCAAGCGGGTCGCGCCGGTCGGCGAGGTGACCAGGGCCACCCCCTCGATGTTATCGGTGGTCAGCGGGGCATTGAGCACCAGTCGGGCCATCGGCTGTGGCTGTCGGCCCTTCAGGGCGGCGGCGGCGTAGACCGAAACGGTGATGCGTGAGCCGCGAACCGGGTCCCAGGCGCGGTGAACGGCCACCAGGCTGCCGTCCTGGAACGGCGCCAGGGCGGTGAGGCCGTATTCCAGGTCCGGGCCGTTGAGCACGCTGAAGGTCTGGCAGGCGGTGCTGAGCTTGCAGAGCCAGAGCTCACCCTCTTCCGAGCCGACCAGATAGGCGTCCGGGCCGGCGAACGGATACTCCGTCAGCCCCTCCATCCCCTCGTTCTCGGAAAACAGGTTGCCGGGTTTCGGCGCCGCGACGGGCGGCCCGCCGGCGGCCGGATAGCGCCAGATGCGGTGGTCGCGCTCGAAGCTGACCAGCCGGTCGCCGTTTGCCAGGATGGCCAGGCCCTCGGCGTCGCTTTCCAGCTTGCCCTGCACCGGCTGGCCATCCGGTCGCTTCAGTGTCCACAGCTTGCCGTCGGTCAGGCCGCCAAGCCGGCTGTCCTGGCCAAACTGCAGCTTCGCCTCGAACAGGTCGCCAAAGTCGCTGATCGTCACGATCCGCCCGTCCGGCGTCACCTTCAGGTCCGACAGGCCGTGGACGCGGTTGGTCACCGGATCGGTGATCGCCACGCCGCCCATGTAGGTAAAGCCATTCAGGCTGGTGCGCTGGGGATTGGCCGGGTCCAAAGGCACGGGCGTGATGGCGATCTGGATTTCCGGCCCGGCCGGCTGCGGCTTGTCGGGCAGGGGAGGCGGAGTCTGCGCGGCGCAGGCGGCGAGCAGACCCGCCAGCGCAAGGCCCGCCAGCCGCTTCACGACAGCGCTTCCTTCACCGCCGAAAACGTCGTCGCCTTCATCGGTGTCGGCATCACCGTCGGCAGGGCGCCGAGCAGGCCGCGCGACTTGGCCACCCGCTTGGGCTCCTCCTCGAACAGCGACGCCAGCTGCTCGACCAGAACGCCGCCCAGCTGTTCGACATCGACGATGGTCACGGCGCGGCGGTAGTAGCGCGTCACGTCGTGGCCGATGCCGATGGCCAGAAGCTCGACCGGGCTCTTGTTCTCGATCTCGCCGATCACCTGGCGCAGATGGCGCTCCAGGTAGTGGCCGCTGTTCACCGACAGGGTCGAATCGTCGACCGGGGCGCCATCGCTGATCACCATCAGGATCCGCCGCTGCTCGGGTCGGCTCATCATCCGCTGGTGAGCCCACATCAGGGCCTCGCCATCGATGTTCTCTTTCAGCAGACCCTCGCGCATCATCAGGCCGAGGTTCTTGCGGGCCCGCCGCCAGGGGCTGTCGGCGGACTTGTAGATGATGTGGCGCAGGTCGTTCAGACGACCGGGGGAGGCGGGCTTGCCGGCCTTGATCCAGTCGTCGCGACTGATGCCGCCCTTCCAGGCCCGGGTCGTGAAGCCGAGGATCTCGACCTTGACCGCGCAGCGCTCCAGCGTCCGGGCAAGGATGTCGGCGCAGACCGCCGCCACCATGATCGGTCGGCCGCGCATCGAGCCGGAGTTGTCGATCAGCAGGGTCACCACCGTATCGCGGAAGTCGGTGTCGCTCTCCTGCTTGAAGCTGAGCGGCGCGGTCGGGTCGATGATGATCCGGGGCAGGCGGGCGACGTCCAGCATCCCCTCTTCCAGATCGAACTGCCAGGAGCGGTTCTGCTGGGCCAGCAGCCGCCGCTGCAGCTTGTTGGCCAGGCGCGAGACCACGCTGGAAAGACTGGCCAGCTGCTGGTCGAGATAGGCGCGCAGGCGCGTCAGTTCCTCGGGATCGCAGAGATCCTCGGCCGGCTCGATCTCGTCGTGGGCGCTGGTGAAGATCTTGTAGGCCGGCTCGGGGCGGCCGCTGTCCTTGGGGTCCGGCCGGGCGGGCTTGGCGCCGTCGCCCATCTCCGGGGCCTCGTCGCTCATCTCCGCGTCGGGATCGTCCTCGCTCTCGACCGCCTGTTCCTCGCCGTCGTCCTGGTCGCTGTCGGTGGTTTCGGTCTCCTGCATCGAGGAGCCTTCCGGCGACTGTCCCTCGCCGTCGCCGTCGGTGTCTTCCGACTGCTCCTGCTGTTCCTCGCCCTGCTCGTCCTCTTCGCCCTCGGTCGGGTCGGCGCCCTCGTCGCCCATGTCGAGGTCGCGCAGGATGGCCTTGGTCACCTTGGCGAAGGCGGCCTGGTCGTCGATGCTGCTCAGCAGCCTGTCGAGGTCGGGACCGGCCTTGGCCTCGATCTCGGCGCGGAACATGTCGACCAGCGGCCGCACCGGCTCGGGCGGTTGCTGGCCGGTCAGCCGCTCGCGGACCATCAGGCTGACGATGTCGGCTAGCGGCGCGTTGGCCCGGTCCTGGATGCGGGCCAGGCCCTTGCGCTCGAGGGCCAGCTCCAGAACCGTCGTCAGGTTCTTGCGCACGCCGCCCAGGTTGTTGGAGCCGATGGCCTCGATCCGCGCCTGCTCGACGGCCTCGAACACCGCCTGGCCCTGCGGCGAGGCCGGTCGGCCGCGCGAATGGGCGACGGCGTCATGGTGCGCCAGGCGCAGGGCCATCTGGTCGGCCAGCCCGCGAATTCGCGAGGCCTCGGCCATGGTCAGGTCGCGCGGCGGATGCGGCAGCACCGCCCGGTTGCCGGACAGCTGCGGCCCGTCGCCGGAGAACACGACCTCCAGGTCCGGCATCTCGGCCAGAGACCGCGCGGCATGGGCCAGCGCGCGCTTGAAGGGTTCGGTCGGGCTTTCGGTCTTGCCGCTCATACAGGTGTTTTAAGCACCGGCGCACGGCGGGGGAAAGGCCGGGATGCGGATTTACCCTGTTTGGACGCAAGGACTTAACCGCGCCTCGATAACTTCAGCCCATGCAGGCGATCAACTCAGCCACCGCCGGCCTCATGGCCGCCACCCAACGCCTCGACGCCAGCGCCCGCCGCACCGCGTCCTGGGGCATGGATTCGAACGTCGATCTGGCGAAAGAGGCGGTCGAACAGATCGAGGCCAAGGTCGCCTTCAAGGCCAACGCCGAGGTGATCCGCACAGCCGACAAGATAACCGGCGTGCTGCTGGACATGCTCGCGTAGCGATCCCTTCTCCCGACGAGCGGGAGAAGGATCAGGGCGCCGTCTTCCAGCCCGCCGCCTGCGCCTTCACCACGGCGATCAGGTCGCCCATGCCGATGTTCATGTCGAGCGTATGCAGACCCCATAGCGGGTCGTTGTTGTTCTGGTCGCCGCCGATGCTGTCGGTGCGCGGATCGGCCGGGTCGGCGTTGGTGGTCACCTTCAGATAGCTGTGCGCGCCTTCGCGGACGCACTCGGTGGTCAGCAGGCCGGGGACCGAGACATAGCCCGTCTCGATGCTCTTGCCCTGGACCCAGGGCTGCTTGCCGGCCCCGCTCTTGGTCCGCAGATAGCTGTGCGCCGCTGCCTTGCCGCCCCCCAGCGCCGCCGGGTTCACGCAGGCCGCGTGCAGCCCGGCCCCCTGCACCCGCCCGAACAGCGTCGCCGGAACCGGGCCCAGGGTGTCGCGGAAGCTGACGTAGGAGATGAGGCAGCCGGTCTGACCGAGCTTCGAACAGCTGGGGATGGTCCCGAACAGGCCCTTGTCGTCGACCGGCACGCTCCAGCCGATCGGCATCGTCCCGACCAGCTGCTTCTGCAGCGGCTTGCCGTCGAAGTAGTCGCGGGTCAGCCGCTGGATGATGCCCGCCCCCTGGCTGTGGCCGATCAGGACGATGCCACGGCCCTTGTTCTCGTTGGCCAGGTACCAGTCGAAGGCCGCCTTCACGTCCTTGTAGGGCTGTTCCATGTCGGCCCCCGAGGGCTGGCCACTCATGGTCTTGCCCAGCGCCGCCAGGGTCACCTGGCGATAGAGGGGGCTGAAGGTGCGGCAGACGCTGCTGAAGCGGGCGAAATGCACCGCCGCCACCCGGGGCTCGTCGTCCGGGGTCATGTCGCTGTTGGGCGTCTTGTCCGTGGAGATGGTCGGATAGACGTAGAAGCAGTCGATGCCCGGATCCGCCGCGCGCACGAAGGGCTCCACCGTCACCCCGCCGTCGGCGGCGATCACCGAGGTCGTCAGGTCCTGGGTCGAACAGGGGTCCGACCGGCCGGGCAGGCACAGCCAGGTCTCCGGCTTTCCATAGTCGTTGGCGGCGAAGCTGGCCGGGTTCTGGGCCTGGGCGCAGCCCGCGCCGCCCGCCAGCAGGAGGGCCGCGCCGAGTGCGATGAGGGGAGTCTTCACGGCGCGGGTTTCCTTTTGGGGCCTATTGGCTCTTCTTCCAGGCCACGGCCTGCTGGTGAACGATATCAACCAGGTCGCCCATCGCCACATTCATGTCGACCAGGTGCAGGCCCCAGTTGGCGTCGACCTTGCCGAAGACGACGATGTCGCCGGGGACCGTGTCGGTGCGCGCATCGGCCGGGTCGGCGTTGGTCGTCACCTTCAGATAGCTGAACTCGCCGCTGCGCACGCATTCGGTGGTCAGCAGGCCGGGGGTGGTGACGTAGGGCGTATCCACCGCCAGGTCCCTGGCCCAGGCAACCGGCGGGGCGCTCCCCGTCAAGGGACGGTTCCAGTGGTAGGAGACCGGCTCGCCCTTGCCGCCACCCAGCGCCGCCGGGTTGACGCAGGCCGCGTGCAGGCCGGCCCCCTCGACCTTGCCGAAGCGGCTGGTCGGCGCTGGCGGGACGCTGTCGCTGAAGCTGACATAGGAGATCAGAC
>JBILYE010000048.1:0-17599 GCA_044377925.1 Caulobacter sp. | reverse complement strand
GACGACATTGCGGCCGGCCAGAACCTCCTCGATGACCCCGGCCTGCAGCCCCCTGAACTCGGCATGGCCAAAGACCCGGCGCAGGGTCTCGCGGGCGGTGTCGAGGGTGGGAGAATCGGTCACGAGCGCCTTATGCCATGCGCTGGCCGAAGCGGGAGCGGAAAGGGCGGCGCTGGGCGGCACGATGCGGGGCCGAGGATGGACAGCGAACAGTGTTCCATATTTGTTCTGGTCGCAACCCCGGGCGCGGGGCCTATGTTCAGCGCCATGGCTTCGATCCTCTACATGGACGCCGTGATCGCCCCAAACCGCTCGATGGGCGGGGTGGGGTTCAAGGTCGTGCTCGGCCTGCTGGCCGGGATGGCGGCGGTGGTCAGCATCTTCTTCTTTGCCATCGGGGCCTGGCCGGCGCCGTTGTTCCTCGGGCTCGACGTGGTGCTGGTCTACTTCGCGCTGAAGGCCAGCTTTCGCGCCCTGAACCGCCGCGAGCGCCTGCGGGTCAGCGCCGAGACCGTCGAGGTCATCGAGGAGACGGATGGCAGGAGCCGCACCGTCTGGTCCTCCCCCACCGCCTTCACGAATGTCGATCTCGAAGCGCTCGGCGAGCATGAGATGCGCGTCCGCCTGCGCCTGTCGAACAGGCGCCACAGCGTCGGCAAGGCCCTCAGCCCGCCCGAGCGCGAGGCGCTGGGGCAGGCTTTGCGCGAGGCGATCCTGGAGGCGAGGGCGGAGCGGTTCTGACGGCGAGGCCGCTGTCTACAGGATGAAGCGGCTCAGATCGGCATCGGCCGCCAGCGCCCCGACCCGCTCCTTCACATAGGCCCCGTCGACCGTCACCGCCCTGGATGAGGTGTCGCCGGCGGTGAAGCTGATCTCCTCGACCACCTTTTCCATGACCGTCTGCAGACGGCGGGCGCCGATGTTCTCGACGCTGCCGTTCACCGCCACGGCGGCGTCGGCGATGGCGTCGATGGCCTCTTCGGTGAAGGTCAGGGTGACGCCTTCGGTGGCGATCAGGGCCTGCTGCTGGGCGACCAGATTGGCCTCCGGCTCGGTCAGGATCCGGCGCATGTCATCGCGGCTCAGCGCCTTCAGCTCCACCCGGATCGGCAGGCGGCCCTGCAGTTCGGGCAGCAGGTCCGACGGTTTGGCGACATGGAAGGCGCCCGAGGCGATGAACAGGATGTGGTCGGTCTTCACCGGTCCATACTTGGTGGAGACGGTGGTGCCCTCGATCAGCGGCAGCAGGTCGCGCTGCACGCCCTCGCGGCTGACATCGGCCCCGGCCCGGTCCTGGCGGCTGGCCACCTTGTCGATCTCATCGAGGAAGACGATGCCGCTGTTCTCGGCCAGCTCGAGGGCTTCCTGGGTGAGCGCCTCCTGGTCGACCAGCTTGTCGCTTTCCTCGGCCAGCAGCGGCGCATAGGCGCCGGCCACCGTCGTCTTGTGGGTGCGGGTGCGGCCGCCCATGGCCTTGCCGAACATCTCGCCGAGATTGAGCATGCCGACCGAGCCGCCCGGCATGCCGGGGATGTCCATGCCCTGGAAGGGGCTGGCGGTCTCGGCCAGCTGCAGCTCGACTTCCTTGTCGTTCAGATCGCCGTTGCGCAGCTTGACCCGGAAGCTCTCGCGGGCGGCGGTGCTGCCGGGCCCGGTCAGGGCGTCGAGGATACGCTCCTCGGCGGCGGCTTCCGCCTTGGCCTTCACCGCCGCCCGGCGCTTGTCGCGGACCATGGCGATGGCGCTCTCGACCAGATCGCGGATGATCTGGTCGACGTCTCGGCCGACATAGCCGACCTCGGTGAACTTGGTCGCCTCGACCTTCAGGAACGGCGCCTGCGCCAGCCGGGCCAGACGGCGGGCGATCTCGGTCTTGCCGACCCCGGTCGGGCCGATCATCAGGATATTCTTGGGCGTGATCTCGTCGCGCAGGGCCTCGGGCGTGCGCCGCCGGCGCCAGCGGTTGCGCAGGGCGATGGCGACGGCGCGCTTGGCCTCGGCATGGCCGACGACAAAGCGGTCCAGTTCGGAAACGATCTCGCGGGGCGAAAATTCAGTCACGTGGAGGGTGGCTCCTGAAAGGGTCGAGAACGGCAGATAGTCACTGCCGCCCCGGACTTCACCCCTTCTTGCGGGGAGGGGCCGGCACGATCTGGTCAAAGACCAGTTTCCAGGCCTCCCCGCGATACTGCCAGACCCGCACGTAGTGGCCGCGGAAGGCCTTGCCGGCGATCGACCAGTCGGCGTCGCCATAGGTCCAGGCCATGTCGCCGCTGGACGAGGCCGCGCCGCCGAGGGCCGCAAAGGTCACCTTCCGGCCCCGACCGCCCAGCTCATTGCGGAAGCTGGCGCAGCCCTGGGCGGGGGCGGCCGGCGAGCCCTGAACCCGCGCCTCGCAGACCAGCACGGCGAGGAAGGCGGCGGGCAGGTCCTCGGCGGCCGCGGCGTTGAGGGCCGCGTCGGCCGCCTGGGCGGAGGCAAAGGCGGTGGCCTCATCGCCGGCCGAGGACCTGGAGACCATCAGGAAGCCCGGCGTGCTGTCCGGTCCAGGCGCGTCCCTGGAGGTGCTGCCCGGCCCTCCGTCATAGAGCCACTTCCAGGCGCCGTCGGCCTGCTTCTTCCAGATCGTGACGTAGTGACCCCGCCGCGCGCCATCGACCGCATAGGGGCCGGTGGTGAAGCCGAAGTCGCCGCTGGCCGCGATCCCGGCCCAGACCGGCCACCACTCCAGCTTCGGCCCCGGCCTGTCGGACTGGGCCGAGATGGCCTCGCGGGCATTGACCGGGTCCGGCTGGAAGACGATGGCGTCGTCGGCCATGTGCTGGAGGAAGCTCTGCTTGATGCCGAGCGCCACGCCGTCGGCGGCAAAGGCCCGCTCGGCGGCAACCACCGGGGCGGGCGTCAGCGGCGGCGGGGCAGGGGCGGGCTTTTTGGCAGCGGCGGCCGGCAGGGCGAGGCCAAGAGAGAGGGCGCCGATGAGCAGGGGGGCCAGCAGGGCACGGATCATGGATCGCTCCGGTCTTTCGTAGCGACCAGCATAGACCGGCAATCCCGCCTTTTCATGGGCGAAGCTCGGCCGGACGGCCTGTTGTCTGAGGGTCAGTGCGCCTTGGTCGGGACCGGCGGGGCGCCGCCCCGGCGGACGATCTCGTCGCTGGTCTGGGCGGCGATCAGGTCGGCCTCGGCGGCGGCGAGGCCAAGGCCCCGCAGGATCAGGCCGCACATCTGCTGCGACAGAGAGACGGCGAAGGCCGCAGACGGCTCCTGGACGACGCGGACCAGGGCCAGTTGGGTGACGCCGAACACGAACAGCACCCCGGCCTCGACCGTCGGCACGGTGAAGCGTCCGGCCGCCAGACCCTTTTCGATATCATCGACCAGACCCCGGTTGAGCGGGGCCGACAGGGAGGTGTGACCGCTGTGCATGTGGACCAGCACGCCCGCCGCCTCGGGTCCGTCGAGACCAAAGCGCAGGTAGACGCAGACGGCGCGGGCCATCCGCCGGGCCGGATCCTCGACGCCCGCGTTGGCCCGGGTGACGGCGGTCTCGACGCTGGCCCGGATCTCGGCGGTGATGGCGCGGACCAGGGCCTCGCGGTCCGTGAAGTGGTTGTAGAAGCTGCCCTTGCCGACGGCGGCGGCCTGGACGATGTCGTCCACCGTCACCGCATCGAAGGGGCGTTCGCTGTAGAGCCGGCGCCCGGCGCTGATCAGGGCCGCCCGCGTCCGCTCCGCCCGGGGATTGCCGCGCTCGCTCTTCATCGTCAGGCCTCCGCCATCTCCGGGGCTTCAAGGGCCTCGCGCCAGCGCCGCAACAGCATGTCCGGCTCGCCGGCGCCGAACACATAGCGGTCCGGGCGGACCAGCACGGCCGGGGCGCCGGTCCGGTCCAGCCAGGTCCGCAGCTGATAGCGGAACAGGATCAGGTCTTCAGCCTCGAGCGGCAGGATGCGCACCCCCGGCGCCGTCGCCTTGGTCGGCGTGGTGGTGAACAGCCAGGCGCCGTCGCCCAGGACGTCGTCGAGGCGCAGGCGGCGATGGCCGTCGTCGACGCCGGGCTGGGGGAACATCGCGCCGGCGGCGGGTGAACCGGCCAGCACGCAGCCGGCCGCGAACGGGGCCGGCTGCATCGGCGGCAGGGCGGGGGCGCCGGCGGCGCGGGCGGCCAGCATGCCGGCGTCGCGCATGGCGGCGGCCTCGGGGTCCAGGGTGCAGACCAGGCGGCCCATGCCGATGGCCAGCTCGATGGCCGAGCGGGCGTGGGGTTCGCGCTCGGCCTGATAGCTGTCCAGCAGGGTCTCGGCGGCGTCGCCCCCGATCACGGCGGCGAGCTTCCAGGCCAGGTTGGCGGCGTCACGCAGACCGGCGCACATGCCCTGACCGGCGAAGGGCGGGGTCTGGTGGGCGGCGTCGCCGGCGATCAACGCCCGGCCCGACCGCCAGCGGTTGGCGACCAGGCCGTGGAAGCGATAGACGGCCTTGCGCTCGATCTCGACCGGGCCGCAGTTCCAGGGCGCGATCAGGCCGCGGATGACCGTGTCGTCGAGCAGGCTCTCCGGCGTCTCGCCCGGCAGGATCATGAACTCCCAGCGGTGACGGCCAAGGCCCCCCTGGACGCAGGTCGTCGGCCGGGCCGGATCGCAGACCTGCAGATTGACCTCCGGCAGTCTCGAGCCGGGCGTCAGGCGGGCGTCGACCACCAGCCAGGGCTCGTCGAAGCCGTAGTCGAACAGGCCGCCGCCGATGGCCTCGCGCACCCGGCTGGAGGCGCCGTCGCAGCCGACCAGATAGCGGACTCTCACCGCCTGCTCGCCGTCCGGTCCCGACAGGTGGGCGGCCGCTCCGTCGGCGTCCTGATCGAAGCTGACCAGCCGGCAGCCCAGCTGGACCGTGACGGTCGGGGCGGCGTCCAGCACCGCCCGGATGGCAGTCTCGAAACTCGGCTGGTGGAACATGTATCCGCTGCCCCAGTCGGACGGGGTGTGGGCGGCGGGGGGCAGCTGAAGGAGCAGCTCGCCGGCCGCCGAGCGGAACTCGTAGGTCGGGACGGGGCGGGCATGCTCCAGAACCGCATCGGCCACGCCCAGCTGCTGGAACAGCCGCATGATCTCGTGGTCGAAGTGGACGGCGCGGGGCAGGGGGTAGACGGCCGTGTCCCGATCGATGGCCAGGACGCGGAGGCCGGCCCGGGCCAGGAGGGCCGACAGCGCCGCCCCGGTGGGGCCGAGGCCGACCACCAGCACATCATGGTCGTAGGCGGCGCTCACCTCAGACCTCGTTGGCGCAGGGATTGTCGAGAGCGCCCAGGCCCTCGATCTCGACACGGACCCGGTCGCCGTCCTTCAGGAACCGCATGGGCTTCATGGCCGCGCCGATGCCGCCCGGCGTGCCGGTGAAGATCAGGTCGCCGGGCTCCAGGGTCATGGCCTGGCTGAGGTGGTCGATCTGGTCCCAGAGGTCGAAGACCAGGTGGCGGGTGTTGGACGCCTGGCGAACCTCGCCGTTGACCAGACAGCGGATGTCCAGGGCGTGCGGGTCCGGAACCTCGTCGGCCGTGGTGATCCAGGGGCCGAACGGGGCGTGGCTGTCGAACGACTTGCCGACCACCCATTGCGGCGTTCGGTGCTGCCAGGCCCGCTCGGTGGCGTCGTTGCCGCAGCAGTAGCCGAAGACCGCCGACGGGGCGCCCGCCTTGCCGATGTGGCGGCCACCCTGGCCGATGACGGCGACCAGTTCGGCCTCGTAGTCGAGGGCCTGGCTGACCTTGGGAACCTGGATCGGATCATAGGGGCCGTTGGCCGAGGTCGGGGCCTTGGAGAACCAGACCTGATGCTCTGGCGTGCCCAGATTGCTCTCGGCAATGTGGTCGGCGTAGTTCAGGCCGATGGCCATGATCTTGCCGGGCCGGCGGATGGGCGCCAGCAGCCGCACGCTGTCCAGCGCCAGCGCCCCGGCGCCTGCCGCGGCCCGGCGGCGGACCTCGCCCTCCACCGTCGGCCAGGCCGCGATCAGGGCCGTCATCTCGCCCGGCAGGCCCTCGCCCAGAGGCGTGATCCGCTCGCCCTCCACCGCGCCAAGTTGCGGACCCGCGCCCGCGTCGAACGTCGCCAGTTTCATGATCGTCAGCCCATGGTCGGGGGCGCCATCGGCCCCCATTGAACGCCCAGCAGGTCCTGCAGGGAGGCGGTGTTGGAGCCGTCGGCGGCGGTGAACAGGTCGCCGTCGGTCCAGTGCTCCAGGGTGTGGCCCCAGGGATCGCGCCAGTAGTCGAACACCTGGCTGCCGAGGATGTGTCGCCCGACGCCCCATTCGGCGTGGCGGCCGCCGTCTTTCAGTCGCTGGTGGCCGCGCATCAGATCGTCGAGGTCGGCGACCTCGAAGGCGGCATGGTTGAAGCCCGGCCCATTGGGGCTCTGCATCAGGAACAGGGTGTGATGGTCGGTCAGGGCCTCGCCCCGGTCGCAGCGCAGGAAGGCGCCGATGGCGAACTCGGGGGCCAGCTGGATCTCGTCGGAGGTGATGAAGCCGAAGCGGTCCTTGTACCAGCGCTCCGAGGCCCGGAAGTCTGACACGTTCAGCACCACATGGCCCAGCCGCACGACATTGGCCGCCCCCGCCGCGATCCGCTTGACGCTCCGCAGGCGCGCCTTCTCGGTGGCCCGGTTCCAGGGCTGGCCTGCGGGGATATCCTGCGGCTCGGCCGGAGACTGGCCGGCCACCACCTCGACGGTGTGGCCGTCGGGATCGGTCAGCACCAGGCGCCGGCCGCCGCCGGGGGCGTCGAAAGGCTCGGTCGCCAAGCCTTCGCTGGCCGCCAGGCGTTCGAGGTCTTCCAGGCTGGCGGCGCGGAAGCCGACGCTCGCAAAGCCAGGCTCGCCCCGTTCGGTGATGTGGGCGACCGGGGCGGGGCCAGAGCCGCGCGCGATGAGGCGGCTGTCGGTGGCGTCGGCCACGGTCAGGCCGAAGTCGTCCAGGAAGGCCCGCATCTCGGTGAGATCAGGGGCGCGGAAGCGGACGAAGGCGACGTCCTCGATCTTGATGGTGCTCATGGCGCAAACCTGAGTTGACGATTTAGTCAGATTGGGCGCGATGAGATGTTTTGGCAAGCGGCAAATTTATCGCCGCCGCCAGAAAAACTTGACGTTAAGGTCAAGGGGGAGCGGGCGAAGTCCCTCCGCCAGACACGCTCCCCTTCGTCGGGCGAGTCGCCCTACAGCCCGAACCGCTTGGGATCAGCCTTGATCAGGGCTTCCAGCTTCGGCAGTCCCGCCTGCAGGCCCTTGGCCAGCTGGCTGCTGATCAGCCAGCCGAGAATCAGCGGCGCGCTGGCCCGGCCGGTCCAGTGAAGTACGCAGCCGCCGGGAACCTCGACGACCCGGTAGTCTTCCACCGCCGCCGAGACGGGCAGGGTCGAGGCCTGGAAATAGAAGGCCATCCGCCGGCCCTCTTCCCAGGCGAAGAAGACCTCGTCGATCGCCTGGTCTCCGACGTTGACGGTCCGGGTCGTGCCGACGCCGAACGGTTGCGGGCTGGTCCAGGTCACACCGGTCAGCGGCAGCCATTCGGTCCAGGCCGGTCCGTCCAGCAGGGCGGCCCAGACGGCGCTGGCCGGCAGGTCGAACCGGTGGCTTGCCTTGTACTTCGAGGCGGCCAGATAGTCTTCGCCGACGGTCGTGTGAGTCTTCTTCGCGCGGGCCATGAGCGCCTCCCCGATTTGCAAGCCGGCAAGGTCGCGCGCGCGACCCTGCGGCAGTCTATCGAAAATCGCGGTCTTCCCCTCCGCCACGGAAACCAGCCTAAGCATGGGCGAATATCGGGAGACACGACATGGACGTTCTGGCCGCCGTCGCCACGGGCGCGGGCAAGCCCTTCGAATTTCGCACCCTGTCGCTGGACGATCCCCGCGACGATGAAGTGCGGGTGCGCATCGTCGGGGTCGGCGTCTGCCACACCGACATCGTCTTCAAGGAGGGCGAGATGATTCCGCCGCCCGTCGTCCTCGGCCATGAGGGCTCGGGCATCGTCGAGGCCGTGGGGTCGAAGGTCACCAAGGTGGCGCCTGGTGACCGGGTGGCGATGACCTTCCGCTCCTGTGGCCACTGCTCGCGCTGCGACCGGGGCGACGCGGCCTATTGCGAGACCATGCCGATGCTCAACTATATCGGCATGCGCACCGACGGCAGCCGCACCCTGCATGACGGCGATACGCCGGTCGGCGGCAGCTTCTTCGGCCAGTCCTCCTTCGCCACCCATGCCATCACCTATGAGCGTAACCTGGTGAAGGTGCCTGACGACCTGCCGCTGGCGCTGATCGGTCCGCTCGGCTGCGGCATCCAGACGGGGGCCGGCGGCGTCATGCGATCCCTGGCCTGCGAGGCCGGCTCCTCCCTGCTGATCACCGGCGGCGGGCCGGTGGGCCTGAGCGCCGTGATGGGGGCGAAAATCCGGGGCTGCAAGACCATCATCCTGGTCGAGCCCCTGGCCGGCCGCCGCGACCTGGCCATCGAGTTCGGCGCCACCCACGTCATCGACCCGGTGGCCGAGTCCGATCTGGCCGCCGCCGTCCGCGCCATCCTGCCGGGCGGCGTCGACTACGCCTTCGACACCAGCGGCGTCCCGGCGGTGCAGCAGGCGGTGATGGGCGCCCTGGCGTCCAAGGGCGTGTTCGGCATCGTCGGCATCGCCCCGCCCGGCACCCCGACCCCGGGCGATATCAACACCATCATGACCTACGGCCACACGGTGAAAGGCATCATCGAGGGCGACAGCGACCCGGACGTCTTCCTGCCCGAACTGATGGAGCACTGGCGCGCCGGCCGGCTGCCTTTCGACCGCCTGATCAGGACCTTCCCCTTCAGCGAGATCAACGAGGCGATCGCCGCCCAGCACCATGGCGACTGCATCAAGGTGGTGCTGTTGATGGACGAGGCTTAGACGCCGCCAGAGAGCGACTTGGCGAAGGCCAGCTTCAGCAAGGTGGCCGGATCGGCCTGGGTGTCGAACAGCGGGGTGTAGGCGAGGTTGAGATAGAGGCCGACGGCCTCGGGCTGTCGAAAGCCGGTGGTCAGGTAGATGTGCTCATACCCCAGCCGCGCGGCCTGAGCTTCCAGCTCGGCCATGATCCGCCGAGCGATACCCTGGCGACGCAGGGTGCGGTTGGTCCAGACCCGCTTGACCTCGGCTGTGGTCGCGTCGCGCCGCATCAGCGCGCCACCGCCGATGGCGACCCCATCGCGCAGCAGCAGGACAAATGCCCCGTCCGGTGGGCCGAAGGTCTCCGGCGGGAAGCGGTCCATCTCTCTGACCAGGTCCGTGCCGACATAGAATTCGCTGTAGCGGCTGTCGTACTCGAAGGAGAGTTCCTCGATCAGCGGCGCGGCCAGCGGGTCGGTCGGGGTGGTGTAGAGAAAACGGTCACTCACGACGGGTCGGTCCCTGTCTTCAGGGCAGGTGCGGCGGTATGGCGGCTGGCCTTGAACGGCAGACCGAGGTTGCCCCGCAGCGTGGTCTCCGTCAGCTCGCGGCTGTAGCGGCCACGCGCCTCCAGTTCCGGCAGGACGTACCTGACGAAATCGGCCAGTCCCTCCGCCTGGATCGCGAAGCTCAGGATGAAGCCGTCAGCGGCCCCGTTGTCGGCCCAGCGGATCAACTCCTCGGCCACCTTGGCGCCGGCGCCTAGAAAGCGTGGCCGGGGCGTTGCCTGTTCGAGGGCGACCTCGCGCAGGGTCTGGCCCCGTTCGCGGGCCCGGGCCTTGATCTTGTCGGTGGTCGAGCGGAAGGCGTTGGCCCCGATGTCGCCCAGCTCCGGGAAGGGCTCGTCGAGCGGATAGACGCTGAAGTCGTGGTGGTCGAAATAGCGGCCGAGCCAGGCCAGCGCCTCTTCGATACCGATCAGGTTGCGGATGACCTGGTACTTGGCCTCGGCCTCGTCGTCGGTGGCGGCGGCAATCACTCCGATGCCGGGAAACAGTTTCACATCGTCGGCGCTACGGCCGTGAGCGACAGCGCTGGCCTTGAGCTGTTTGTAGAAGTCGGCGGAGTCCTGAAAGCTGTTGGGGCCGGTGAACACCGCGTCGGCGTACTTGCCGGCCAGGGCGATGCCGGAGTCCGAGGAGCCGGCCTGGAAGATCACCGGCTGTCCCTGGGCCGAGCGCCCAATGTTGAGCGGCCCCTCCACCTGGAAGAATCGACCCTTGTGGTCGAGCCGACGGAATTTTGCGGGATCGAAGAAGACGCCGGTCTCGCGGTCGCGGACCAGGGCGTCCTCGTCCCAGCTGTCCCAAAGCCCTTGCGTGACCTGCAGATACTCGTCGGCGATCTCGTAGCGCAGAGCGTGGTCGGGATGCTCGCGGCCATAGTTGCGGCCCGAGCCCTCCAGCGGCGAGGTTACGACGTTCCAGCCGGCACGGCCGCCGCTGATCAGGTCCAGCGACCCGAACTGCCGGGCGACCGTGAACGGGTCGGAATATGAGGTCGAGACGGTGCCGGCGACGCCGATCCGGCTGGTCACCGAGGCCAGGGCCGTCAACAGGGTGATCGGCTCGAAACGGTTGAGGAAGTGGGGAGTCGACTTCTCGTTGATGTAGAGGCCGTCCGCCACGAAGACGAAGGCGAAGCCCGCCTGTTCGGCTGTGCGGGTGACGTCGATCATGAACTGCAGATTGACGCTGGCGTCGGCCGGTCCGCTGGGGTGGCGCCAGCTGTTCATGTGGCCGCCGGCCCCTTGCATCATCAGGCCAAAGCGGATGGGCGGCTTGCTCATGTCCAGGTTTCCTTCACGCCGCCACGGCCTGCGCCACGCCGATCAGCCCCTCGAGCGAGGCCAGGCGTTCGGCGAAGCCGGTGACCGGCGTCTCGATGATGAACTCCTCGATCCCGAGCTCGGCATGCAGCCGGTCCAGCCCTTCGTGCACGAAGGCCGGCGTGCCCGACAGGACGCTGGGGTGGATTTCCTCGGTCTCGTAGGAGACCCCGCCCAGCTGTCGGGCGAATTCAGCCGCCGCCTCAAGGGTCGGCAGGTTGACGGTCTGGCCACTGGCCAGGCGGACGCGGTAGAGGCGCAGGGCGTCGACATGCCGGCGGGCCAGCGCCTCGGTCTCGGCCGCGAAGGCGACGACGGCCAGCATCGGCGGACGGCCGGTCTTGCCGCGATAGGCCGCGACCACCTTGCCCAGCCGCGAGGGATCGCCATCGAAATGGCCGGCGTAGCAGTATTGCCAGCCGCGTTCGGCGGCGAGGTCGGCGCTCTCGGGGCTGGCGCCCAGCAGGATGCGATCGGGCGGCGTCGGCGGCCGGGGCGTCGCCCGCACCCCGCGTAGCGGATGGTCGTCGGGCAGGCGGCCGGCCAGAAGCAGATCCAGGTCGGACAGCTTGTCCTCGAAGCTCGGCGCCGGCCCCTCGACCCCGCCCTTCAGGGCTCTGGTGGACAGCGGCAGCCCGCCCGGCGCCTTGCCGACCCCAAGATCGACCCGCCCGGGGTTCAGCGCCGACAACAGATTGAAGGTTTCGGCCACCTTGTAGGGGGCATAGTGCTGCAGCATCACGCCGCCTGTCCCGACCCGGATGCGGCTGGTCTTGGCCAGCACATGGGCGGCGGCGATCTCGGGGGCCGAACTGGCCAGGCCCGGCGAGGAATGGTGCTCGGCGAACCAGTAGCGATGATAGCCGAGCTGATCGGCCCGCTGGGCAAGGGCCACCGACTGGCGCAGCGCCTCGGCGGCGTCCAGCCCTTCGCCGATCGGCGACTTGTCCAGTATTCCCAAACGATACGCCATCGGCGACGGCTCCGGGCCCGTGATCGAGCCCTAACCTTAAGGCCCACAGCCGCCATGGGAGCAGCGAAAAGGTCTCCCAAACAGCCCAGAAAAACTGACGCCTCTGCCGAAAGCCGGCGGGCGCTCTCTGGCTAGTTAGGAAAACCCCTGGCGCACCCGACACGATTCGAACGTGTGACCTTTGCCTTCGGAGGGCAACGCTCTATCCAGCTGAGCTACGGGTGCCTTGATCAGGGAGCGGTTCTGTAGCCGAAAGCCCCGGGTCGCGCAAACGCCTATTCCCCGCCCAGCCAGACGAACCGCGCGATGCGGAGCGCCGCAGGGCAGCTCCGAGGCCGACCCCAGAACCCGGCGGCCGAGACGCCCCCCACCGGCGGCAACAGGTTCCAGCCTTCAGCCGGCGGTCCCGCCTCCTGGTCCGTCGCTGACGCTACGAACCGTCCTCCGCCCACGCCGTGGGCGGAGAGCGAAACATCCAGCCTCTAGAACACCAGCGCGCGCACTTCCTTCACATGCGGCAGGGCCTGGATGCGGGCCAGCAGGGCCGCATCGGGGGCCTGGTCGACGCCGACCAGGGCGATGGCGTCGTCGCCGGCGCCGACGCGGCCGAGGTTGAAGGTGGCGATGTTGACCGCCGCCTCGCCCAGCATGCCGCCCAGCGCGCCGATGAAGCCCGGCTTGTCGAGGTTGTTGACGTAGAGCATGGCGGCGCCGAAGGGGGCGTCCAGCTCCATGCCCTTGACCTCGATGATGCGCGGGATGCCGCCGATCACCGCCCCGGCGAACGACTTCTCGCCGGCCTGGGTGGTGATGGTGATGCGGATCAGGCTGTCATAGACGGGCGACAGCTCCTGGCGATTCTCCGACACCGTCACGCCGCGCTCTTTGGCGATGGCGGGGGCGCTGACCATGTTGATCTCGGCCAGCATCGGGCGCAGCACGCCGGCCAGGGCGGCCGCCGTCATCGGCTTGACGTTCAGCTTGGCGACCTCGCCGATGTAGGCGACTTCGATCGCTTTCAGGCCCGGGTCCATCATCTGGCCGGCGAACAGGCCCAGCTTCTCGGCCAGGGCGACGAAGGGCTTCAGCTTGGGGGCCTCGTCGGCGGTGATCGAGGGGCTGTTGAGGGCATTGGTGATGGCCCCGGTCAGCAGGTAGTCGCTGATCTGCTCGGCCACCTGCAGGGCGACGTTCTCCTGGGCCTCGGCGGTGCTGGCGCCCAGGTGCGGGGTGG
Organism: Caulobacter sp.; assembly: GCA_044377925.1. Lineage (GTDB taxonomy): Bacteria > Pseudomonadota > Alphaproteobacteria > Caulobacterales > Caulobacteraceae > Caulobacter. The sequence continues at coordinate 4,591 of JBILYE010000048.1, read as the reverse complement.
CGATGAAGTTGGGGGCGCCGAACAGGACGTTCTCCGGGCCCGCCGGCTCCTGCACGAAGACGTCGAAGGCCGCGCCGCCGATGTGGCCGCTGTCGAGGCCGGCGCGCAGGGCGGCCTCATCGACCAGGCCGCCGCGGGCGCAGTTGATGATGCGCACGCCCTTGCGGGTCTTCGCCAGAGCTTCGGCCGACAGGATGTTGCGGGTCTTGTCGGTCAGCGGGGTGTGTAGGGTGATGAACTCGGCGCGCTCGATCAGGGCGTCCAGCTCGACCTTCTCGACGCCCAGCTCGACGGCGCGTTCGGCCGACAGGAAGGGGTCGTAGGCGATGACCTTCATCTTCAGGCCCAGCGCCCGTTCGGCGACGAGCGAGCCGATGTTGCCGCAGCCGATCAGCCCGAGCGTCTTGTTGAACAGCTCCACGCCCATGAAGCGGTTCTTCTCCCACTTGCCGGCCTGGGTGGAGGCGTCGGCGGCGGGCAGTTCGCGGGCCAGGGCGAACATCATGGCGATGGCGTGCTCGGCGGTGGTGATCGAGTTGCCGAACGGGGTGTTCATCACCACGATGCCCTTGGCGGTGGCATTGGGGATATCGACGTTGTCGACCCCGATGCCGGCCCGGCCGATGACCTTCATGTTGGTCGCGGCGGCCAGCACATCCTTGTCGGCCTTGGTGGCGCTGCGGACGGCCAGACCGTCGTAGTCGCCGATGATCTTGAGCAGTTCCTCTTTCGAGAGGCCGGTGATGACATCGGCCTGGACCCCGCGCTTGGCGAAGATCTCGACGGCGGCGGGCGACAGTTTGTCAGCAATCAGAACGCGGGGCATGGGCGCCCTCCTTGAAAGTTCGGTGGGGACCCCCTCCACCACGCGCCTGTTCGCGCGCGGTCCCCCTCCCCCGAGGGGGGGAGGAGCGGGGAAAAGATGGGTTCAGGCCGAGGCGAGGTCGGCGGAGAGGGACGCAAAGGCCCAGTCGAGCCAGGGGGTCAGGGCCTCGACGTCGGCGGTCTCGATCGTGCAGCCGCACCAGATGCGAAGGCCAGGAGGCGCGTCGCGATAACCGCCGATGTCGTAGGCCGCCTTTTCCTTTTCCAGCACGGAAGCCAGCTTCTTGGCGAAGTCGGCTTGCGCGTCTGCGGGCAGGGCGGCGATCCTGGGGTCGACGACCTTCAGGCAGACGCTGGTGTTGGAGCGGGTCGCCGGCTCGACGGCCAGGAAGTCCACCCAGGGGGTCTTTTCCACCCAGGCGGCGAGGGCCGCGAAGTTGGCGTCGGCGCGGGCGTTGAGGCCTTTCAGACCCCCGACATCCTTCGACCACGCAAGCGCGTCTAGGTAGTCCTCGACGCAGAGCATGGAGGGGGTGTTGATCGTGGCGCCTTCGAAGATCTCGGCGTTGATCTTTCCACTCTTTGTCATGCGGAAGAGTTTCGGCATCGGCCAGGCGGGGGTGTGGGTCTCCAGCCGTTCGACAGCGCGGGGCGACAGGATCAGCACGCCATGGGCGGCCTCCCCGCCGAGCGCCTTCTGCCAGCTGTAGGTGACGACATCGAGCTTGGCCCAGTCGAGCTTCTGCGCGAAGGCGGCGCTGGTGGCGTCGCAGATGGTCAGGCCGGTGCGGCCCTCGGCAATGAAGTCGGCGTTCGGAACGCGGACGCCGGAGGTGGTGCCGTTCCAGGTGAAGACCAGGTCAGCGTCGGGCCTCACCCTGGTGAGGTCTGGCAAAAGGCCGTAAGCGGCATCCAGCACTTCGACGTCGGGAAGCTTCAGCTGCTTGGTGACATCGGTCACCCAGTCCTTGCCGAAGGATTCAAAGGCCAGCAGCTGCACGGGGCGCGGGCCCAGCAGCGACCACAGGGCCATCTCGACGGCGCCGGTGTCTGAGCCGGGGACGATGCCGATCAGGTAGTCGGCTGGAATCTCCAGGATCTCGCGGGTCTGGTCGATGGCGGCTTTCAGCGCCGCCTTGCCGGGTTTGCCCCGGTGCGAGCGGCCGAGCACGGCGCCTTTAAGGTTTTCGGGGGTCCATCCGGGGCGCTTGGCGCAGGGGCCGGACGAAAATTCGGGGCGCGCGGGGCGCACCTCTGGCGTGGCCAGGGTATTGGTCATAGCGATGTCTCCCATCCTCACAGATGGACTGGGCCTCGTTGGGGAGGCCTGGCCCGCCGCCTAAGGACAGGAATTTGTGCGGCGCGGCAAGCGGAGATTTTCTCTTTCGACGTTGAGGGCTCCATTGAGGTCGCCGCCGCAATCGGAAACAGGGATTGAGACGACACCGGTCGCAACGCCCCCTATCACCCCGCCCCATGACCTCACCCGCCGCCCCCTCGCGCAGCCCCGCCCCTGCTCTCGACTGGCTTGTGCTGGCGGCCCTGGTGATCGCCTGGGGGTCAGCCTTCGCGGGCCTGAAGATCGCCGTGCACGACATCCCGCCGGCCTGGAACACGGTGGTGCGGATGGGCGTCGCGACGCTCGTTCTGGCGGTGATCTGTGTCGCCCGGCGTGAGCGACTCCCGCCCCTGCTGCCCAGGCCGCATCCGGCCTGGGGCTGGTATGCGGCTGTCGGGCTGATCGGCATGGCCCTGCCGTTCTTCTTTTTCGCCTATGCCGCCCAGGGCCTGCCCAGCGCCATCAACGCCATCTGCAACGGCTCCTCGCCGCTGTTCACGGCCGCGCTCGCCCATGTGCTGCTGCCGGCCGAGCGGCTCGACCTGCGCCGGGGCTTTGGTGTGGCGCTCGGGTTTGCCGGGCTGGTGGTGCTGGTCTGGCCGCGCTCCGTGGCCGGCGGCGCGGTCGAGGTGCTGGCGCTGGGCGCGGCGATCCTCGGGGGCCTGATGTATGCGGTGTCCAACATCTTCGCCCGCAAGGCCCCGCCGGTCAGCTCGACCGCCGGGGCCCTGCTGATGCTGGTCACCGGGCTGGTCTTCGCCATCATCGGCGCGATCGTGACCACGCCCCTGCCGCCGATGCCGCCCTTGAAGGCGTTGGCCGCGGTCACCGCGCTCGGCGTCTTTTCCACCGGCCTCGGCAGCGTCGGCTACGTCTGGCTGGTCCAGCGGCGCGGGCCGGTGTTCATGAGCATGTCGATGTACCTGGCGCCCCTGTGGGCGACGGGCCTCGGCGTGGTGCTGATGGGCGAGCGGCCGGGCTGGACCGCCTTCGCCGCGCTCGGCCTGATCCTGATGGGGGTGGGCCTGACCACCTGGCAGGGCGCGCCCCGGAAAGCGTCCTGACCGGCGGCCTCAGGCCTGGCCAGACGGCGCCTGTGACAGAGCCTTGGTGGCGATCCGGCGACGCCAGGCGGTGAGCGTGCCGATCAGCAGGCAGACCAGGACGCCGATCGTCACCAGGTTGTTGACCACCGCATGGAAAATGTCGTGTTCGCGGTCGGCCAGCATGTACCAGGCGTGCAACGTGAACTGCACCGCCTGAAGCAGCAGCACCCCGCCAAGCCACAGGCTGGCGTAGCGCACCGCCAGCATCAGCAGGCCCATCGCCAGCAGAAAGTCGCCGGTCAGCATGACCAGGCTTTGCCACTCGCCAGGCACGATCTTCATCCCGAAATTGTACAGCGCCCCGGCCGCCACCATGCACCCGGCCAGCCGCACGGGGGTATCCCCTTTCCAGATGGCGAGGAGGACGACGCCCAGGAAGACGAGGTAGACGATCAGGGACAGGACGGAATTGGGCATGGTGACTCGGCTGTAGAAAGCCGTAATGCCTGAAACCAGTTAAACTATCGCAACCTTACCAACGGCCTGTGGACAAGGCCTTGCGGGGCCGGGCCGGCGGCGACCAAAGAAAAACGCGCCGGACCGGGGCCCGACGCGTCTCTCAAAACGGCTATGCGAGATCGGCCTAGCCGACTTCGGCCAGCAGGCCCTTCGGCTTGGGCGGATCATCGGGCTTGTCTTCGACGCCGATCAGCTTGGTGCGGATGCCGACGCGGAGCTTGGTCTCGGCCAGCTCGCGGTGCATTTCGACCACGGCCGAGCGGGCTTCGCTCAGGGCCGCAATGGCGTCGACCAGCTTGGCTTGCGCCGCGTCGCCGGTGATCGCCGACACTTTCAGCTGGGCGCGGGCTTCGATCATGCCGGCCAGCAGTTCGGCTGCTTCAACCATGGCCGCATCGACGGCCTTCTCGGTCGAGAACAGCTTGGTGGCCACGCGTTGAGCCACAAATGCCTTGTCCATTTTTACACCCTCCTGAAAACCCGGTTAACCGGATATTAAGGATAGTAAACGAAATCCTAAACACGGCCAAGGTGAATTCTTGGTTAACAGTGTCGCACCCTTGAGGCGAATTTCCACTTGGAAGCGAAGCGTTAGGAAGATTGCGCGATAAGGCTTGCCAACAGGGGCAAGACTACGGGCCAATGCACCAGCCGTCGCCACAGCAAGAACCCGCACACCACGCGCCCTTCCAGGCGCGCATCGCCAGCGTGGCCCTGGTCACGACCCTGGCTGTTCTGCTGGTCGCCTGCGCCAGTTTCCTGTTCCAGCAATGGACGGTGGCGCGCCAGCAAACCGCGACCACACAAGCGGTTCTGGTCCAGATCATGGCCGGGGTGGCGGCCCCGTCCCTGGCCCGCGGCG
>JBILYE010000265.1:0-4742 GCA_044377925.1 Caulobacter sp. | reverse complement strand
GCCGCGCCCTGAGCCGGCGCGATTGACCTGGATCAAGGGCGGCGGGGCGCCGACCTGAGATGTCTGGCGTCAACGCCAGATATCCGGAGCCCCCATGCCCGCCATCGCTCTCGACCGCCCGGTCGTCTCCGACCGCCAACGCCTGGCCGAGCAGTTTGACGGCCGCGTCCCGCGCTACACGAGCTACCCGACGGCGGTGCAGTTCACTCCCGCGGTCGAGGCGGCGACCTACAGGGGCTGGCTGGCGGATCTGGCGCCGACCGAAGCGGTCTCCCTGTATGTCCACGTGCCCTTTTGCGCCCGCCTCTGCTGGTACTGCGGCTGCAACACCCGGGCGGTGAACCGCAAGGAGCCGGTGGAGCGCTACCTCGACGATCTGGTCCTCGAACTGGGATTTCTCGAGGCCGCCCTGCCGACCAAACTCCGCGCTCGCGCCCTGCACCTGGGCGGGGGGACACCCAACCTGCTGTCGCGCGATGACCTGACCCGCCTATTCGCCGCCCTGCGCCATGTCTTCCATCTTTCGCCCGGCATGGAGGTGGCGGCCGAGCTGGATCCGGCTGTTCTGACCCGCGAGTGGGTGATGGCTGCCGCCCATCACGGCCTGAGCCGCGCCAGTCTCGGCGTCCAGGACCTGTCGCCCCGGGTGCAGGCGGCGGTCAACCGCATCGAGCCGTTCGAGGTGGTGCAACGCGCCGTCGGCTGGCTGCGCGAGGCCGGGCTGCTGTCGGTCAATCTCGACCTGATGTACGGCCTGCCCCGCCAGACCCAGTTCGACGTGCTGGGCACCCTGCGCCAGGTCCTCACCCTGCGGCCCGAACGGCTGGCCCTGTTCGGCTACGCCCATGTGCCGTGGATGAAGTCGCACCAGCAGCTGATCAAGGACGCGGACCTGCCGGGCCCCGTTGAACGCCTCGACCAGAGCGAGGCCGCCGCGGAGTATCTGATCGGCGAAGGCTATGTCCGCATCGGCCTCGACCACTACGCCCTGCCGACCGACGAGCTGGCCATCGCCCAGCACGCCGGCCGTCTGCACCGCAACTTCCAGGGCTACACCACCGACGCGGCCGGGACCCTGATCGGCATCGGCGCCTCGGCGATCAGCCGGACCCCGCAGGGCTTCGTCCAGAACCAGACGGCCGAACTCAGCTGGCGCAAGGCGCTGGAGGCCGGCGACCTTCCCGTCGCCCGCGGCTTGGCCCTGACCGGTGAGGACCGCTTTCGCGGCGAGATCATCGAGCGGCTGATGTGTAACCTGACCGTCGATCTCCCGGCCGTCTGCCGCGCCCATGACCGGACGGTGGATGATCTCGCCGCCTCCCTGTCGGGCCTCGCGCCCTTCCTCGCTGAGGGGCTGGCCAAGTACGACGGCGCCAGGCTCACCGTGACCGAGGCCGGCCGGCCGGTGCTGCGATCGGTCTGCGCCGCCTTCGACGGCTATCTCGACCCGGCCGCCGGCCGTCATGCCCGGGGGATTTAAGTGGCGAGATTTGATCGGGATCAAACACTTGTTTGAAGGCCGGTGGCACTGTCCCCGCGACCTCAACGAAGGTCCTCAAAAGGGGATTGCCGAGATGAAGACCACCGCCATTTTCGCCGCCGGCCTGCTGGCCGCCGCCGTCGCCGGCCCCGCGCTGGCCCAGGATTTCACGCCCAAGGAGAAGGGGACCTGGCTGGTCACCGCCCGGGTCAGCGATGTCGCTCCCTCCGAGTCGGGCGACATCTACACCGCCGCCGGCGTCAACACCGGCCTGGATGTCGAGGTCAGCGACTTCGTCGTTCCCACCCTCGGCTTCACCTACTTCTTCACGGACAACATCGCCGTCGAGGGCATCCTCGGGACCAGCAAGCACGAGGTCAGCGCCAAGGGGCCGGCCGGCTCGACCCGCGTGCTCGACACCTGGGTGGTGCCGCCGGTCGTGACCGTCCAGTACCACTTCAACCCCAAGGGCCGGGTCAGCCCCTATGTGGGGGCGGGGATCAACGCCATGATCTTCTATGGCGGCGAAGACAAGAACGCCTTCGACGTCGATCTGGACAACGGCTTCGGCTACGCGCTGCAGGCGGGCGTGGACATCGCCGTGAAGGGCGACTGGTCGATCAACCTGGACGCCAAGAAGGTGTTCTTCGAGACCGACGCTGACATCAACAACGGCGCCCTGAAGTCCAACGTCACCCTTGATCCCTGGGTAATCTCGGCCGGCGTGACCCGCCGCTTCTAAGGGCTGACAATCTGAACCCGACAATGGACCCGCCGGCATCCGGCGGGTCCATTTGCGTTGGCGCGCCTGGCCAAGGGCAAGGGCGTTCCGATCGGTTTCCCGTTCGGGGAAGTCGCCGATCTGGCGACTGGTGCGTACGGCGCCGCGGATGACGCGATAGATCATGTCCGCGTCATCGTCCTGGACGTAGATCTCCTCGCCCGGTTCGAAGGTCATACGCACGCCGATATGACCAAGCGCGTCGGTCGGCGGCGAGGCGGTCGCGGCGAAGGACGGGCTGAGGCTGACGGCGGTCGTCGGAAATCTCCCTTGGCGACGGTCAATCGCCAGGGCCGAAGACGGTCGTTCGAAATTCGTGGCCTGCGCGCAAGAAGCGGCGCCAAAGGGACTACACCTTGGCGGTGGAGAGGCGCCCGAACCGGGCCTGCAAGGTCGCCTCGACCTGCGCCAACCGGGCTCTGGCGTCGTCTTCGGACAGGCTGGAAAGCACGCCGCCCAGGTGGGTATGGCCGGCGAAGGTCATGCCGGTGACCGCCGCCAGGTGCATGTCGAACACCGCCATCAGATTGTCCAGCGCGCCGGTGTCCATAACCCATTCTTCCGGGGCGCCGGAGGTCGAGAAGGTGGCCAGGGTCCGGCCCTCCAGCAGCGGCGCGGTCCCGCCGAACATGGGCCTGTAGCCGAACCCCATGCTGAAAACCCGGTCGACATAGCCCTTGAGGATGGCCGGCGGGGCGTTGAACCAGAAGGGGTAGACGAAGATGAAGCTGTCGATCCGCGCCAGTCGCTTGCGCTCGGCCGCCACATCCGCCGCCGCGTAGCCCGTGTAGACCGGAATTTCGCCGGCCTGGAGACGCGGGTCGAAATCCATGCGGTAGAGGTCGCGGACGCTGACCGTGTGGCCCAGGTCCCGCAAGCTACGCGCGCAGGTCCTGGCGATCGAAGCGCAGAAGCTGGTCCGTTTGGGGTGGGCGAGAACGACGGCGTGTCTCATGGCTTCAGGGTCCGCTGTGAGGGCGGCCCGTTCTAACCTTCGGCGCTGGCCGGCGGTTTGATCTCGATCACAGCGCCCTTCGCGGCTTTGGCCATCATCGTCGCCAGGGAGTGAACCGATGATCCTGGATGGCCGAACCCTCATCCTCGTCGCCTATGGCCGCCGGGGCCGGCTGTTCGAGGAAGCCCGCCGAGGCGGCCCGCTGATCGAGCGACCGGACTGGATCGGTTCCCAGGGCGGGACTGTCCATATGTTCCATCCGAACCGTTGCGACCGGGCGGAGGCCGACTTTCTGGCGCAGCTTTTGCGACGGGCCGAACGCATCTTCGCCGAGCAGGCGTTCGATCACCTGATCCTCATCGCCGCCCAGCGAGCGCTCGGCGTCCTCCGACGCCACCTGCCTGGCGCACTCAAGGCCCGGATTGAACTGTCTGAGCCGCATGACCGTCTGACCGCCAGCGCTGAAGACATTCAACAGACCGTGCGCGCGCTGCGCCGTGTCAACGCCTGATCTCGGCCATGGATGGCTCCCCGCCCGCCGCGACCGGCGTCCTCAAGGCCAGGCCACTGGCGCTGGATACCTTCCGCGAAAATGTCGTGGTGCTATCGCGCCACAGCCAGGTGCTACGGCCGGAGCGGCTGCGCGGCGCCCGCAAAGTGGAACTGCGGGCCGGCGGCCGAACGTTGCTGGCCTCGACGATGATCGGCGACGAGGGCCTGTTGGCCGCCGACGAAGTCGGCCTGCCCCAGCCCCTGTTCCGCCGGCTCGGCGTGGCGGCCGGGGATGCGGTGCAGCTCCTCCCAGCCCGCCCGCCGGAAAGCCTCAAGGTGGTGCGCTCCAAGCTCGCTGGCCTCAGCCTCGACGGACCCGCATGCGCCGCCGTTGCCCGCGATCTGGCGGCGCATCGGTGGAGCGACATGGAGGTCGCCGCCTTTTTGGTCGCCTGCGCCAGCTTCATGTCTCCGGAAGAGACCTTGCACCTCACCAGGGGGATGATCGACGCCGGCGCGCGCCTCAGCTGGGGCGACCGGCTGGTGGTCGACAAGCACTGCATTGGCGGCATCCCCGGAAACCGCACCTCGTTGATCGTCGTACCCATCGTCGCGGCGCACGGCCTCACCATTCCCAAGACCTCCTCGCGCGCGATCACCTCGCCGGCCGGAACCGCCGACACCATGGAGGTGCTGGCCAGAGTCGACCTGTCGGAAACCGAAATGCGGCGGGTCGTCGATGAGGCCGGTGGCTGTGTCGCCTGGGGCGGCCGGGTGAACCTGTCGCCGGCCGATGACGTGCTGATCTCGGTCGAGCGACCGCTTTGCATCGACACGCCCGAACAGATGGTCGCTTCCATTCTGTCCAAGAAGGTTGCCGCCGGCGTCGGCCGCCTGTTGATTGACCTTCCCGTCGGTCCGACCGCCAAGGTGCGCGACAGCCGTGGCGCCCTCAAGCTGCGAAAGCTGTTCGAGTATGTCGCTGGTCACCTGGGCCTCGCCATCGAGGTGACGATCACCGATGGCAGTCAGCC
>JBILYE010000264.1:0-4744 GCA_044377925.1 Caulobacter sp. | reverse complement strand
TTGTCATGCGCCAGACGCACCTCGAACGGCCCTGCCCGGCCCTCGGCGGCGCCAAGGCCGGCATCCAGCCTGGAGCTCTCGGCCACCAGTTCGCCAAACACCAGGCCCGGCCTGGAAGCCCCGCCGGTGATCTCGCCCAGCGCCGTGTTGGCCTCGACGATCCGGGCCGTGAACACGTCCGCCCCGTCCAGCAGCGCCGCCCCGAACGGCGAGGCCGCGGCCAGCGCATCCAGGCCCGCCTCGTCGGCCGTCGGGATCGCCAGGGCTCTTGGGCTGATCTCGGTCGGCGCCAGGACCTGCGCCTGCGCCGACGCCAGCCGCAGCAGGAACCGACCCGGCCCCAGAGCCGCCACGGAAAGATCCCGGTCGCCGTCCTTCACCTTCAGGGTTGTCTGGGCAGGCAGCCCCCGCCGGGCGCGGTTGAAGGCGCCGTAGAGCCCCGCCGCCTGACCGTTGCGCGGCAGCCGGCCACCGGCCCCAAACTCGGCGGTCCAATGGTCGTTGGCGACGATGATCTTGCCGTCCAGCCCGGCCACGGCCGCCGCCTCGGGCAGCGCCTCGACCACGGCTTCCAGCATCGGGGCCTCATCGGCCTCGACGGTGGTCCCGGAGGCGCGGAAGGCGATCAGCCCCAGGCAGGCGACGCCCGCCAGACCGATCAGCAACAGCAGCCCGGCCAGGGTCTCGACCCCGGCCTCGATGGCCGGATAGGCCGCGAACCCCACCGCCAGCACGAAGAACACCGCGGCCGCGCCCACCAGGGGATCGAACCGGAACTTCCGCTTTTGGCTCACGTCCGCTCGGGCCATGGGGTCCTTAAGGCTCGGGGCAATCGAATCACTCATTCGGGAGGATACTCCAAGCGGCGCGCGCAGCGCACAGCGCCCTTCTCCCGCTTGCCGGGAGAAGGAAAGCGGTTGAACGGCTCATCGTAGCGTCGTCGCCCGCGCCGCCCGCTTCTGGCTCATCACGAAGCCGATGATCTTGGCCACCGCCTGATAGTGCGCCTCGGGGATGGCCTTATCGATCTCGGTCGTCGCGTACAGCGCCCGGGCCAGCGGCGGATCCTCGATGACCGCCACACCGCTCTCCTCGGCCAGCGCCCGGATCCGCAGGGCCAGGTCGTCCATGCCCTTGGCGACGCATTCGGGGGCCGCCGTCTCCCCGGCCTCGTAGCGCAGCGCCACGGCATAGTGGGTCGGGTTCATCACCACCACCGTCGCGTTCGGCACGTTCTGCATCATTCGCCGGCGCGAGACCTCCATCTGCATCTGCTTGCGCTTGGCCTTGATGTGGGGGTCACCGTCCGACTGCTTGTATTCGTCCTTCAGTTCCTCGCGGCTCATCCGCATCCGCTTCATGAACCGCGCCCGCTGCCACAGCCAGTCGCCCCCCGCCGTCACCAGCATGAAGGACAGCACCGCGAAGAACAGCGCCTTGGTCAGCGCCATGGTCACCGGCAGCATGGCGGCCGGGTCGGCGGCGGCCAGCGCCTGCATCTCATGGGCGTGAGGCTTCAGGACCAGCCAGGTCACCGCCCCGGTCGCCACGATCTTCAGAAAGCTCTTGATGAACTGCACCAGGCCGTCGGGCCCGAAAATGCGCTTGAAGCCCTCGAGCGGGCTGACCTTCTTGAAGTCCGGCTTCACCTTCTCGCCGGTGAACAGCAGGCCGTGCTGGACCAGATTGCCGGCCATCCCGGCCAGGGCCGCGGCCACCATCACCACGATCAGGGCCGGCATCGCGGCCATCGTCGCCTGCTGGGCGATGCCGACGCCGCCTGTGCCTGACAAATCCATGGCCTCGGGGTGGGCGATGAACGGCAACAGCCTTTCCGTCATGTCCGTCGCCAGCCAGCCTCCGCCCATCAGGATCACGCCGGCCACCGCGGCCAGGCTGAACAGCTGCGGCAGGTCCTGGGTCTTGGCGACATCGCCCTTCTTGCGGGCGTCCTCGAGTTTCTTGGCTGTTGGTTCTTCTGTTTTCGAGGAAGCGTCTTCATCCGCCATGGATCAGCCCCCCGTTCCGGCGAAGACGCTGATCAGCTCGCGGTAGCGGCTGACCCAGACCATGCCGACCAGTCCCAGCGACAGGGCGAAGATCGACAGGCCGAAGATCACGGCCAGCGGCGAGGTGACGAAATAGATCTGGAACTGCGGCATGATCCGCCCGACCAGCCCGGCCGCCAGATTGAAGATCAGCGAAAACACGATCACCGGCGCCGACAGCTGGATGCCCAGCGCGAAACTGCCGGCCACGGTCTGCACCGCCAGGGTCCCGGCGTCGATGACCGGAATGCCGGCCTTGCCCAGCGGGAACAGGTCGTAGCTGTTGACCATGGCCCCGATGAACATGTGGTGCAGGTCGGTGGTCATGATCAGCACCACGCCGATCAGCGACAGGAAGGTCGACAGGGTGGCGTTCGGCTGGCCCAGCATCGGGTTGGCGGTCTGGGCGAACCCCAGGGTGGTCTGGATCGACACCACCTCCCCCGCCGTCGCCAGCGCTGACAGGAACAGGCGCAGCATCATGCCGATGGTCAGGCCGATCAGCACCTCGCGGATCACCTGCAGGCCGACATCGCCCATGGTCGCCGGCACGAAGACATTCTTCGCCGCCAGCGGGGCCAGGACCATGCACATGAGCAGCGCGAACGACAGGCGGATGCGCGGCGGCACGCTCTGCTCGCCGATCCCCGGAATCAGCATGACCATCGCCCCGACCCGGGCGAAGATCAGCCCGGCGGAATAGACCTGGGCGGCGGTGGCGTAGGCTTCCACCTGGCGCCCTACATGCCGGCGATGCGGGCGGCGATATTCTTCATGAAGCCGTTCATCAGCGCGCCCATCAGCGGCAGGAACAGCAACAGCGAGACGAAGATGGCGACGATCTTCGGCGCATAGACCAGGGTCGCTTCCTGGATCTGGGTCAGCGCCTGCATGAGACCAATGCCCACCCCGACGATCAGCCCCACGATCAGGACCGGCGCCGACAGCTGGATGGTCAGCCAGATGGCGTCACGACCGACGTCAAGCACCTCAGCGCCGTTCATGGGAAAGCCTCACGAGTGGGAATCGAAAACGAGGCTCACCATCGGGTCGTTATGGTTAACGGGTGTTTACCCTGTCGCCTCTGGGCCTGCGGCGACACGTCATGATAGCCTCTGCGGCGAACTGACTTTGGGGGGCATCATGGGTTGGCGAACGCTTGCAGCATCGGGATTGGCGGCCATCGCCACCCTGACAGCCACAGCCGCCAACGCCGGCGACTACCGCATCGTCAGCTTCGACAAGGACCTGATGTTCGCCGTCGATCTCGGCTCGATCAGCCGCAAGGGCGAGCACCTGCAAGCCGCCTACCTGACCGTCTTCAAGCCGGCCGAGCGGACCGACGGCGGGGTCTACAACTACACCGTCGTCGTCGCAGACTTCGAATGCGCCACCCAGACCTACCGGCACATCGCCCTCGCCGGCTTCTCCGCAACCCACCGGGAGGTCTTCTCGGATATGGGCGCCTCGGAGTGGTATACGGCCGAGCCGGCCTCCACCATGTCCCTGGTCTTCGAAGCCGTCTGCACCCCCTCGCAACTCCCGGACGACATCTACGACAGCTCGATGGAAGAGCTCGCGGAACGGTTCCTGGCGCTTGAGGAAGAGTGAGCTTCGCTCCCCGGCCTCAGGTGATCTTCAGGATCACCTCGCCCCAATTGTTTCCGCGGGCGAAGCTGTGATCATTGTCGTTGGCGAAGACGAACAGTCGCCCGGGTCTCTCGAACGTCTGCCGCGCCGGTCCGTCGCCGATCATGAAGACCTGTGACAGATCGCGGTCCAGCGCTACCAGCAGGGCCAGCCACGGAAACCGCGGGCATCTGCGTCCCCCGAGCAGCCCGGCCGGATTGAAGTCGAACCCGTCGGCATCGGTCGGGATGAACAGGTCGACCCACCAGCCATCGACCTCGAAGCTCAGCGTCTGACCAGCCACCACATCGACCCCGGTGTCGATCCAGCGACAGCGGGGATCGATCTTCAAGCCGGTGGCCGGATCACCCTCGGCCCGGCAGATCTCGTCCATCGCTTGCCCCTTCCTGACCCACGCCGCGCATTAACCAACGGCGCCGCCCAGGCGGTCAATCACAATCTCGACGCGAACCGCTGCGCCCTTCCCCTGCAAATGCGCCCTGCTTAATGACAACGCGTCCTCGCGTTGCGAGCGATCACCCCCTATGCTCCCCGCCGTGGGGCATTCTGCGCCCCGTCGCCTGACCAGAGACAATGCTCCTCATCGCCTGCGCCGTGGTTCTGCTCCTCGTGGTGCTCAACGGCGTCTTCGCCATGTCTGAACTGGCGGTCGTCTCCTCCCGAAAAGCCAAGCTCCAGTCCCGCGCTGAAAAAGGTGACGAGGGCGCCGCCGAGGCGCTGCGGCTGGCCGAGGACCCGACCCGCTTCCTGTCGGCCGTGCAGGTCGGCATCACCCTGATCGGCATCCTGGCCGGCGCCTACGGCCAGGCGACCATCGCCGAGGAACTGGCCAAGACCTTCGCCAGGTACCCGGTCATTGCCGAATACAGCCACATCATCGCCACCGGCATCGTTGTCGTGGTGCTGACCTACTTCTCCCTGGTGCTCGGCGAGCTGGCCCCCAAGCGCTTCGCCATGATCTATCCGGAGACCATCGCCGGCATCGTCGCCCGGCCGCTGTCGCTGATGGCCCGGGCCATGCACCCCTTCGTCAGCCTGCTGACCTT
>JBILYE010000263.1:0-4761 GCA_044377925.1 Caulobacter sp. | reverse complement strand
GGGGCATCGCCCCCTCCGTGACGTTCGGCCTTGGGGGCAAGACCGAGTTCACCATCGCCCTGTTCCACCAGGAAGATGAAAACACCCCGCGCTACGGCGTCCCCTATGCCTCGGGCGCCTTCCTCAATGGTCCTCTGCCGGGCGTCGATCCGTCGAGCTACTACGGCTACCGCAATCTCGACACCCAGGAGATCACGGTCGACAGCGCCACCTTCAGGTTCCGGCACGCGTTCAGCGACACCCTGATCCTGACCAACACCAGCCGCTATCTGAAGGTCGACCAGTTCCTGATCGTCAATCCGCCGCAGGGGACCTGGTGCCTGGCCAGCGGTTTAAACGCCCAGACCGGCGCCGCCTGCGCCACGTCCGGCCAGTACAGCTTGAGCGGGCCGCGCGGCAACCTGCGCGACACCTCCAACACCCAGCTCGTCAACCAGACCGATCTGAACTGGAAATTCAACACCGGTTCGGTGAAGCACAACCTGATCGTCGGCGTCTCCTTCGCCAACGAAACCTACGACTTCCAGGGCGGCAACGTGCTGCGTAACCCGCTCGGCGCGACGCCGAATCCGGCGTTGCCGAACATGGACATCGCCAACCCGGACAATCTCTGGACGGGCCCGGTCAACGACATCAGGACCGCCGTCAATGACGGTGAGCTGACCAACCAGGCCATCTATGCCTTCGACAACATCGAGTTCTCGCCGATGTTGTCGATCAACGCCGGCATCCGCTGGGAGAACAACGAAGGCGAGTTCACCTCGGCCACCATCGCCACTCCCTATCCGGCCTCGCCGGCCAACCCGGTGATCACCACAGCCCCGACAGCACGCAATGCGGAAAAACTCGTCTCCTATCGCATGGGCGGCGTGTTCAAGCCGATGGAGAACGGGTCGATCTACCTGGCTTACGGCAACGTCAGCACCCCGTCCCAGGCCACCGTCAACAGTGGCTGCGCCCTGACCGGTACCGCCCGGAACTGCGACCTCGATCCGGAAGAAGGCGAGATCTGGGAACTGGGGACCAAGTGGGACCTGCTGGACGGTCGCCTGTCGCTGACCGGCTCCGTCTTCCAGAACGAGCGCAGCAAGATCAGGCTGGCCTCGAACGACCCGGCCATCCCCGTACAGCAACAGGACGGCAGAAGCCGCGTGCGAGGGGCCACCGTCGGCGTCAGCGGCAAGATCCTGCCCAGCTGGACGGTGATCGCCAACTACACCTACCTCGACAGCGAGATCCTGCAGAACGTCGCCTCGACGGCCCTGCCGCCGAACGACGTCGACTTCCTAAAGGGCGACCCGATCCCGCTGACGCCGAAGCACGCCTTCAACGTCTGGACCAGCTGGCAGATCAACGCGCAATGGCTGGTCGGAGCCGGCGCCAACTACGCCGGTGAGTACAGCTTCCAGCGTGGCGCCGCCGCGGCGCCGCAGATGTATTCGGACGACTACTGGCTGCTCAACGCGGCGGTCACCTGGACCATAAACGACCGCGTCGGGCTGCAGCTCAACGTCAAGAACCTCACCGACCAAGAGTACTACACCAACATCCGCTCCAGCGCCGGCTTCGGCTGGGCCGTTCCGGGTGACACCCGGTCGGCCACGCTGACCACGATGGTCCGGTTCTGAGCCAGCCTCCCGGCCTCATCCGTTACGGTCGAACCGGAGGTTACGGATGGGCCCGCTCACCTTGGGGGCGACCGGGCCTCTCCTGACGACCTTCCGCAAAGCGCCGTCGCCTGAGGCGCTTTCGCATGGCGTGGTTGCAGTGCTAGACCTCCTCCCTTGCTGACCCTCGGGGGAGGATGTGTATGACCGACCAGACTGCTGAAACGGCGCCGGAAGCGCCGGAAGAAACCACACCCATGACCACGGTCGTGGCCGCCAGCGCGGCCGGCACGGCCTTCGAATGGTACGACTTCTTCATCTTCGGCAGCATGGCCGGGATCATTTCCAAGGTCTTCTTCACCGGCCTGAACGAGACCGCCGCCCTGATCGCGGCCCTGGCCCTGTTCGGCACCGGCTTCGCCTTCCGGCCGCTCGGGGCCCTGATCTTCGGGCGGATGGGCGACAAGGTCGGACGCAAGGCCGCCTTCCTGGTCACGGTGACCATGATGGGCGGGGCCACCTTCGCCATCGGCCTCCTGCCGACCTACGAGGGGGCCGGGATCATCGCCCCCATTCTGCTGATCATCCTGCGGATCCTGCAGGGCACGGCGCTCGGCGGCGAGTACGGCGGGGCCGCCATCTACGTCGCCGAGCACGCGCCGGCGAACAAGCGCGGCCAGATGACCGGCTGGATCCAGTCATCGGCGGCGCTCGGCCTCATCGGCGCCCTGGGCGTCATCCTCGCCACCCGCACGGTGCTGGGCGAGGCCGAGTTCGCCAAATGGGGCTGGCGCATTCCCTTCCTGCTGTCGGCGGGTCTGCTGGCCATCTCCATCTTCATGCGCATGAAGCTGTCGGAAAGCCCCAGCTTCAAGAAGCTGAAGGACGCCGGCGAGCAGTCGCAGCATCCCTTCCGAGAGAGCTTCGGCCAGTGGAAGAACCTCAAGCTGGTCCTCATCGCCCTGCTGGCCATCATGTTCGCGCAGGGCGCCGTCTGGTACTGCGCCTTCTTCTACACCCCGGTCTTCCTCGAGAAGTTCCTCAAGGTGCCGGCCGCGACGGTCAATGAGCTGATGATGGTGGTCACCATCGCCTCGGCCCCGATGTACGTCTTCTTCGGCTGGCTCTCGGACCGCTACGGCCGCAAGTGGGTGATGTGGTTTGGCATGGTGCTGGCCCTGCTGGCCTTCCTGCCCGGCTTCCACATGATGGCCCAGTACGCCAACCCGGGACTTGCCGAGGCTGCCCGCAAGACGCCGGTGGTGGTGATCGCCGATCCGGCCGCCTGCTCGCTGCAGTTCGACCCCGTCGGCAAGACGGCCTTCGTCACCAGCTGCGACATCGCCAAGAGCTTCCTGGCCAACAACGGCATCTCCTATGACAACGAGGCGGCCCCGGTCGGCTCCCTGGCCAGGGTCAGGATCGGTGACAATGAGGTGGTCAGCGTCGAAGGCGGCGGCCTCGACAAGGCCCAGCTGAAGACGGTCAAGACCGGAGTCGAGGAGCGCCTGAAAGCCGCCCTGGCCGATGCCGGCTATCCGCTGACGGCCGATCCGGAGCGGATCAACTTCTGGGGCCTGTTCGGGGTCCTGATGGTCTTCACCATCGCCGCCACGGCCCTCTATGGGCCGCAGGCCTCGGCCCTGGTCGAGATGTTCCCGACCCGCGTGCGCTACACGGCCCTGTCCCTGCCCTATCACGTCGGAACAGGCTGGGTCGGCGGCTTTGTTCCCTTCAGCGCCTTCGCCATCGTGGCGGCGACGGGGAACATCTACGCCGGCCTTGCCTATCCCATCTTCTTCACCGGCATCAGCGTGCTGTCGACGCTGCTGTTCCTGAAGGAAACCCGGGGCCGGTCGCTGGACTTCTGAGTGGCCCAAGAGGGGACACCTTGAAATCCGCGATCTCAACGTGTCCCCGTTTCCCTTAGCCGCCGGCTCTTTTCAACGCCCAACGGGTCAGGGCGTCCGCGCCGATGACCGCTGTCACCGCGATCAGCGCCGCCACCAGGCAGAGGGCGGCGGCCCTCTGCTCCGCCCCCGGCGTCTGGATGGCCTGGTAGATGGCTGACGGCAGCGTAAGGCTGACCCCTGGAATGGCCGCCGCGAAGGTGATGGTGGCCCCGAACTCGCCGAGCGCCTTGGCGAAACCGAGCACCGCTCCGGCCGCCACGCCGGGCAGGGCCAGGGGCAGGGTCACGCGGGTAAGCCGCGCCCAGCTTCCTGCCCCCAGGGTGCGGGCGGCCTGGTCGACCTGGGGCGCGATGGCCTCGATGGACAGGCGCATGGGTCGGACCATCAGGGGAAAGGCCATGACCGCGGCGGCCAGGGCGGCGCCGGTCCAGTCAAAGGCCAGCACGATACCCAGTTTCGACAACGGCTCCCCGAGCAGGCCCTGGCGGCCGAGCAGCAGCAGCAGGGCATAGCCGGTCGCGACCGGCGGCAACACCAGCGGCAGGTGGATCAGGGCGTCGAGCAGGCCGCGTCCCCAGAACCGGCCTCTGGCGAGGGCGTAGGCCGCCGCAAAGGCCAGCGGCAGGGCGAACAGGGTGGCGACGGCCGCTACACGCAGCGACAACAGGACGATCTCGAGATCCTGAGGGGTGAGGCCCAGCATCAGGTTCCCGACATCATGTACCGGGCGCCGCCAGCATGACCTCGACCATGACGTCCTCGGCGGCCAGGGCCCGCAGGGTGGAGACATCCGGCGCGCGGGTGATGATCCGAACGACCTGGCGGCCGGCCCGGACCAGGGCGGCCAGCGACTTGGGATCACATTGCTCGGGACCAAGCCGGCCGGCGTCGCGCCGGGCCAGGGCCAGCACCGAGGCGTCCGTGTCGGGGTCGGCGCAGAGCACATCGGCCTCTGCCAGGGCGCGGGAGGCCCGCAGGGTCAGGAGGTCGCCCGGACCCCGCCCGGCCACAAAGGTCAACCGCCCGATCGGCCCCTCGCCGCGGCCGATATGGGCCCGAAGAAGCGCCTCGGCCCGAGGCATGTCGCCGGCCATGGCCGCGTCCGCCGCCTCGGCCGACAAGACCGAGCGCAGGAAGGCGCGGCGGGCGACGAGGTCGGGATAGGCGGCGCGGATCTCACCCTGCAGTTTGCGCAGCAGGACCGCGACCCGGCCGGCCCCGGGCGGCACCCGGGCCTCGAG